>NZ_JBBHLA010000002.1:0-518428 GCF_037572395.1 Corynebacterium sp. H130 | reverse complement strand
TGGTTGATAGCGTAAGGGAAACGCCCGGTCCCATTCCGAACCCGGAAGCTAAGCCTTACTGCGCCGATGGTACTGCACCTGGGAGGGTGTGGGAGAGTAGGACACCGCCGACCAAAAACTTTATAAACTTTGAAGAGGGCCAAGAAATTGGTCCTCTTCAAGGGGCATTAGCTCAATTGGTAGAGCATCTGCTTTGCAAGCAGAAGGTCAGGAGTTCGATTCTCCTATGCTCCACAAATTTAAACCCCGCATCCTTTCGGATGTGGGGTTTTGTCATGCGTGCAACTTCCGGAATTCCCGCGGCGAATGACCGTATTGGTTCTTAAATATGCGGGAGAAATAGGAAGCATCGTTAATGCCATAGTCAGCACACACAGAGGTAATGGAACGCGATGACAACGCCGGATTCGCCAGGTCCGCCCTGATGCGTTCAAGGCGTCGATCCCGCACATACGCCGAAACGGTCAGCCCTTGAGAGGCAAACTGGGCATGCAAATGCCGCACACTCACATACAGCGCGGCAGCGATGGTGGCGGGCGAAAGATCGGGATGCGAAAGATTGTCTTCAATATAGGACTTAGCCTGCTGAAAGAGTAGCGGGCCGCTGCCGTCGGCAAGCTCGGAGGCGTATTCGGAGGAAAATACCGAAATCAACATGTTGATCGCTGAACGTACGAGAGCTTCTGCGTGCGCGCCGTCGAGGAGATTGATGTTGGCGGCTAGCTGCTCGAACATCGGAATGGCAACCCTGCCAAGACCGCTGTGCCGTGTGATGGGGGAAGCGGTTAGCGCCGAGATCTGAGCCGGGGTAAAGGACAGGAAGCTTAAGGGCAAATACACCACCAGTGTTCGCTGCGGACTGTCGTAGGCGAGTGAATATGGTCGCTGGGTGACATAGAGTGCTAAGTCGCCGGGTTCCAGTACGCAGGTTCGGCCATCTTGCGTCATCGTGGATGTTCCCTCCAACTGCAGGCTGAGCTTGCAGAATGGGTCCGCGTCGGAGGCGGAACGAGTGACTGTGTGGGCGGTGGTGCTCATGTCCATCAGGGAAACGTCGCCAAGGCGTGCCACAGACATGGAAGCGCTGAAATCTGCAGGAGCGCTGATCTCGATGCGCCCGAAGTGCTCATTGACCGCGGTGCGCCAGCCGGCAAGGTCATAGTGCTGCAGAGTCATAGAGACCATCATAAAGTGACCCACGGCACATTCATAATCAAGTTGCATGCACTCGGAGTCAAGAATTCACAATGTGATGTGGGCAACATGGATGAAACCCCAAAGTTTATGAAGGAGGATTCCATGTCATACGAGTCTTTGCTGGCAGGCATCACGGCTGACAGTGGCCGTGAGATCCACAACCCGGCAACCGGTGAATTGCTCGGTGTCTGCCCGGAAAACACTGTGGAAGACGTCAATGCTGCCATTGAACGGGCGAAGGGAGCGCAGAAGGACTTCGCTAAGCTCAGTGACCAAGAACGCTGCGAACTCCTCATGAAGTGTGCGGATGCCGTGGAAGCACACGCAGAAGACCTCGCCCAACTGCTCACCCGCGAGCAGGGTAAGCCACTCAACGGCCCGAACGCCCGCTTCGAAGTCGGGGCCTGCGTCGGTTGGCTCCGCGCTACCGCCTCCTTTGAATCCCCTGACTACGTCGCCGTCGACGCGGACGTCAAGGCCACCGTCACCTACCGTCCGCTCGGCGTCGTGGGCGCCATCGGCCCATGGAACTGGCCAATGATGATCACCATCTGGCAGATCGCTCCCGCTCTGCGCATGGGCAACGCTGTTGTGGTCAAGCCTTCTGAATACACGCCACTGTCCGTCCTCGCACTGATCAAGGTACTGAACGAGGTGCTGCCAACTGACATCCTCCAGACCGTCACCGGCGCCGGCGAGATCGGCGCTGCACTGACTGCGCACCAGGGCGTCGACAAGCTCATGTTCACCGGCTCCACCGCCACCGGCAAGAAGATTGCTCAGGCATCCGGCGACAACCTCACCCGCCTCACCCTGGAGCTCGGCGGCAACGACGCAGGCATCGTGCTTGACGACGCCGATGCGGCCGCTATCGCGGGCGACCTCTTCTGGGGCGCCTTCATCAACACCGGCCAGACCTGCGCTGCCATGAAGCGTCTCTACGTCCCAGAATCCCTGTACGACGCCGTATGCGAGGCCCTGCTGCAGGTCGTCGCCGCTTCCCCGATGGGCGTGGGCACCGAGGAGGACAATGTGCTTGGACCGCTGCAGAACAAGCAGCAGTTCGACATCGTCGATGGCCTGGTGAAGAAGGCTGTGGAGTCCGGTGCACGGGTGCTGACTGGCGCGAACCCTGACTACGACGCTCCTGGCTACTTCTACCCTGCAACGCTCGTGGCCGACATCGATCCGCAGAATCCATTGGTTACCGAGGAGCAGTTCGGCCCGGCGCTGCCGATCATCAAGTACACCGACCTCGACTGGGCGATCGAGCAGGCCAACTCCCTCGACGTGGGACTTGGCTCTTCCGTATGGTCTTCCAACCGTGAACGTGCCCTCGAGGTCGCCACAAAGCTGGAAGCTGGCACCACCTGGATTAACGCCCACGGCGCCGTCGATCCGCGCGTCCCATTCGGCGGCATCAAGTCCTCCGGCTACGGCGTCGAATTCGGCACCGAAGGCCTCAAGGGCTTGGCCTACCCGCACATCATCAACGGTTAAGGGGGCATCGCCTATGACTACCACTGCACCTGCCGTCGAATTACAGGAAGATGGTCTCCACCGCGGGATGAAGTCCCGCCACCTGCAAATGATCTCCTTCGGATCCGCGATCGGCACCGGCCTGTTCCTCGGCTCCGGCGCATCGATCCAGCAGGCCGGACCTGCCGTGTTGCTGGCCTTCGCCATCGGCGGCTTCATCATCTACCTGGTGATGCGCATGCTCGGCGAAATGGCCGTGGCACACCCAGTGTCCGGTTCCTTTTCCACCTATGCCCGCGAATACATCGGCCCGCGCGCAGGCTTCATCACCGGCTGGAACTGGTGGTTCACCACCATCACCGTGGGCATGCTCGAGCTCACCGCAGCCGGCACAATCATGGACTTTTGGTTCCCTGACCTGCCACACTGGATCACTGCGCTGGTGACCCTGCTGATCGTCACCGCGATCAACCTGGTTCACGTTGGTGCGTTTGCTGAGGCCGAGTTCTGGCTGTCCTTCATCAAGGTCGCGGCCCTCATTCTGATGATCGTGGTCGGCGTCGCCATTGTGTTGGGACTTACCCCGGAACCAGCACTGGGTATCAAGAACATCACCGAGCACGGTGGCTTTTTCCCAATGGGCTTCACTGGTGTCCTGTTCTCCCTGGTAGCTGTGATCTTCGCGTTTGGCGGCATCGAGTCCATCGGCACCGCTGCTGGCGAAACCCAGGACCCAGAGGAAACTCTGCCGAAGGCAATCAACTCCGTGATCTGGCGTATTTTGGTGTTCTACATCGGCGGCATGGGCATCATTGTCCTGCTCGCCCCATGGAATCAGTTGGACACCGCCACCTCACCATTCGTCCGCGCGCTGACCACGATCGGCGTCTCAGGAGCCGCAACCGGCCTGAACCTGATTGTCCTGATCGCAGCCCTTTCTGTGTTCAATACCATGACGTTCTCGGGCACCCGCATGCTTCGCGACCTGTCCATCGGCGACCAAGCCCCACCGTTCTTTGCCAAGACCACAGCCAAGGGCGTGCCTCTGCGCGCGCTGCTGTTCAACTCGGCGCTTATGGGCACTGCCGTGCTGCTCAACTACCTGTTTGAGGGCAAGCTGCTGATCGTCTTCATTGCAGTTATTGTGGGTGCGGAACTGATCTCTTGGACCTCCATCTGCCTGGCGCACCTGAAGTTCCGAAAGCTCAATCCGCACGCTGCATACAAGGCGCCGCTGTTCCCGATTGCGAACATCCTGTGCATCGCTTTCTTCGCGATGATCTATGTCCTCATGGCAATCCTCCCGGATTACCGCACGGGCGCCATCGCGCTGCCGATCTGGATTCTCGTCCTCGGGGTCATTTGGCAAGGCAAGATTATTCACGACAAAAACCAAGGAAAGGCCTAATTCATGCAGATCACCGTTGGTGATTTCATCCTCAGTCGCCTCAAGGCAGTCGGCATCACCGAAATTATTGGCGTCCCAGGCGACTTCAACCTGAGCTTCCTCGAGCAGATCCGCGACTTCGACGGCATCCGCTTCGTCGGCGCCTGCAACGAGCTCAACGCCGCCTACGCCGCCGACGGTTACGCGCGCCAGCGCGGCATTGGCGCCCTGCTCACCACTTACGGCGTGGGCGAACTCTCCGCACTTAACGGCATCGCCGGCGCCCGCGCCGAGCACGTCCCTGTGGTCTCCATCGCGGGTGCGCCGCCGCTGTATGCCACCGAGTTCAAGTGGGCCATGCACCACTCGCTTGCCGACGGCGACTACACCAACATGCTCGAGGCCATCGCACCATTCACCACGATCTCTTGCCGAGTCACCCCGATGAATGTCGTGGAAGAATTCGATCGCGCTCTGCACACCTGCCTGCGTGAAAAGCGTCCGGTCCACGTCCAGATCCCATCCGACATCACCCACCTGATGATCGAGGTCCCGGACACCGAATTCTCCACCAAGCTCGCTACCTCCGATCCGGAGCGCCTCGAAGCCGCAGCAACCGCGGTCCTGGAACGCCTTGCTACGGCCAAGGACCCCATCGTCTTGATCGACCAAGACACCGACCGCCACGGCTTCACTGAACAACTGAAGACGATCATTGAGAAGGCTGGCTTGCCGTTCTCCCAGCTCACCTCCGGTAAGGCGCTGCTTTCCGAGCGCCACCCGCAGTTCATCGGCACCTACAACGGCGCCGCATCTGCGCCTGGCGTGCAGGACCGCATCGAGAATTCGGACTTCCTGATCACCACCAACCCGCGCTTTATCGAGGTCAACTCGGGTTCCTACACCCATGACCTGCCGGAAGAGCACATCGTGAACTTCGGCGACCAGCACGCCTCCGTGGCTGGCGAGTACTTCGTGGGCATCAACACCCTCGAACTCCTCGACATCCTGGTTGAGCGCATCCCGGCCGGAAAGTTTGATGGCGAGGCACCTGGGATCGAGGATTTTGTCGTCGATAAGGCTGCGGCTTTGACGCAGGCCCGCATGTGGCCACAGATGGTCAGCCACCTGCAGAAAGGCGACGTCGTGATCGCCGAAGCAGGCACGTCCAACATCGGCCTTGGTCCGCTGCGCATGCCGGAGGGCGTGAAGTACATCAACTCCCCAATCTGGGGCTCGATCGGCTTCACCCTCCCAGCGCTGCTCGGATCCATGCTGGCTGAGCCGGAGCGCCGTCACGTCTTGTTCATCGGCGACGGTTCCTTCCAGCTCACCGCGCAGGAGCTCTCCACCATCCTTCGCGAGGACCTCAAGCCACTGATTGTGCTGGTCAACAACAAGGGCTACACCATCGAACGTTTCATCCTCGGCATGGAAGATGAGTACAACGACATCGCCGACTGGTCCTACGCCGACCTGCCGAAGGTGTTCAAGCGCGACACGACCATGAAGTCCTACCAGGCGCGCACCGAGGGCGAGCTTCACGACGCCCTGACCGCGATCGCGAGTTCCGATACCGGCGCGTTCCTCGAAGTACACTTGGATCCATTCGACGCACCGCGCGGCCTGCAGGCCTTCGGCCCGCTGACCGCCGATTTCGACTACGGCCCACGCGGCCCACGCAACCCTTAAGAAGGAGCACCTCGTGATTCGTGCAGATCTGTCTGCGCTTCCAAAGTATGTCCCTGGCAAACGCCAGGAGGGCGCTGTGAAGTTGTCCTCCAACGAGACGACTCAGCCACCACTCGCGTCCGCAGTGAAGGCGATGCAGTCCGTCTCCGCCGAGGCGAACCGCTACCCAGACATGGGTGCCATTGAGCTGCGCACCGAGTTGGCTAACCACCTGGGCCTTTCCATTGATCAGGTTGCTGTGGGTACCGGTTCCTCCGCACTGTGCCAGCAGCTGGTCCAAATCACCTGCACCGCGGGTGACGAGATCGTCTTCCCATGGCGCTCCTTCGAGGCCTACCCACTGTTCGCTCAGGTAGTGGGCGCAACCCCAGTTGCAGTTCCGCTCAAGGACGAAGCCGTTGACCTGGTTGCCATGGGCGAGGCGATCACCGAGCGCACCCGCCTGGTGTTCGTCTGCAACCCGAACAACCCAACCGGCACCACCGTGACCACCGCGGAATTCCAGGAATTCCTGGCCAAGGTGCCATCCGACGTCATCGTTGCCCTCGACGAAGCGTACTTCGAATACAACAAGGCCACCGACACCCCGGTTGCCACCGACTTCCTGGCCTCTCACCCGAACGTCGTTGGCTTGCGCACCTTCTCCAAGGCTTTCAGCCTGGCGGGCGTGCGCGTGGGCTACTGCTTTGGCGCAGCTAACATCATCGAAGCCCTGAATAAGGTCGCGATTCCGTTCTCCGTCAGCGCTGTTGCACAGGCCGGTGCTGTCGCTTCCCTGCGGGCCCGGGATGAGCTTGACGAGCGTATCTCTCAGACCGTTGTTGAACGTGCGCGTATTTCTTCCGAATTGGGAGCGATGTCTTCCGAAGCGAACTTCGTGTGGATGCCAGCAGCAACCCTGCCTGGCGCCCCTGCAGACATCGCAGCTGTCCTGGCCGAACGCGGCGTGCTGGTGCGTGCATTCCCAGAAGGAATCCGTATCACGGCCACCACGGCTGAGGAAACTGATGCATTGCTGAAGGCTTGGGACTTCTAGTCTCCCGCCGTTAAAGGCCACCCGTGGAATTGAACGATCCCAGGGGTGGCCTTTTTACTGGTCAAGTTCTGCGTTTGGCATAGTTCTAAGCCTGTGAACGCGATGCTTTGGAGACGTGGCATGGTGACCGTGAATTCGACATCCGACACGTGGGAGACGCTGATAGCGGAATTATTCCGGTCGAGGTGGCGCTTGCATCCTTACCCTTTGGGGCCGGCGAGTTGCAGGTGATCGTTCCGGAATCAGGTTGGTCGTAAAACTAAGGATGACCGGCCCAGTCGAAGCTGAAAAGGTGGGTTTTACGACCAACTTGTTACGAACAATCGAAAAGAGATGACTCCACCGCCGCACATCGTTTGATACCGGCCCTTTGTGGTTCTGCGGGTCGCAGGTGATCGTTAGTGAAAACTACTGGTATCAAGGGATCCTCGCACAAGTAACCTCGCAGTTTCGCAGAAAAGGCACCGTCAAATTGACGCAAAAGTGTCCGATCGAGGGCACCCCGATCGGGCACATATGTTGCAACTAACCCGAAAAACTACACCTCAAAGATCGGGTTCAGGAAGTTCGCCAGGCCGTCGGTGTCTTCGAGGGAGAAGATGCCAGCGACGTACTGGTCAGGGCGAACCACGACGACTGCTCCCGAAGGGGCGATGCCGCGCTCGGCAAAGATGTCGGAGTCAGGGGTGATTCCGTAGATCTTCTCCCAGTATTCCAGGTCGTACTCGCCAACTACCGGCTTGAAGGCCGCCGAAACGGACGGGATGGAGATGTCGTCAGTGGAGGCGGGGAGGATGCAACGCACGTCGAAAAGCGCGTCCGTGTCGCCCGCAGGGGTGTGGCGCTGCGGGGAGTTCTCGCTGGTCATCCACCAGTTTCCCCATTCGTTTGCGCCGGAGCCGAAGACGTAGATGCGCCAGCGACCGTCGGCCTTGTGCTGGTGGCCGAGGTGGATTGGGTTGCCGTCGGAGACTCGGCCGACGATGGCAGAGCGGAAGCGCTTGCCGAGTGGGAAGCCGGTGGCCAGGTCCTGCTGAGAGGCGCCGTGTGTGATGAGGGAGTCTTCGTACTCGGTCATGAAGCCGGCGGGGAATTCGGCGGTCTTGACGTAGAAGTCCTCCAGGAACTTAGGGTCTTCGAACTCTTCGGCAGGCTTGGCCATGAGGGTGGACCATTCCTTGTCGAAGTCGATCAGGTTCTGTGCCACGACCTGGCGCTCCGCGGAGTAGGTGGAGAGCAGGGATGCAGGGGAGATGCCGGAGACGACGGCGCCGAGCTTCCAGGCGATGTTGAATCCGTCCTGCATGGAGACGTTCATGCCCTGGCCGGCCTTGGCGGAGTGGGTGTGGCAGGCATCGCCGCAGATGAAGACGCGTGGGGAGCCGTCGGTGTCGGAGCAGTCGTCGAAGTGGTTGGTGACGCGGTGGCCGACCTCGTACACAGAGTGCCAGGCCACGTGGCGCACATCCACGTGGTACGGCGCCATGATGGCGTTCGCCTTGTCGATGATCTGCTCAATTGTGGTCTCGCGGATCTTGCCGTTATCGCCTTCCGGCACTACGCCGAGATCAACGTACATGCGGAACAGGTGGCCGCCCTCGCGTGGGATGAGCAGGATGGAGCCCTGCTTGGATTGAATGGCGCACTTGGTGCGGATATCCGGGAAGTCGGTGTTGGCCAGCACGTCCATCACGCCCCATGCGTGGTTGGCGGCATCGCCGGCCAGCTTGCGGCCGATGGACTTGCGGACCTTGGAGCGGGCGCCGTCACAGCCGATGACGTACTTGGCGTGTACGGTGCGCTCGATGCCTTCGTGAGGGCCGGTGCCTACCAGGGAAACAGCTACCGGGTACTCGCCCTCTTCTGCAATGGTGAGGCCGGTGAACTCCCAACCGTAGTCCGGCTCCATGCGGGATGGGGAGCGCTTCATGAAGGTGGCGAAGTGGTCGAGGACGCGGGCCTGGTTCACGATCAGGTGCGGAAACTCGGAGATGCCGTGCTCGTCATCGAGCGCGCGACCAGTGCGGATGATCTCCGCAGGGTTGTCTGGGTTTGGATTCCAGAAGCACATTTCCGTGATGCGGTAGGCCTCGTCGATGATCTCGCTTGCGAAACCGAAAGCCTGGAACGTTTCGACGCTTCGGGCCTGGATGCCGTCGGCCTGGCCGATCTCGAGGCGGTGCGGGCGACGATCGATGATCCGGGTGTGCACGTTCGGGAACATCGACAGCTGCGCGGCTGCGATCATGCCGGCAGGGCCGGTGCCGACGATGAGCACGTCCATGGTGTCGGGCAGCTCAGTTGGCCGGTCCACCCCCAGGCCAGCGGCAGGGAGGGTGCGTGGGTCTTCGGAAACGTATCCGTTGTGGTGGAAATGCATGGAATGTGCTCCTGGGCTCAAACAGCTAATTTTGTGTTCTGTATCTCACACGATATCAAGAATCGTATATCATCGTGCGGGATTTGTGTAGCGGGCGTCACAAGTTGCTTTAGACGCGCTTGAATCCGACCAGTGGGCTCACTGCCTGTTCTGCCTCGTGATCAGG
Source organism: Corynebacterium sp. H130 (assembly GCF_037572395.1). Taxonomy (NCBI): domain Bacteria; kingdom Bacillati; phylum Actinomycetota; class Actinomycetes; order Mycobacteriales; family Corynebacteriaceae; genus Corynebacterium; species Corynebacterium sp. H130. The sequence goes on along the minus strand of NZ_JBBHLA010000002.1, from coordinate 509,091 downwards.
GCCAAGTGGGATGCCGCGGCGATCCTTCAGTCCCAACACGGAGATCAGGCCGATGACGGTCATGGCGCCCAGGTACCAGGTCACTGACGTGGTCGTTCCGGTGGTTTGTACCAGGTAGGCCGCAATTGTTGGCGCGAAAGCGCCACCCACGATTGCTCCGATGGCGTAGGAAATGGACACGCCGGAGAAGCGGATCGAAGCCGGGAAAAGCTCGGTGTACAGCGCCGATTGCTGGCCATAGGTGAGGCCGAGTCCGACGGTGAGGAAGATCAGCGCGATGTATAGGTTGGTTAGTGACCCGGTATTAACCAGCGGAAACAGGGCAAGCACGCCGGCAAATTGCAAGATGAATCCGAGGATGTAGGTGTTGCGACGTCCTGCAAAATCGGACATCCAGCCGGCGATCAGGGTGAAAACCATCCAGGTAGCTGCGGAAACGGTAACGGCAAGCAGAACGTCGCCGCGCTGCAGGCCTACTGGGCCGGAAGGGTCGGTGGAGTAGTTCTGGATGTAGCCACCGGTGGTCATGTAGCCCACGGCATTGTTGCCAGCGAAAATGAGAGCCGCAACGCACACGAGCAGTGGGTGCTCCTTAAGAAGCTTGCCGATCGGCTGGTGCACTGTCTCGGCGCGCTCGGCGATTTCTGCGAACACGGGGGATTCTTCCACACCATGGCGAATCACAAAACCAACCAGGATCAGCACAAAGCTGAGCAGGAACGGCACGCGCCAACCCCACTCCATGAAGGCGTCCCCTGGGGCAACCTTGGACATAATCGTCAGCATGCCGGACGCCATCAGCAGGCCAAGTGGCACGCCGATCTGTGGGAATGCGCCATAGAGTCCGCGGCGATGATCCGGTGCGTGCTCCACTGCCATCAGGACCGCGCCGCCCCATTCACCACCGGCGGAAATGCCCTGGATAATGCGCAAGCAAACGAGCAAAATTGGGGAAGCGATACCGATCGTGGCATAGGTTGGCAGCACGCCGATCAGGGTGGTGGCCGCGCCCATCGCGATCAAGGTAATCATCAGGATCTTGCGGCGGCCGACCTTGTCGCCGAAGTGGCCTGCCAGAAAGGCGCCGAGCGGACGGAACAGGAAGCTCAGTCCCACGGTGAGGAAGGAAACGATGGTGGCAGCACCCGGCCCCATCGGCCCAAACATCAATTTCTTAAATACGAGTCCTGCCGCGGAGGCGTACAGGAAGAAGTCGTACCACTCAATAGCGGTGCCGACGATCGTAGCTGCTGCGACCCGTCGCTGCTCCCGAGCTGACGTCGCATTATCGACGCCTGCTGGCTCCATAACTGCGGTAGATGAAGACATGCGATCCCCTAGCTTTCAAAAAGTGACCTAAAACAACTAGCCCTGTGATGGGTGGTACAGGTAAAAAATTTAGTGACCCACGTTACTTGCGCGGTTGCTAGGGATCATATACGATTTGGGCAACGAGTCAAGAACTCCCCCTGTCGAACCAGAGGAAAAATCATGATCACTACCCCCACTCTGCCGGTAAAACCGGGCAAGATTATCGCTGTGCATGTGGCCTTCGAGTCTCGTGCAGCGCAGCGCGGTCGTCGCCCGAAGCAGCCGTCATATTTCATGAAGGCGACTAGCTCGCTCAGCGCGTCGGGAAGCGATGCCGTCCTGCCTGAGGGGTGCGAGCTCATGGCCTTCGAGGGCGAGATCGCGCTCATCATTGGTCGTGAAACTAGCCGTGTGTCTCTCGAGCAGGCGTGGGACCGCGTCGCCTACGTCACCGCCTCCAACGACCTCGGCATTTACGACTACCGTGCACAGGACAAGGGCTCCAACACCCGTTCCAAGAGCCGTGACGGCTACACCCCGCTCGGGCCGGAGCTTATCGACGCGCGCAGCGTCGATCCGAAGGGCCTGCGCGTTCGCACCTGGGTCAATGGTGAGCTGAAGCAGGAAGGCGGCACTTCCGACGAGGACCTGATCTTCCCGCTGGCTCAGTTCGTGGCTGACCTGTCGCAGCACATGACTTTGCATGAGGGCGACATCATCTTGACTGGCACCCCGGCCGGTTCCACTGTGGTGAAGCCGGGCGACCTGATTGAAATCGAGGTCGATGTCCCGGGTACTGACATCACCTCTGGCAAGCTCGCCACCAAGGTTGTCACTGGTGAGGGCAATTTTGATCCGGAGCTGGGCATGCTGCCGAACATCGATGACAAGCAGCGCGAAGAGGCCTGGGGCTCCCGCGCCGAGGCTGGTCTTCCGGAGGATCCGAACGCGCTCTCCGATGAGCTGCGCGCCAAGCTCATGGCCGCCCCAACTGCAGGTCTGTCTGCGCAGCTGCGGGGCCGCGGCCTGAACCAGGTGGTCATCGAGGGTGTTCACCCGCAGACCCCGGGCACCAAAATGGTGGGTGTGGCCAAGACGCTGCGATTCCTGCCTGGTCGCGAAGACCTGTTCAAGAAGTATGGTGGTGGCTTCAACGCACAGAAGCAGGCCTTTGATTCCGTCAAGCCTGGCGAGGTGCTGGTCATCGAGGCGCGCAGCGAATCCGGCTCCGGCACGCTCGGCGACGTCCTCGCGCTGCGCGCCAAGCACCTCGGCGCCGCCGGCGTGGTCACCGATGGTGGTATCCGCGACTACGCGGCCGTCCAGGAGATCGGCCTTCCGGTCTTCGGGCAGATCGCGCACCCAGCAGTGCTTGGTCGCAAGCACGTGCCGTGGGAGATGGACGTGGCCATCGGCTGCGGCAACGCCACCGTCATCCCGGGCGACATCATCGTCGGCGACGACGACGGCGTCATCGTCATCCCTCGTGACCTGGCGGAAGAGGTAGCGGAGGCTGCTCTGAAGAAGGAATACGAGGACGAATGGGTGGCCGCCCGCGTAGCTGAAGGCCACCCGGTGGACGGCCTCTTCCCACCGGTCGGCAAGTGGAAGGAGGAGTTCGAAGCCTGGCTGAAGGACAACCCAATGCCAGGCGCGGGTGGACAATAGCAACCATGAATAGAGAACTTTCCAAGACCGAACGCGCCTACGAGCACATCCGTGGCCGCATCCTCAGTGGCCAGTACGCGCCGGGACACCGACTCGTCCTGGCAGAACTGGCCAAGGAACTGGAGATGTCCGTGGTCCCCATTCGCGAATCGATTCGCCAGCTAGAGGCCGAAAGCCTGGTGGACTTCGAACGGAATGTGGGAGCCCGGGTGGCTATGGCAGACCGCAGCGCCTACGTGGATTGCATGCACACGCTCGGCATCCTGGAGGGCAACGCCACCGCCCTCGCGGCGCCTTACCTTAGCCCAGGCCAGCTGGCCAAGGCTCGAGAACTGAATGAAAAGATGCAGGCCTACCTGCAGGAACTGGATCCGAAACAGTTCACTGTTCTCAATCGAAAATTCCACAACGCTCTGTATGCTGCGTGCCCCAACAAGCATTTGGTGGAGCTCATCAACTCGGAGTGGGACCGCCTGGATTACCTGCGGGAATCCACCTTCGCCTTCGTGCCTGAACGGGCAGCGGAGTCGGTGGCAGAACACACCAAGTTGTTGAAAATCATCGAGATTGGTGCCGACGCGGAATACGTCGAAAAGCTCGCCCGCCGGCACCGGCTCCGGACCGTAGACAAGTACTTACAAAAACAGAAGGAAAAATCATGACCAAGCCAGCTCACCTGCCAGAGAAGATCCAGCACTACATCGGTGGTCAGTTCGTTGACTCCATCGACGGCGAGACCTTTGACGTCCTCAACCCGGTGACCAACGAGGCTTACATCCAGTGCGCGTCCGGCAAGAAGGAAGACATCGACGCCGCTGTTGCTGCAGCTACCAAGGCTTTTAAGGAAGGCCCGTGGCCGAAGATGCTGCCGCGCGAGCGCTCCCGCGTGCTGCACAAGATCGCGGACATCGTAGAATCCCGCGAGCAGATCCTCGCCGAGATGGAGTCCTACGACTCCGGCCTCCCAATCACCCAGGCTCTTGGCCAGGCGCGTCGCGCCGCAGAGAACTTCCGCTTCTTCGCAGACCTGATCGTCGCGCAGTCCGATGACACCTTCAAGGTTCCGGGCCGCCAGGTCAACTACGTCAACCGCAAGCCAATCGGCGTCGCAGGCCTCATTACCCCATGGAACACCCCGTTCATGCTCGAGTCCTGGAAGCTCGCCCCAGCGATCGCGACCGGTAACTGCGTTGTGCTCAAGCCTGCCGAGTTCACCCCGCTGTCCGCATCCCTGTGGGCGGGCATTTTCGAGGAAGCTGGCCTGCCAGAAGGCGTGTTCAACCTGGTCAACGGCTTCGGCGAGACGGCTGGCGACGCCCTGGTCAAGCACCCAGACGTCCCGCTGATCTCCTTCACCGGCGAGTCCCGCACCGGCCAGATCATCTTCGGCAACGCAGCTCCGTACCTCAAGGGCCTGTCCATGGAGCTTGGCGGCAAGTCCCCAGCCATCGTCTTCGAAGACGCGGACCTGGAAGAAGCCGTCAACGCCTGCATCTTCGGCGTGTTCTCCCTCAACGGCGAGCGCTGCACCGCCGGTTCCCGCATCCTGGTCCAGCGCGGTATCTACGACGTGTTCGTGGAGAAGTACGCAGCTCAGGCGAAGCGCGTGAAGGTTGGCCTGCCATCCGATCCAAAGACCGAGGTTGGCGCGCTGGTTCACCCAGAGCACTTTGAAAAGGTCATGTCCTACGTGGAGCTCGGCAAGTCCGAGGGTCGCCTTGTTGCTGGTGGCGGCCGTCCAGAAGGCTTCCCAGAGGGCAACTTTGTCCAGCCAACCGTCTTCGTTGACGTCCCGCCAACCGCCCGCATCTTCCAGGAAGAGATCTTCGGCCCAGTCGTCGCCATCACCCCATTCGACACAGAGGAAGAAGCCCTCGAGCTGGCCAACAACACCAAGTACGGCCTGGCTGCCTACGTCTGGACCTCCGACCTCAAGCGCGCCCACAACTTCGCGCAGAACATCGAAGCGGGCATGGTCTGGCTGAACTCGAACAACGTTCGCGACCTGCGCACCCCATTCGGCGGCGTCAAGGCATCTGGCCTCGGACACGAGGGCGGCTACCGCTCCATTGACTTCTACACCGACCAGCAGGCCGTCCACATCAACCTGGGCAAGGTTCACAACCCAGTGTTCGGCAAGCAGGACTAATTAGTTAGCACCGGGCTTGTCGACGACCGTCCGTCGGCAAGCCCCTCATATAAAGGAACCCAACAATGAACGTTTCAGCCCCAGATATCATCCGCTGCGCCTACATGGAGCTCGTCGTCACTGACCTGAAGGTCTCCCGCGAGTTCTACGTGGACGTGCTCGGCCTCACCGTTACTGAGGAAGACGATCAGGCGATCTACCTGCGCACTTCCGAGGAATTCATCCATCACAACCTGGTGCTGCGCCAGGGCCCGGAAGCAGCGGTCGCTGCATTTTCCTACCGCGTGCGGACGCCGGAGGACGTCGATAAGGCAGAGGCGTTCTACAAGGAGCTCGGCTGTCGCGTCGAGCGTCGCGCGGAGGGCTTTGTTAAGGGTATCGGCGATTCCGTGCGCGTCGAGGATCCGCTGGGCTTCCCCTACGAGTTCTTCTACGAGGTCGATCACGTCGAGCGTCTTGCTTGGCACTACCACCTGAACTGCCCAGGTCAGCTGGTGCGCCTGGATCACTTCAACCAGGTCACCCCGGACGTGCCTAAGGCCGTGGCGTACATGGAGGACCTCGGCTTCCGCGTCACCGAGGACATTCAGGACGAGGAAGGCACCACCTACGCTGCGTGGATGCGTCGTAAGCCAACCGTGCACGACACCGCCATGACCGGCGGCGACGGCCCACGCATGCACCACATCGCCTTTGCAACGCACGAGAAGCACAACATCCTCGCCATCTGCGACAAGCTCGGCGCGCTGCGCCTGTCCGACCACATCGAACGCGGCCCAGGACGCCACGGCGTATCCAACGCTTTCTACCTCTACCTGCGCGATCCGGACGGCCACCGCATCGAGGTCTACACCCAGGACTACTGGACCGGCGACCCAGACAACCCAAAGGTCACCTGGGACGTTCACGACAACCAGCGTCGCGACTGGTGGGGCACCCCGGTCGTCCCATCCTGGTACACCGACGCCTCCCGCGTCCTTGACCTCGACGGCAACCTCGTCCCACTCGTGGAGCGGACCGACGCCTCCGAGCTGGAAGAGACCATTGGCGCCGACGGCTTCTCCTACACTCGCAAGGACGACACCGAAGAGATGCCAGAGTGGAAGAAGGGCGAGTTCAAGCTGGGCCACCAGCTCTAACTCTTAAAAGGGACTAAACATGCTGGATAGCGCGCAGATTTCAAAAATTGCGGACGACCTTGCCCGCGCCGAAGCCGACCGGACGATGATCCCACGGCTGACCGCTCAGTACCCGGAGATGACGGTGGAGGACTCCTACGCCGTCCAAAACGAGTGGAAAAAACGCGGGATCGATGCTGGTCGCCGCCTGGTCGGACGCAAGATCGGCTTGACCTCGAAGGTGATGCAGGAAGCCACTGGCATCACCGAGCCGGATTATGGCGCCATTTTCGACGACATGGTCTTCGAGAACGGTTCCGTCATCGAGCACGCGCGGTTTTCCAACGTGCGTATCGAGGTCGAGCTGGCTTTCGTGCTGAAGGAGGACCTGAGCGGTCCGAATTGCACGATTTTCGATGTGCTGCGCGCTACCGAATATGTGGTCCCTGCCCTGGAGATCCTTTCCTCCCGCATTGAGATGGAGGACCGCACGATCGTGGACACCATCTCCGATAATGCGGCGATGGGTGGCATGGTCTACGGCGGCAACCCGGTCGCGCCATCCGATGTCGATCTGCGCTGGGTCTCCGCGCTGCTCTACCGCAATGAAACGATTGAGGACACCGGGGTCGCAGCTGCTGTCCTCAACCATCCAGCAATGGGCGTCGCGTGGCTGGCAAACAAGCTCGCTGCCCACGGTGATTCCCTCAAGGCCGGAGAGATCATCCTGGCCGGGTCCTTCACTAAGCCGATGTGGGTCCACCCGGGCGACACGGTTCATGCCGACTATGGCCAGCTAGGAGCGATCACGTGCCGATTCAACTAGGTCTTCCGTTTGGCTCTTCCTTGGGCGGTGAGCCCAAGGTCGGATTGTGGGTCTGCTCCGGCTCCCCGGCCGCCGCCGAGATCATGGCTGGTTCCGGCGCGGACTGGCTGCTTATCGACGGCGAGCATTCGCCTATCGGACTCGAGTCGATTTCCTCACTTCTGCGCGCGGTTCAGGGCTACGATGTGGCCCCTGTCGTCCGCGTGCCAGTGAACGACACTGCGCTCATCAAGCAGTACCTTGACCTGGGCGTTCAAAACTTGATGGTCCCCATGGTGGACTCTGCCGAAGAAGCTGAAGCTGCCGTCAAGGCGATGCACTACCCGCCACGCGGCGTGCGCGGCGTCGGTTCTGCTCTGGCGCGATCGTCTCGGTGGAATCGGGTACCTGGGTACCTGGCTAACGCCTCCGAGACCGTGACCTGCATCGTCCAGATCGAAAGCGTCGCTGCGGTTGCCGCGGTGGAGGAGATCGTGGCGGTCGATGGCGTCGATGCGATCTTCATTGGGCCGGCTGATCTTGCGGCGTCGATGGGGTACCTTGGGCAGCAAAGCCACCCCGAGGTGCTCGACGGTGTCCACAAGTCGATCGCGGCGGCGAAGGCTGCTGGGAAGCTTGTCGGTGTGAATGCTTTTGACGAGACGCAGGCTCGCGCTTATCTGGATGCTGGCGTTGATTTCATCGCCGTCGGCGCGGACGTGCAATTGTTGGTCAAATCCAGCGACGCGCTGGTGGAAAGGTTCAAGAAATGAAAGATCTGCTAGCAAAAGTCCCCACTGGCCTGCTCATTAATGGTGAGTGGGTGGATGCAACCACGGGCGAGACCTATGATGTGGAAAACCCGGCAACGGGCGACGTCATTGCCACTTTGCGTTCCGCTGGTTCCGAGGACGCGATGAAGGCATTGGACGCTGCGTGTGCCGTCCAAAAGGACTGGGCCCGCACCCCAGCCCGCGAGCGTTCTGAGATCTTGCGCCGCGCTTTCGAGCTCGTCATCGAACGCGCCGATGACTTCGCCACCCTCATGACCATGGAAATGGGCAAGCCACTGGCCGAGGCTCATGGTGAAGTAAAGTACGGCGCTGAGTACCTGCGCTGGTTCGCCGAGGAGGCCGTTCGTCTGGACGGTCGCGTCGCAAATGCGCCGGAAGCCGACTTCCCGATGCTCACCCGACGCAAGCCTGTCGGACCGTGCCTGCTCATCACCCCATGGAACTTCCCACTGGCCATGGCCACCCGCAAGGTCGCCCCGGCGGTCGCCGCTGGCTGCACCATGGTGCTCAAGTCCGCGCGCCTCACGCCGTTGACCGCTCAGTACTTCGCCCAGACCATGATCGACGCCGGCCTGCCTGCAGGCGTCCTTAACGTGGTGTCTGGCAAGTCGGCTTCGGCGATCTCCAACCCGCTGATGGCGGATAAGCGCCTGCGCAAGGTCTCCTTCACCGGCTCCACCCCGGTCGGCCAGAAGCTTCTCGAAGCAGCCGCCGGAAACGTGCTGCGCACCTCCATGGAGCTCGGTGGCAACGCGCCTTTCATCGTCTTCGAGGACGCTGACATCGACGCCGCAGTCCAGGGGGCCATGGGCGCGAAAATGCGCAACATCGGCGAGGCCTGCACCGCCGCCAACCGCTTCCTGGTCCACGAGTCCGTCATCGACGAGTTCTCCGCCAAGTTCGCTGAGGCTATCAGCAAGCTGAAGGTCGGCAACGGCCTCGACGAAGGCGTCACCTGCGGCCCTCTGGTCGAACAAGCTGCCGTGGACAACATCGCCGAGCTTGTCGACGACGCCGTCGCCCGCGGGGGCCGCGTCCTCGTTGGCGGCAAGCGGGTTGACGGGCCTGGCTACTTCTACGAGCCGACCGTCATCGTCGGCGCCCCAACCGACGCCCGCGTCTTCCGCGAGGAAATCTTTGGCCCTGTGGCCCCGATCTTCGCATTCGACACGGAGGAGGAGGCGCTGGAGCTGGCCAACGATACCGAATTCGGCCTGGCCTCCTACGTCTTCACGTCTTCGTCCGACCGCATGTGGCGCATGTCCGACGGCCTCGAGTTCGGCCTGATGGGCTACAACTCTGGCGTCATCTCCAATGCAGCCGCCCCATTCGGTGGTGTGAAGCATTCCGGTATGGGGCGCGAGGGCGCTGCCGAGGGTATTGAGGAGTACACCTCGCTGCAGTACATCGGCGTTAAGAATTCTTATGCTTAAGGAATGCGCTTTACGTTAGAGATTTTCGGGCTTTTTGTCGGGCTTGTTTTCGGGCCCCTACTGATGTTGCTGGTCTGGGTGAAAATCGCTCACCCAGACAAAAGCTTCAGAATGTCGCTGCTTTTTGTCGTCGTTTTCTTAGCCTTGTCGCTTGGACTAGTGGCGGTCGTCCGCCACATCAAGAGAAAGGGCCCGACCTGGGGTGAACTAGGAGTTGGCAAAAGCAAGCGCAGCCTTTGGCATCTCCTTTGGCAGATTCCCTGTGCACTTTTCACCGCCTCAACTGTTCAAATGCTGGTGAGCACGTCCTTGGATCCGGGTGCGCAGCCACAAGACTCCTCGCTGGAATCAGCTGCGGCCACCGGTTTGGTTCCCGCATGGGCCCTTGCGCTCGGGTTGCTGAGCTTTACTGTTATCGGGCCAATCCTGGAAGAAATTGTGTTTCGTGGCGTTCTCATGCACGAACTCGGTAAGCTCGTACGCCCAGTGTGGGTAGTAGTTCTATCCGCTGCGATTTTCATGGCGATCCATCTCGCGGTCCCCGTATTCCCATTCCTATTCGTGATGGGGGTATTTCTCGCTTGGATGCGCCTATGGCATGGCAGTTTGTGGCCCCCAGTACTGGCTCACATGTGTGGCAATACAATTGCAAGCTTTGGGGTGGTGCTGGCCCTGGTCTAGTTCGGTAGCGACGCTTGGGACCCGGTACTCTTTCCCCATGTTCGGTTTGCCCATCGAAACTTTCCTGATCCTCGCGGTCATCCCCGTGGGCTGGGTCATCTATACCGTTGCCTTCTGGTTCAAGAGCAAAGATTGGCCGGAGGAGCAGTGAATATCGCACTCGTAGTCCTGGTTGTGTACTTCCTCGCCATGGTTGGAATCGGCCTGTGGACGGCCCGGCTCCCGCAAAACACTGACGAGGATTACCTGCTGGGCGGCCGCAGGATTGGCCCGGCGGTGACGGCGCTGAAGCTGCAGTCAACGTCCATGTCCGGATACATGTTCCTCGGCGCGGGCTCGCTCGGGCACACGCAGGGCTATTTCGGCATGTGGTACGCGCTCGGCGACCTCGGCGGCGGCATCCTCAACCTCTCGGTGCTGGGGCGGCGCATGCGGACGCTGTCTCAGAAACTCGGCTCGATCAGCGCGATTGAGTACCTGGGTGACCGCTACGAATCGAAGTGGGTGCGCCTCATCGCTGCCCCGATCGCGCTTGGCGCGCTGTTCCTTTACGTGTTGTCGCAGTTCATCGCGGGTGGCTCGGGCCTGGCGTCGGTGACGGGCTGGTCCTATCAGACGGCGCTGCTCGTGGCCGTCGGCGTGATCGTCGCCTACACCTTCCTCGGCGGCTATCTTGCGGTGGCGTACACAGACTTTGTACAGGCCATCATCATGCTGATCGGCATGGTGTGGATCCTGATCGCCACGATCCAGGCGGTCGGGGGACTGACCGCGGGCAACCAGGCTGTCGGGGAAATCAACCCGAACCTGCTTACTATGTGGGGTGCCGACCAGCAGTTTCACGGCCAGTGGGGCCTGATCCTGGGCGCGTTGTTCGTCTTCTCCATCGGCTATCTCGGCTGGCCGCACGTGGTGGTCTCCCACATGGCGATGAAAAATCCCAGCGTCTCCCGCAAAGCCGGTGTCTATTCGCTGCTGTTTAACATCCTCTTCATCCCGGCACCGTACCTGATCGGCGTGATGTCGATTCTTATAGTCCCCGGCATCGCGGACCCCGAAAAGGCGATCTTCGCCGTCGCGGAAGCGGTCCTGCCACCGTTCGCCGTGGGCATCGTCATGTCGGCCGTCATGGCCGCGATTATGTCCACCGCCGACGCCCTGTTGTTGCAGGTCTCGACCATCGCCGCCCGCGATTTTCTGCGTATCGACGCCCGCCTGATGGTCATTCTCTTCGCCGCCGGGGGCGTGGCGCTGGCGCTCTGGCAACCACCAGCGGTGTTCACCCTGGTCATCTTCGCCACCACGATCCTGGGCTCCGCCTTCGCCCCGGCCTACGTGTGCGCCGTGTGGTGGACTCGCGCAAATAAGGTTGGTGCCATTGCCTCGATGATTACGGGAACCGTTGTTTCTGTTTGCTGGAAGGTTTCCGGGCTTTCTGAGCTCACACTCGCAGACCCGATGGTTGCAGGCCTCGTGGCCTCCACGCTGGCGATGATCATTGGTTCGCTGGCTACCCAGAAATCGCATCCGGTGTCGAAGGAAATGGCAGCGATGGTGGCCGAGCTGTAACGGAAATTTCCCCGCGGAGCTATCAGGTCCGCGGGGAAAGGTTTCTCTGGAAGCTATTCAGCAATAGCCTCCAGCGGCTTCGTCCTGGCCGCGGACCGGGCTGGCATGAGCGCTGCGATCAGTCCGACGAGGCCAGCGGCGAGCACCACCACGCCTACCTGGATCCACGGCACTGCGATCGAGCTCAGGCCCAGGTCAGAGAGGCACTTAATGAATGCCCAGCCCAGGCCCAGGCCCACCAGCGAGCCAACCACCGCGCCGTAGAGCGCGATCACGATGGCTTCCAGGTGAATCATCCGGGATACCTGACCCCGCTGCATACCCACGGCGCGCAGCATGCCGATCTCCTGGCGGCGCTCAGACACCGACAGCGCCAGCGTGTTCATGATGCCCAGCACCGCGATGATCACGGACAGCGCGAGCAGCGCGTAGAGGATGTTGAGCATCATGGAGATCTGCTTGCCTGCCATGCCCTTGACGTCTTCGCGGTCGAGGACGTTCACCACGAGGTCCTCCGCAACCGCGTTTTCCAGGTCGGTACGCAGCTGGCTCAGGGAAGCTCCGTCCTTAGCCTCAACCATCACGTTGAGCAGCTGGAGTTGTTTCATCGGAACGATCTTGGACGTACTTGTGGTGGAGACAACGCCCGTGCCGATGCCCATATTCACCTTGAAGATGCCCACCACCGGGACGGTCACCGACTCGCCGGTCAAGGAGTAGATCTGCACGCTGTCGCCGGTGCTGACCCCATTGGCGCGGGCCGAGTTTTCGTCCAGCAAGATGCCTTCCCTGCCGGTCAGGTCAGAGCTGCCGGAGATCATCTCGATCTTCATCGTGCGGGCCACATCGCCGTCGATCGCGCCGAAGAAGTCGGCCATCATCGGGTTTTCCGCCGGTTTACCGACCGTAACAGGCGCAAGGTAGATCGGGGTGGCGGTGTCTACGCCGTCGATAAGCTTGACGCGATCGACCACGTCGAGCGGCACCGACATGCCCGACCCCTGCGGCGTGCGGAGCATGTAGTCGACGGTGATGGTGGAGTCGACGAGGTCATCGACGTTGGTGCGCATGGTGGCGCCCATCATGCCGATCGCGGAGACCATCATTAGGCCGAGCATGAGCGCGAAAGCCGTGGCGGAGGTGCGGCGCGGGTTGCGACGCGAGTTGGTTGCAGCAAGCTTGCCGACGTTTCCAAAAGGCACGCCCACCACTCGGCCGATGGAGCCCACGAATGGAATCGATAGCGCAGGGCCCGCGAGCCACAGTCCCAGCACCAGGGCGAATGCGCCCACGCCGACGGTGATGGCACGAGTCTTGGCATCGCCCAGGTCCTCGTTGAGGCCAGCGAAAGCGGCCAGACCCGCACCCAGGAACAACAGCACGCCTCCAACAATGGTGCGCCATTTCAGCGAGTTCGAAGAGGACTGATCGCCGGAACGCATTGCCTGAACTGGGTGAACGCGACCCGCGCGCCGGGCTGGTGCCCACGCGGAGAACACGGTGACCAGGATGCCTACAGCTAACGGAGCCACAATTGACGCGGTATCCAGTGCCAAGCCCGCATCCGGCATACCCAGGCCCTGTGCGTCCATCACTGCGTAGATCGCGCGGGTGATGCCCATGCCTGCGAAAATGCCGAGGACGGAGCCGATGATGCCAACCACGATCGCCTCGAACACCACGGAGGTAGTGATCTGGGAACGGGAGGCGCCGAGGCTGCGCAGCAGTGCGAACTCGCGCAGGCGCTGGGCGATGATCATGGAGAAGGTGTTGGAGATGATGAACGAGCCGACCAGCAGGGCGATCGCGGCGAAGGCCCACAGGAAGTAGTTCATGAAGGCCAGCGACTCCTTGATCTGCTTGTTCTGTTCGTCGGCGAGCTGGGTGCCGGTTTGGAACTTCAGATCCGGGTACTTCGCTTCCAGGTTCTTTTGCAAGGTAGCGGCGTCGCCGGAGGCATCGATGGAGACTGCGGACACGTGCTCGCCGTCGGTAAAGAACTTTAGGTAGTCGGCCTCTGGGATGACCACGCCAACGAAGCCGCCGACGGCGATATCGGTGTCGTAGATTCCCGAGAGCTGGTAAGTTTCGCGCCCCACGGAGGTGACCACAGTGATGGTGTCGCCGATCTTGGCGCCAGCCTTTTCCGCCGCGGTGGTGTTGAGCGCTGCTTGTCCTGGCTGCGTTGGGTAGGAGCCCTCCTTCAGTCGCGCGGTATCACCAACCGTCTTGCCACTTTCGTGCTGCGGTAGGGCGATGGAAGGAGCGCCACCGGTCTGCAGTGGCTTCTTGTCCGGACCTGCGACAACAACAGTTGGGTTCCCGGATTCCACGTCCACGGCAGCGACGCCCGGCATGTTGCGCAGTTCTTCTACCAGCGACAACGCAATGCCCGCCGAGAGCTGATCCTTTTGTTTAGCCTGCAGGTCAATGGACCCGTAGGAAGACTTCGTGATTTCAGTAAAACTGTTAGACATGCTTGCCGAAAGCATGTTGGAGCCCGCGATGAACGCAGTGCCCAGCACCACGGCCAGCAGTGTCAGGCCCAGTCGGAGCTTGTGCGCCGCGAGGTTGCGCAGCGAGATAGTTCTCATGGCGTTTTTCATGGCTACTGCTCCATTTCGCCCATGACCTGCAGAATTTCTTCTGTGGTCGGATCAAGCAGCTCGCGGACGAGCGCGCCGTCAGCGAGGAAGATGACGCGATCGGCGTAGGACGCGGCCTTGGCGTCGTGCGTCACGATCACCACCGTCTGCCCCATCTCATCGACCGCAGTGCGCAGGATGTCGAGTACTTCCTTCGACGCATTCGAATCCAGGTTGCCGGTCGGTTCGTCACCGAAAATCAGATCAGGTCGGCTGATCAGGGCGCGGGCAATGGCGACGCGCTGCTGTTGGCCACCCGAAAGCTCGGCGGGGCGGTGTCCGAGGCGCGGCGTGAGACCCAGTCGCCCGGTGACCTCATCAAACCACGCCTTATCGACGCTCTTGCCCGCAATACTCAGTGGCAACACGATGTTCTCTTCCGCGGTCAGCGTCGGAACCAGATTGAAGTACTGGAAGACGAACCCGAGCCTGTCGCGTCTGAGCTCTGTGAGCGCTTTGTCTTTCAGCGTGGCCAAGTCCGTTTCGCCGATGAGCGCCTGACCACTGGTCATCGCGTCGAGGCCTGCCATGCAGTGCATGAGGGTGGATTTGCCGGACCCCGAAGGACCCATGATCGCGGTGAACTCGCCCTTGTTGAAGCCAACATTTACATTGTCCAGTGCGGTGACAAGATTTGGCTCGGATCCATAGGTCTTCACCAGGTTTACTGCGCGTGCTGCTACGTCCATTTCTTCCTCCTTGTAGTTGATCTAGCTTCAGTATCGAACTATTGGGAGGGATCAGCGAGCGTTTTCCCAGTATATGGGTGGTTTTTCAGGGTTTACCCTGAGATGCGAAAAGGGGCCCTGATTGCATCTCAGGGCCCCATGTTCTGACTTGATTAGTCTGTAATAGCTTCGAGCGGTTTCGTGCTTGCTGCCTTGTGCGCCGGCCACACCGCGGCGATGATGCCGACGATGATGGACGCGCCGAGCATTCCGGCAACCTGGCCCCATGGAACGACGACGGAATCCATGCCCTCACCCGAGAGCGCGTGGATGAAGGCCCAGCCCACACCCAAGCCGACGATGGCGCCCAGCAGCGCACCGTAGAAGGCGATGACCGCGGACTCGATGTAGATCATGCGACGGATCTGGCCACGCTGCGTACCGACGGCGCGGAGCATACCGACTTCTTGGCGACGCTCGATCACGGACAGCGCCAAGGTGTTGATGATGCCGAGGATGGCGACAACCACGGAGAGTGCCAGCAGGCCGTAGAGGATCGTGAGCATCTGGTTGATCACGCTGGTGGTCTGGCCGATGAACTGGTCCTTGTCCTTCACAGCAACAACCAAGTGGGAGGCGGTAGCGTCCTCGAGCTTGGTGCGCATGTCGTCGTTAATGCCGTCGGCGGAGTCGACGAAGATGCTGTCAATCTGGATGAGGTTTTCATCCGTGAATTGCTTCGCGGTTTCGTAGGAAGCAAGAGCTCGGCCAACAGTGGCGTTCTGCTTGTAGATGCCCTTGACCGGGGCCTTGCCTTCGCCTCCGGTGATGGATACGAGCTCAGCCTCGTCGCCAACCTTCAAGTTAAAGGTCTGCGCGGTGGACTCGGCGATGATCACGCCTGGCTCGTTCTCCGGAATGTTGAGGTCGCCCTCGATGGTCTCGATCTTCACGGCCTTGGTGATGTCACCACGGATCACCTTCATCACCGGTGGGCCCATGGAATCGCTCATTGGTTTACCGCCGAGGAGCAACGGTGCGCCGTACAAGGTGGTGACAGAGTCGACACCGTCGACACCAGCTACCACATCCGGAACGTCCTTTGGTACGCCAATGGAGCCGCCGGCGGAGCCATTGAGGACGTAGTCTGCGTTGATGGTGTCATCGATCATGTCGGCCATGGAATCGCGCATGGTGGCGCCGAGCATGCCGATGGAGGAGACCATCATCAGGCCAAGCGTGAGGGCAAAGGCGGTAGCCGCGGTGCGACGCGGATTGCGTTGAGAGTTCGTCGCAGCCAGCTTGCCGATTGCACCGAATGGCGCGCCAACAACCCGGCCAAGACCGCCAACCAGCGGCCCTGCAAACGCAGGCCCAGCCATCCACAGGCCGACCACGATGAGGAAGGCGCCCACGCCGATCGTGCTCATGCGAGGGGTCATGCCCCCGAGCTTGTCATTGAGGGAACCGAGCAGCGCCAGGCCAATACCCGCGACGATGGCACAAGAACCGATCGCGGTGCGCACCACGAGGGAATTATTGCTGGACTGATCACCCGCGCGCATAGCCTGAACCGGATGCGTGGATCCGGCGCGCTGCGCTGGGGCCCAGGCAGACAGGACGGTGATGAGGACACCTACGCCAAGCGGAACAAGGATGGAGGTGGTGTCCAGGCCAAAGCCACCGTCGGGAAGCGGCAGGCCCTTCGCCTTCATGACTGCGAAGAGGGCCTTGACCAGGCCCATGCCTGCGAAAATGCCGATGATGGAGCCGACCAAGCCGACGATAATGGCTTCAAACACCACGGACAGGGTGATCTGGCGCCTCGACGCTCCGACGGCGCGCAGCAGGGCGAGTTCGCGACCACGCTGGGCGACGATCATCGCGAAGGTATTCGAGATGATGAAGGTGCCCACGAGCAGTGCGATGCCGGCGAAGGCCCACAGAATGTAGTTCACAAAGGACAGGCCCTTGGAAATCGCTTCCGTGGTCTGCTTGACCAGGGCCTCACCGGTTTGGACGGTGACGCCAGGGAACTTCTGGGAGAGTTCGTCGCGGACGCCGTCAGCATTCGCGCCGTCCTTCAGTCCGATGGTGACCAGCTGGACGTGCTTGCCGTCGGTGAAGTGCTTCAGAAAGTCCGGCTCGGTGAAACCAACGCCGACCATGGTGTCGCTGACCGCATCGGAGCTGAAGGTGCCGACGACGGTCATTTCCGACTTACCCACCGGCGTGACAACGGTGGTCTTATCGCCCACCTTCAGGTTGCCCTTTTGCATCGCACCGACGTTCAGGGCGATTTCATTTTCGGCGGCGGGTTTCGTGCCGTCAGTGAGTGTGACGCCGGTGGCGAACTCTTCACTAGGGGAGACCGCAAAAGCCTGCGCAGGGCCTGCGCCGGTTTGCAGCGGCTTGCCGTCGGAACCGGTGACCACCACCGAGGACTGCTGCGCGGAGATCTCGGCGCTGGCCACATCCTCACGCTTACGGATCTCTTCCACGTCGGTGAGCGGAATGCCCTGCGGTGATTGCTGGCCCGGCATGATGACGACGTCAATGTCATCGAACGCCGTGGTGAGCAGATCATCCATGCTGGTCTTCAGGGCGGTGGTCATCATGGATGAACCCGCGATGAAAGCCGTGCCGAGCACCACAGACAGGATGGTCAGGAACAGCCTGACCTTGTGACTTGCGATATTGCGCAGGGAAATCTTGCGCATTGCGTTGCTTGCCATAAGGTTTTACGCTTCCTCGATTCGGGCCATGACGCCCAGGATCGACTCAGTGGTAGGGGACTGCAGCTCTTCCACGAGCTTGCCGTCGGCAAGGAACACAACGCGGTCAGCGTAGGAAGCAGCCTTCGGATCGTGCGTCACGATCACCACGGTCTGGCCCAGCTCATCTACGGACGTGCGCAGGATGGACAGCACTTCGGCGGAGGAGTTGGAGTCCAGGTTGCCGGTAGGCTCGTCGCCGAAAATGATGTCCGGGCGGGAAATCAGGGCGCGAGCAACGGCGACGCGCTGCTGCTGACCACCGGAAAGTTCCGATGGGCGGTGATCGAGGCGGTGGTCCAGGCCGAGGCGCGTGGTGACCTCTTTGAACCACTCCTCATCAACCTTGCGGCCAGCGATATCGACCGGAAGGGTGATGTTTTCGCTTGCATTGAGGGTCGGGACCAGGTTGAAGGACTGGAATACGAAGCCCAGGCGATCGCGCCGCAACGCGGTCAGCTCCTTGTCCTTCATGCGGGACAGCTCGGTGTCGCCAATAAAAGTGCGGCCAGCGGTCGGGCCGTCCAGACCAGCCATGCAGTGCATGAGGGTGGACTTACCAGAACCAGAAGGTCCCATGATGGCTGTGAACTTGCCCTTTTCAAATTGGATGGAGACTCCGTCGAGTGCGCGTACCGCTGCCTCACCGGTGCCGTACTGTTTCACCAGCTCTTCCGCATATGCGGCGATCTCAGCCATCAGTGCTTGTCCTATCTAGTTCATTTGTTGAGGAAACATACGTCACTTTAGTTAACGAAAGTGTGTGAAGCACAAGTTCCGGACAATGGTCACAACTTGGATACGAATTCCCGATGCTCGCCCGTCAGTGGATCGCGGAAACTGAGGCGCCGCGAAAGCAAGTGCATCGGCACGTCAAAATCTTCCGCTTCTAGTGGGAGGACGTCCGGATATACGGGATCGCCCAGGATCGGCGAGCCCGCCAGAAACATGTGCAAGCGCAGCTGATGCGTGCGCCCTGTCAGAGGGTGCAGCTCATAGCGGGCCTGGGGTCCAAGCGGGCCGTGCATCTGTTCCAAGTGAGCGTGCTCTGCGGCGTCGATAAGCGTGACGGAATTGACCTCGGTGCGGGCGTTGACTGGCCCGTCGACAATGCGCGTTTTAAACTCACCGCGCTCCTTCTCCATACGGTGCTCCCACACGGTCCCCGGGGTGATGCTCGGGTTGACGTCCGCGATCGCCTCGTAGACTTTGTCCACCTCGCGCCGGGCGAACAACTCCTGGTAGGCGCCACGAATCTCGCGACGTTTGGTCAGCACCAGCACGCCCGAGGTGAGGCGGTCCAGCCGGTGCGCCGGCGACAGCGCCTGGTTGCCGGTCTGACGACGCATGCGGACCAGCACCGATTCCGTGATGTGGCTGCCACGCGGGAAGGTGGCCAAAAACGGGGGCTTATCGACGACCAACAGCTCGTCATCCTCATGAATAATGCCGATCTCGTGCGGAACTACCTTTTCGGGCGCTGGAACGCGGTAAAACCAAATATCCTGGCCTGGTTTGAGCAGCTGGTCGGGGGTGAACGGCAGACCTCTTTGATCGACGACTTCCTGGTCAGTGAAGCGCTGGTCGAGGGCTGCCTCATCATCCTCGGGGTGGACGTAACGCTGCGTATTGATGAGGTGTTGGACGAATGCGCGGGCGGTCATCGGCTCCGCATCGTCGGGGAAGCGAACGCGGGACGGATTCAGTCCGTCTCTGACTGGCAGTGGCTGTATTGTGTTCCCCATGGATATCAATTCAATCATGACTCAGGTAGTGGACTTCTTCAGCCACGGTATTGGTGAAATCATCGCAAACGTTATGCGCGTTATCTACGCAGTGCTGTACCCAGCAAACGCCGAAGCTGCACACCCGGTAGAACTGCCCGCTTAAGTGGTTAGAACCACTGCCTAAACCGGTGATGGGAGCGTAGACTGGTATCTAGAAATCCTTATGACTAATAGGGATTGGCCAGTGAAAGCGCGCCTCATGGCGTGTTGTTAGGAGAGACCCACATGTCGAGAGAAAACATTGTCGTTGTCGCGGTCGATGGCTCGGAGGCCTCCAAGGTAGCGGTGCGTTGGGCAGCCAACACCGCCATGAAGCGCGAGATCCCTCTTCGCCTCGCATCCTCGTATGCGATGCCTCAGTTCCTCTACGCAGAGGGCATGGTTCCACCGCAGGAAATCTATGATGACCTGCGCGCAGAAACCATGGAAAAAATCGACGAAGCCCGTGCGATCGCTCTGGAAGTCGCGCCAGAGCTGAAGATCGGGCACACCATCGCAGAAGGCAGCCCAATTGACCTGCTGCTGGATATGTCCAAGACCGTCACCATGATCGTCATGGGTTCCCGCGGCCTCGGCGGACTGTCCGGCATGGTCATGGGCTCCGTCTCCGCAGCCGTTGTCTCCCACGCAGAATGCCCAGTTGTGGTGGTCCGTGAAGACAACCCAGTTGACGAAAGCACCAAGTACGGCCCGATCGTGGTCGGTATCGACGGCTCCGTAGTTTCCGAGAAGGCAACCCAGTACGCCTTTGCTGAAGCCGCTGCTCGTGGCGCTGAGCTCCACGCCGTTCACACCTGGATGGACATGCAGGTCCAGGCATCCCTCGCGGGACTTGCTGCAGCGCAGCAGCAATGGAAGGTTGTCGAGGAAGAGCAGCACGTACTGCTCGCCGAGCGCCTGGCTGGCTTCCAGGACGAGTACCCAAACGTCGCGGTGAAGAAAATCGTCACCCGCGACCGCCCAGTACGCGCGCTTTGCGACGCAGCCGAAGGCGCCCAGCTCCTGGTTGTTGGTTCCCACGGTCGTGGCGGATTCAAGGGCATGCTCCTTGGCTCCACCTCCCGAGCGCTGCTGCAGTCCGCACCGTGCCCAATGATGGTGGTCCGCCCAACGGCTGAAGACTAGGTTTTACTAGCGAAACCGCACCTGCGATGCAGGTGCGGTTTTTGTTTTGTGGCTGAGAGCTGAGTTTAGGAACCCGAGTTTCGGTAAGGGCGGAGGGGGTTTTCGCTGTTTTCGGGGATTTTGCCCCGAAATTCGGGTTCCTAAACTCGGGTTTTGCTTGGTGGTCGCTTTCCTGGAGTCGGGAATGTCTCTTGGCATCGTCCCGAGCCCGGGGGCCTAGGCATTTGTCGAGTTTAGGAACCCGAGTTTCGGCAGGGGCGGAGGGATTTTTCGCTGTTTTCGGGGTTTTCGTCCCGAAACTCGGGTTCCTAAACTCGGGATCAGCTTGAAACCCTAGCCACTAATAAAAA
The DNA here is from genome assembly GCF_037572395.1 of Corynebacterium sp. H130. Taxonomy (NCBI): domain Bacteria; kingdom Bacillati; phylum Actinomycetota; class Actinomycetes; order Mycobacteriales; family Corynebacteriaceae; genus Corynebacterium; species Corynebacterium sp. H130. The sequence goes on along the minus strand of NZ_JBBHLA010000002.1, from coordinate 488,214 downwards.
TTCCTACCAACAAACCGCCGTTTTATAACGAGGAGGCAACAGCATGGTTTCCAATCGGGTATCAGGACCGCTATTTCTCGCTATTTGTTGACGAGGCTCCTACTGTTGGGCTTGTAAGCGAAACCAGAACTATTAGGAGAAAACATCATGATCAACTTCATCATCTACATCATCATTGGCGGTATCGCTGGTTGGATCGCATCCAAGATTATGGGCACTGACGCGCAGATGGGTCGCTTCCTTAACGTGGTTGTCGGCGTTATCGGTGGCCTGATCGGTGGTTGGGTGCTGAGCCTGTTCGGTATGAGTACTGAGGGCCAGGGCATGTTTATGAGCTTCATTACCTGTTTGCTTGGTGCGGTCATTCTGCTTGCGATCGTTGGTCTCTTCACCAAGAAGCGCTAAGAGTTAAACTCGGCGGGCCGGTTCGGATGTTTCGAACCGGCCCGTTTTGTTGGCTATGATGTGAACGAACTGGTCTGTTTTGAGGAGGTTGATGTGGCCGAGGTGAAGGCGAAGGGCAGTGGCCGTCGAAAAGGGCGTCCTAGCCCCCGCGAGCGTTTGCTGGCGAGCGCAACCAACCTGTTCACCACAGAAGGCATTCGAGTAATCGGCATCGACCGCATTTTGCGCGAGGCGGACGTGGCGAAGGCGTCGCTGTACTCGCTGTTCGGGTCCAAGGACGCGCTCGTGGTTGCCTACGTCGAGCAGACCGACCAGAAATGGCGGGCCGATTGGGCAGCGCGCACCAAGGACATGACCCAGCCGAAAGACAAGATCCTCGCGTTTTTTGATCAGTGTATCGAGGAGGAGCCTGCCAAGAATTTCCGCGGCTCCCATTTCCTTAACGCCGCCACCGAGTATCCGCGTGCTGAGACCGACCAGGAAAAGAAGATCGTGGCCGCTGCGATGGAGCATCGTCGCTGGTGTCACGCCACGCTCACCGAGCTGCTCACCGAGCTCAATGGCTTCCCGGGCGACTCCCTCGCTGACCAGATCCTCGTTTTCCTCGAAGGTGGCCTCGCCGGCAGCACCCTCACCCAGAGCATCGCGCCCCTTGAGGTCGCCCGCACGCTTGCCGACGGCCTCATCTCCGCACCCCCAGCGGACTACTCGATCTGACCCTGCTTCTTCGCTTCTCGACGCGCTTTAGTCGCTTCCCTGCGTAGGCGCGCATTATCCTTTTTGACCCGCTTAGCTTCCTGCTGCTCCGCGGTGGCTTCCGCCTTCATGTCCTTGATCATCTGGCTGTTTTCAGACCATTTCTGTGGCTGGAACAGGGACTTCAAGCGCAGCTTCTTAATCTGCCAGCCGAGCGCACGGTGATCCTTCTTCCGCAGCTTGTAGGCCGCTTTGGCAGCGTCACGGCGAGCTTTGAATTCCTCGGTGAGTGGCATTTTCCTTTCCAGCAGCCAAGTGAGCAGGGTGAACTGCACGAGAGACCACAGGTTGCCACCGAACCAGTACAGCATGATGGCCAGCGGAAGCGGGGCCGTGAACGCCGAGAGCAACAACATGATCGGGACGAACACGACGAAGGTGGCCAACATCCTGTTGAGAACACGCGCCACCGCCGAGTCCCATTGCATCGTGCGGTAGGAACGCCAGGTGGAAAACGCCATGTTGATTGCAGTGAAGGCACAGGCTGCCAGCACTAGTGCGGAATTGACACCCACGACGAGGTCACTGGTAGTGCCCAGCTGCGCCAAGCGTTCGTCGCTCATCGCGATGTAAGCGGGAAGTGGGACGTCCAGGAAACGGACCTGAAGGAATTCAGCGACATCCTGCGGGGAAAGGAAACCAATTGCCTTGTGCTCAGTGTCCAGGCCTTCCGAGGGACGAGCCATACGCAGCAGCACTTGGTAGAGACCAATGAACATCGGCAATTGGATGAAGATCGGGAAACAGCCAGCCGCCGGGTTGTATTTGTGCTCTTGGTGGATCTTCTTTCGTTCCTCTTGGAGCCACTTGAAGGCGTCTGCGTCGGTGCGGGCCTCGTATTGCTCTTGAATAGCGCCGAGCTTGGGTTGCAGGAGCTGGCCCTTTCGCCCGGATACCATCTGGATCCACACCGTCGGCAAAATGATGAGGCGAACGGTGACTACAAGGCCAACAATGGAGAGCAGCCAAGCGGTCCCCGGGTCCACGCCAAACACAGAAGCCAGCAGGAAATGCCAAAACTTCATGATCGCGGATACCGGGTAAATCATGAATTCAACCATGTGGGTGCTTTCATCCAATCGCTCGCGCAGTGGGAACTAATCGAAACAACTCTAGTCCACCACTGGGTAGTATTACCTTCATGAGTGCTGCTAGACACGCGAAACCCGCGCGATCCCCACGCAAGGTGACCTTCACCCAAGTTATCGGTGAACTGTTCATCACCATCAGTGTGTTGTTGTTCGCGTTCGCCTTCTACGAGTCCTTTTGGACCAACGTCGAAGCAGGTAAGCAGCAAGATCAAGCCTCCCACGCCCTCGACGACAAGTGGAGCAAAAAGGTCAACCCGCGCCAGAAACTCACTCCGGAACTCGGCGAAGCCTTCGCCCGCATGTACATCCCGGCGTTCGGCTCCGACTTCAACTTCGCCATCGTCGAAGGAACCACGGACGCCGACCTGCTCAAGGGCCCGGGCCGCTATTCAGATAGCCAAATGCCCGGCGAGCCCGGCAACTTTGCGGTGGCCGGCCACCGAGTTGGCAAGGGTGCGCCGTTCAACGATCTTGGCAACCTTGAGGTGTGCGATGCTGTGATCGTCGAAACGCGCAGTAGCTGGGACATTTACCGCATCCTGCCGATCGAGGTGCAAGGTGCGCAGCGTCAAGAAGCGGCGGCGAAGTGCTTTAGCCAGAAACAGGTTAGCGAGCTTGTCGACGGCCAATACGCCGGCATCGAGGGGAGGCACATCACTCTCCCCGGTGACTACAGTGTTGTGCACCCGCTGCCAGGCCTGGATATCGCTGAGCCGACCCCGGACATGGAGGGGCTGATGACGATGACGACGTGCCACCCGCAGTTCTCAAACGCCGAGCGCATGATTGTCCATGCGATGAAGGTGCGATCCGAACCGAAGAACGGCAACCAGCGACCAATCGAATTTGAGGAGAACTAACCGATGTATTCCCTGCTTTGGCGCATGCTGCCCGGCCCGGCTTTTGTGAAGGCACTCATCTGCCTTGCCCTCCTGGTAGGGGTGTTCTTTCTGCTCATGGAGGTTGTCTTCCCGTACATCTCCACGCTCATGCCCTACCAGGAAGTGGCGGTCTAAAGGCCGAGATTCTTGATGGTCTCCTTGGCTACCAATTCGGCCTTGAGGGACTGATCCTGGTTGGTGAACACCGTCACCGCAATGTTGTTCTTGTACACGGAGTACAGGGAGCGCCCCGGCGTGCCCTGACGGCCACCCATCCAGCCCTCGGGATCATCGGCAGGATCGGTCGAGTCAATCGGCGCTGCCCAGTTCACCACCTGCTCGGCTTCGGCTTCCGAGCCCATGGTGCGCACGATAACCGTCAGCTGTGGTTCCTCTGTGTAAGACCAGAAAACGCAGGCCGGATGATCAAAACGAGGATCGATACCGGATCCCAGGACGCGCTGGCCGTTCGTGTCGGCAACCCACTGCGTGTCCAGGTAAGGACACGGCACTAGGTCATTTCGGCCGGCCGGGATTTCTGGCAGGGCGTCGAAAGGCAAGCCTTGGTCGCCCGCAGCAAAGGTGGTGGGAGCGGAGGCGTTTGTCGACGGCTCGGTCGGCGTGCTGCCTGTGGTGCAGGCGGTGAGGGTGAGGGCGAGCACTGCGATGGGAAGTAGGGATCTCATAGTCTCCAGCCTAAAGTAGGACGGTGATGGACACTGAATTGATTCCCGAAGGTGGCATGCCGGGGGCGGAAACTCTCCGCCGAAGCGTTGACATTTTGTTCGCTTTTTTGCTGATCTTTGTCGGCGGATCTGCACTCGCTGAGCCGGGCCCTAAGTTTCTCACCTTGGGCCTGTTGTTTGGTTTCGCCGCGGTGTACTACTGGGGCACGTTCTATTTGGAAAATGTGCCAACCTGGCCGGTATTTCTGTGGCTTTTGATACTTACTGTGGCGTGGGTTGTCTTATTGCCGATTCAACCCCTCGCTGTTTATTTGGTATTCCCGCTTTTCTTTCTCTATCTCAACGCATTTCCCGATTATCGAGGAATCACCGCCGTTATTGGCGCCACAATCATTGCCATTTTCGGTAATTACCCGGAATTTTCGCCGGGAAGTGTGGTGGGTCCCGTCCTGGCCGCGCTGGTGACCATCGCCATCTTCTTCGCTTTTCGACGCCTCTGGATCGCCCACCTCGAGCGCGAACGCCTCTTCCGCGAGCTGCTGCACACTCGAAACCAGCTGGCCGAATCCGAGCGTGAGGCAGGCATGGTGGCCGAGCGTCAACGCATCGCTCACGAAATTCACGACACCATCGCCCAAGGCCTGTCCACCATTCAAATGCTGCTGCGCGTTGCCACCACTGAGGTGGAGAAAGACCAGCGCGATGGGGCCGTCAAGCACATTAACTTGGCCCTGACCATCGCCGCCGACAACCTCAGCGAAGCCCGCGCCATGATCGGCGCGCTCCAGCCAGCCACCCTTGAAGAAGCTTCCCTGGAACGAGCGCTCCAGCGCATCGCCGATTCCAGCTCGGTGCCGGAAGTGGACGTCACGCTGGAAGGAACGCCGCGTCCGTTGCCGATGCGCGTGGAAGCCACGTTGCTGCGTATTGCGCAGGGGGCGCTGGGGAACGTCGAGAAGCATTCCGGCGCGCGGCGGGCGAAGATGACGTTGACGTTCGAGCCCGACGAGGTGCGCCTCGACGTCGTTGATCACGGTGCTGGCTTTGACCCCGCGGTGGTTGCGGAGCGGCCGGCCGGGCTCGGGCACATCGGATTGTCCGCGATGCACTCCCGCGCCGCCGAGGTAGGAGGCGAACTCACCGTCGAATCCACGCCGGGCATGGGTACTGCCGTGAGCGCATCGATCCCAACTGTAGACTCAGACGCATGATTCGCATCCTGCTTGCCGACGACCATGAAATCGTCAGACTTGGCCTGCGCGCCGTCCTGGAAGCAGAACCGGACATCAGCATTGTCGGGGAGGCCTCCACGGCGGAAGAAGCTGTTTCCGCTGCCCGCGCAGGGGGAATTGACCTGATCCTGATGGACCTGCGGTTTGGTGCGGGCGAGGCTGGTCGGAAGGTGGCCACCGGCGCTGACGCCACGGCTGAAATCAGGCGGACAGTGGAGAACCCGCCACACGTGCTCATGGTGACGAACTACGACACCGACGCTGACATTCTCGGCGCGATCGAAGCAGGCGCCGTTGGTTACCTGCTCAAGGATGCGCCACCGAAGGAACTCATCGCCGCGGTGCGTTCCGCTGCCTGCGGAGATACCGCAATGTCAGCCGTGGTGGCAGATCGACTCATGACACGCGAAGAGGCCCCGCAGGTCGCCCTCACCCCACGTGAACTGCAGGTTTTGACCCTGGTGGCCGAAGGTCATTCGAACCGCGTCATCGGTTTCAATTTGGAGCTGTCCGAGGCAACGGTGAAATCCCACCTTGTCCACATTTACGATAAACTCGGCGTTCGCTCCCGCACCTCCGCCGTCGCATCGGCGCGAGAGCTCGGCTACCTCTAGTGGGCAGCTAGGTACTTTTCGATAATTTCGTTAGACAGCTTGCCACGCGCTGCTACCTCAATGCCCTGGGACTGGGCCCATTCACGAATGAGCTTTGGATCCGGGGTATTGGCGGCTTTCTTCGCCGGAGTATTATCCTTTCGCGCTGCCTCCACAAAAGGCTGGATTGCCTTTTCGAATTTCGCAGCATTTTGTGCGGAAAGATCAATGATGTAATTAGTTCCGTTTACGGAAAACTTAATCACATTCACTTCAGTTGCGGTTAGTGGTGAATTATCGAGATCGTCAAAAAACTGGATTACTTCGCGACGTGCCATTGAAAACTCCTATTCCTATTTACGGCTGATAATAAACTCATTTCGAGTTAAATACAAGAAACAAATTGGAAACATTCACGCGGAAAAACAACGCGTTAACTCGTCGTGAAATCTCGCTGTTCAAGTGGCGAAAGCTAAAGGCCGGCCCCAATATCGTCAGATATGGGGCTCTTTTCAGCAATCAGCCGACGCAATTTCCTGCGTGGCGCTGCCGGTGTTGGTGCCGTCACCATGCTTCCCGGGTCCCTCAACGCCGCGAATGCGGGAAACTTTTCCGACCTGATCGAACGCGATCTCGCCGACCGCCATGAGCCCGGCAAACTGAATGATGCAGAGTTCCGCCCCTTTATGCATGGAGTCGCATCCGGGGATCCGCTTCCTACGAGCGTCGTGCTGTGGACGCGAGTGACCCCCAATCCGGAGGCCGTTCCCGGTTCTGGAAAAGGACCAGATGTGGCCCTGCGCTGGGAGATGGCGCTGGAGATCGACTTCACGCGCGTGGTAGCCAGCGGGGACGTGCTTGCCACCGCAGTTCATGATCACACGGTGCACGTCGAGCCGTGGGGGCTGAATCCAGACACCGAATACTATTACCGCTTCCGCATTGTTGGTGGTGAGTTCGACGGGACCACCACCCCGGTGGGGCGCACGAAGACGGCGCCCGCCCCGCAAACAACCCCGAAGCAGCTCAATTTCGCTGTGTGTTCCTGCGCGAATTTCGAATCGGGCTATTTCGCGGCCTATTCGGATATCGCTGTCAAAGCCGCTGCTGGCGACATCGACGTGGTGGTGCACCTGGGCGATTACATTTACGAGTACGCCTCCGGGGTGTACGCGGGCAAGCACGGCGTTGTGCGCAGCCACGAACCGACCTGGGAGATCGTCTCCCTGGCCGATTATCGAACCCGCTATGGTCGCTACCGCCGCGACTATGCGCTGCAAGCGGCCCACGCAGCAGCGCCGTGGGTGGTGATGTGGGACGACCACGAAATTGCCAACAATGCGTGGGAGCATGGCGCGCCGGGGCATACGGGCTGGCACGGCGATTGGCAGCAGCGGCGGTCGTCGGCAATGCAGGCGTACATGGAGTGGTTGCCGGTGCGTGGGATGGCGCCGTCGCAGGGCGGACATATTTATCGCTCGCTGAGGTTTGGCACGCTTGCCGAGCTGACGATGCTCGATCTACGCAGTTACCGCGACCAGCCGGAGATTTTGAACCTCAAGCGTGCTGCCGATTCGGATCGCACGATCATGGGGGCTGAGCAATTCGCATGGCTGCAAGGCAAACTGGAGCGGCCAGAAACGCGCTGGAATATTGTGGGCACCTCGGTCATGATCTCGCCGGTCAGCTTGGTGGGGATGGAATCGGCCGTGGGAGATGTGGTGCGGCGCATGATCGGCGATGAGACGCAGGCAGTGCCGTACAACCTCGACCAGTGGGATGGCTACATGGCGGACCGGGCCCGGCTGCTGGAGGTGCTGGCGCAGCGCAGCCACGCTCATCCGGAAGTGGGCACCGTGTTCCTCGCCGGCGACATCCACTCGGAATGGGCAACTACCGTTCGGCACGACGATCAGGTTGTCGCGGCAGAGCTGGTGTGCAGCTCCGTGTCTGCGCCGAACGTCGATGACGCGCTCGGTCTGCCGACGGACAACCCCGTCACTCAGCGCGCCGAACGCCATCTTCGCGACGCAAACCCGCACGTCAGCCACGTCGATCTCGATGCGCACGGCTATGGCCTCGTCGCGATCACGCAGGTCGGGGTCAGCATGACGTTCCAGCGCGTCGCCGACGTGGAGGTCGCGGGCTCGCCGATCAGTCCCGTCGCCACCGCGCTTTTCGACGGCCACAGCCTCAGCATGCGCTAGGCGGCCGCGCTCGCGCTGCCAAACCGGGTAAAAGCGGGCACAATACACATTGGTTATTAACTTTTAACGATGGGGCACATGATGAAACAGCTGGTACCTGAGATTGATTCGCTGCTGAAGGGGATCGCGGATTTTGCGTGGTCCCGCAAGGACGACATTGATCGGGTGGCGGAAACTCACCGCGCCGGCGCTCTCAACTTGGTGCACTACAAGCACCTGCGTTCCCAGGATCTGCGTCGCCTCCAGGCACACCTGACCGATCTCGGTGTTACTCGCATGTCCACCATCGAGACCGGTGTGAAGGCGAAGCTGGAGGCCGCCCGAAACGTGGTTGGTCTGCTGGAAGGCTCCGGCGCCCCATACGACTTTGGTGACATTGCCCGCAGCTTCGCGGAGGCTGACGAGATCCTCGAGGCCCACACCGAAGCCCTGCTCGGCTGCACGGACGAAAACACCCCGTCCCGCATCATGGTGACTCTGCCAAGCGAAGCTGCCGATGACTACGAGATGGTCAAGTCCTTCGTCGACTCCGGCATGGACGTCGCCCGCATCAACTGCGCCCACGACGATCAGGACGTGTGGCTGCGCATGATCGACAATGTGCACCGCGCGGCCGCTGAGGCTGGGCGCGAGGTACGCGTCAACATGGACCTGGCTGGCCCGAAAATCCGCACTGGCGAAATCGCGCCGGGACCTGCCGTTGGCCGTGCCCGCGTGACCCGCGATGACGCAGGCCAGGTGCTCACCAAGTCGAAGCTGTGGCTGTCCGCTGATGGCCGCCCGGCTCCTGAGTTCGAGGGGCGCCCTGCTCTGCCAGTGACCGTCAACCAGCAATGGTTGGAAGGCCTGCAGGAAAACAGCATCATCACGCTGCACGATACGCGCGGTTCCAAGCGGGAATTCGTGGTCGTCGAAAAGCATGATGGCGCCGTTCTCGCCGAGGGCGACCGCAACGCCTACATCGCCGAGGGCACGCTCCTCGAGTGCGACTACGAGCGCGCCCGTGCGCACGGCATTCCGCAGGTTGTGCAGGCGCTGCGCCTTTTCGAGGGCGACCGCCTGATCCTCACCAGCGACGACATCATCTGCGAACCAGCACCCGTCTCCCGCATCTCCTGCTCCCTCCCTGAGGCCATCACTGCCCTCGAGGTCGGCCACAACGTGCTTTTCGACGACGGAGCCATCGCCGCTGTCGTGGTGGAAAAGAGCGGCAACGACGCCGTTCTGGAAGTCACCCGCGCCAAGGAAGGTGGCGTGAAACTCGCAGCTCACAAGGGCATCAACCTGCCGGACACCTACCTGCCGCTGGCATCGCTCACCCCAGAAGATGAAATCAACCTCGAGTTCGTGGCCCGCCACGCCGACATCGCAGCGATCTCCTTCATCCGCTCCGTCGACGACGTCCGCCACGTCCTCAGCGTCATGGACCGCATCGCTCTTGAGGTACCACGTGTTCGTGACCTCGGCCTCGTGCTCAAGATCGAAACCGTCCCGGCCTTCGAAAACATCTCCGACATCCTCCTCGAAGGCATGCGCCACCCGAACTTCGGCATCATGATCGCCCGCGGCGACCTCGCCGTCGAGCTCGGCTTCGACCGCATGACCGAAGTCCCAGGCCAAATCCTCATGGTCGCCGAATCAGCGCACATCCCAGTCATCGTGGGCACCCAAATCCTGGAAAACATGGCAAAGAACGGCCTGCCATCACGCGCCGAAATGACCGACGCAGCTTTCGCGCTCCGCGCCGAGGCAGTCATGCTCAACAAGGGCCCACACATCACCGACGCCATCGAAATCCTCAACACCCTATCCCGCCGCCTCGGGCGCAGCCAGCGCAAAAACCGCATGCTGCTCCGCCACATCCATTCCTGGGACAACTAATGCAAATCATCGCCCACCGCGGAGACTCCGGCGCACACCCAGAGCTCACCCACATCGCATTCAAATCAGCCCTCGAGCTCGGCGCACCCGCCGTTGAATGCGACGTCCGGCTCACCAAGGACGGCAAACTCGTCTGCGTCCACGACTCCAACATCGAGCGCGTCTCCAACGGCACCGGCCGCGTAGAAAACATGAATTATGCAGATTTACGCGCCTACAACTTCGGCACTCCGGAGGAGCCCCAGGAACCACTGCTCTTCGAAGATCTCGTCGCCTTGCTGCAGGAATACCCCGACCGGCACCTCTACATCGAAGCCAAGCACCCCAGTCGCTACGGCAAAATGGTCGAGGAACAGATCGTACGCAAACTGAATTATGCACAGTGCCTGGACGATCCGCGCATGCACTTTATTAGCTTTTCGCCGCTGGCAATCCGCACTATGCAAATGATCGCGCCCCAGCTGGACCGCATCGTGCTCCGCGAGGACAAGCCGTCCTTGTCGTGGAAGGCTGCCCTGCGTTGGTGCCAGCCACACGGGCTGGGAATGTCGATTGAGGCGGCCAAGGCGAACCCAGCCGAGCTGGACCAGTGGGAGCGCACCTACCTGTGGACGGTGGATGAGCCTTCCGACATGCTGTGGGCCCGCGAACACGGCGTAGACATGCTCGCGACCAATTACCCTGCGCTTGCGCTCCGCACGGTATCTTAGGGGCATGGCTAAAAAGAAGAAGAAAGATGAGCAGCTGCCTGAGGGCATGAGCCGTCGTCAAGCAAAGCTTGCTGCCCGCGCCGCCGAGCGCGCCGCACTCGAACGCGACCCACGCCCATACGCAGGTTTCGCAATGGAGGCCGACCTCGTTGCGTTGCAGGAGTTCGTCCCTTCCGCCTTCGCGAAGCTCCCCGTAACCTTCGACCGTGACGTCTACGTCGCGACCGTCCTCCCAGGAGCCGCCGGCGCCATGGTCCAGGATGACGGCACCGCCTACGTCGCCCTCCAAACCCAATCGCACACCCACAACCCGGGCCGCGACCTCGCGTTTGCCCTCGCATGGGTCCGCGACGCCAAGCCAGGCGACACCCTCGCCTCCACCGCCGCCGACGGCACGCAGCCACCGCTCACCGAGCTTCTCGACGCCTCCGGCGCCCTCGACGTGGAGGCCCGTGAGGACTTCAACTGGTGGCTTCCATCCGACGCAGCACTTGACCCAGCTGCTGCGCAGTCCCTCAAGGCTGCCAACGACACCATCATGCCTTCCTACCAGGTCACTGGATCTTTCGACGGTGTGGCATGGTGGATCGACCCAGGCGAGAAGGCCCACATCCGCTGGGTGCGTACCGACGACGAAGAGAAGCTCATGCGCGCCCTCGCCCGCATCGCAGCTGTTGGGGCGCTCGACCTTGGTGAAGGCACCAAGTTTGCCGGAGTGTTCCGTACCCACGGCATCGCAGTTCCAGTGTGGGACCTTCCAGTCGATGTTTCTTACGAAACCTACGGCCCATTGCTGGAAAAGCTGGACAAGAAGATCGCTGCCTCCATCGAAGCCGACGAGGACCTGTCAGCAGATGCTCGACGCGCACTGGAGAACATCAAGTCTCGCCAGGTGACCATCCGCTAGATGTGCAAAAAATAAAGGCCCCCTCGGGGGCCTTTATTCATGTTTAGCGCTCGAGCAGCACGTCAGACTCGTCTGGGAAAAGTGACTTATACGTGATGCCGGCGATCGCAGCGCCAATCAGTGGCGCTACGAAGAACGCCCACACCTGCATAAGAGGCTCGGAACCTGCATAAAGCGCAACGCCGAGGGAGCGAGCTGGGTTCACGGAGGTGTTGGAGATTGGGATCGACACCAGGTGGATCAGCGTCAGCGCCAGGCCGATGGCAATCGGTGCGAAGCCCTGTGGAGCGCGCTTGTCCGTAGAACCTAGGATGACGAAAAGGAAGATCGCGGTAAGCACGATTTCTGCGATGAGAACAGCCAGCAAGGAGTAACCGTTAGGGGAGAGATCTCCGTAGCCGTTGGTCGCGAAGCCGGACTTCACGGCGTCGAAGCCTTCCTTGCCGGAAGCAATGACGTACAGAACGCCACCAGCTACCGCGCCGGCGACAATCTGAGTAATCCAGTATGGCAGGACGTTCTTAGCGTCAATGCGACCGGCGAGGAATGCGCCCAGCGTGACGGCAGGGTTAAAGTGTCCGCCGGAGATGTGGCCGACGGCGTAGGCCATGGTCAGTACGGTCAGGCCGAAGGCGAGGGAGACGCCGACGAATCCGATGCCCATGTTGACGGCTTTGTCGTCGGTAAGGACTTGGGCTGCGAAAACTGCGGATCCGCAGCCTCCGAAAACGAGAACAAAAGTGCCGAGGAACTCGGCAAACAGGCGGGCGGACATTTTTGAATGCATCTTTTCTCCGATGTTGAATGGTCAATGATTCCGGATTCACACCCTACTGAAGTTTGGGCGCCGACCAACGGTGAGTAGAGGATTTGTCACAGCATCGTTATGTGCTGAGTGTGAGTTTTGGAACTTCCCGTCTGGGCCTGTAAGATTGCCTAAGGTTTTCGCTTCGGCGATAACTGCTGGAGATGTGCCAGAGTGGCCGAATGGGGCTCCCTGCTAAGGAGTTGTCCCTTCTGGGGACCGCAGGTTCAAATCCTGTCATCTCCGCTCACCTGGTTTCGGCCAGGGGTTTCACCGGGCCTGGTGAAATTTTGCGCCCGTAGCTCAACGGATAGAGCATCTGACTACGGATCAGAAGGTTGGGGGTTCGAATCCCTCCGGGCGCACCAAATCCCCGTGTTGACAATGTTCAACACGGGTTTGTGCTTTTTACCTGGGTGAATACAGTTTGATGAATGTGCCCGTTTTCGGGTTGAACCACCCGATGGTGCCGTCGCGGGCGAGGATCACCCCTCGGCCGGTGGGGCGGGTGGGATCGTCGTCGTTAATGCCGTTGTGGTACTTGCATAGGGGCACTAGGTTCGCGATGTTCGTCGGCCCGCCGCGCGCCCACGGGATCATGTGGTGGGATTGGCAGTGTTCGGCGCCTTTTTGGCATCCGGGCCACATACAGGTGGTCGATTTCGCGTGCAGGAGCAGGCGTTGCTTGTCGCTGGCTAGGCGCGACGTGCGATATAGGTCGACGGGCCCTTCGACGCGGTCGACGAGCGCAGCCATCCCTTCAGCTTCGAACGCGGCCTCCAGGAATTCGCGCCCGCTCATCGACGTCCCATCGGACATTTGGACCACGAGGTCGTCGCCCTCGCCACGCTGAATTTGCGCGAGCTCAGGGAGGGGGACAACTGCATAAATCACTCGGCGGGTTTCAACGCGGGTGGCGTCGTCGACACCGGTGATTAGATCGACGACAGCCTCTGCGAGCTGTTCCTTCGTGTAGTTCGAGCCGCCGAGCTTGCGGGCGCGGGCAGTGGCGATGGCTTGGGCCTCGGCCATGCGATGCTGATCAAGGGTGACCGAGAGTCGTGAAACGCGCCCGTGGCGCGAGAACCGGGCGCCGGGCTTGGGGCCAAGTTTCCTGCCGTGCTCTTCCTCGAGGGCAGAAATGTGGGCGGCTCCCTCGCGGCGGATGCCGGCGAGGCTCGGCAATCCGCATAACAACTCGCGCAGCTCCCAGGCGGCCTTGTGGCCGCCGAGTGTTTTCGCTTTGGATGCGAAGCCTTCGATGGCGTGGAGATCGTGAAGCGTGAGCTCCGCGGCGGCCTTGCGACACCGCGCCCGGTAACGCGAGTACGCGTTGGCGGGGTTGAAGTACACGCTGGATAGGGTGGCAATTCGGCGAGCGGTGAGGTGGGATAGGCCTCGTTTGACCAGGGTAGGCGCGTCGAGCCCGGCGGCCTCGGCGAGGAGGTCCATGGCGCGGGCTTCGGCGCTGGCGAGCTGGTCGATGCGTGACATGCTTCAAAGAATGGTGGCAATCTGAATTATGCACAATGCGCGGAGGTGCGAACGGGTGAATTTCTGTGGATAACTCGACTTATCCACAGGGGGTTTGACCAGCGAGTTTGTTATTTGTTTACCGTTGTGTGTAGAGTAACTCTTCGTTGCACAGCAAGCGCCCGTAGCTCAACGGATAGAGCATCTGACTACGGATCAGAAGGTTGGGGGTTCGAATCCCTCCGGGCGCACAATATGAAAGCCCCAGCTTAGCTGGGGCTTTTTGCTATTTCTAGAAGACGTCGATGCGGGCGCCGAGGTTTTCGGCTTGTTCGAGCTGGGAGATCCAGTTGTCGGCGCCTGGGTGGAGGCGGAGGACTGGTCGTCCGGAGATGCCTGATACGCCGGAGCGGGCTTCGAAGCGGATGCGGGAGCGGTAGCCGGCGTCGATGAACATGCTGAGGTCGTTTTCGGGGGATTCGAGGTGTGCGCGGGCGTCGCCGAGGAGTTCCAGGGCTTCGTCGAGGGCGGTGAGTAGCGCTGCGCGGTTGTTTTCGCACATGGCTTGGACGAGGGATGGGGTGGTGCCTGCGACGCGGGTGGAGTCTCGGAAGGAGCCTGCTGCTAGCGATAGTGCGAGCGCGCCACCGTTGTCGCCGGTGATGGCGAGCGCTTCGGCGAAGAGGTGCGGCAGGTGGGAGATGCGGGCGACGGCTTCGTCGTGCTGGTTGACGCGGGTTGGGATGACTTCGGCGCCGACCATGAGCGCCATGCGGACCACGTCGATCCAGAGGGATACCCAGGTGTCGGAGGGGTTGTCGTAGGCGTGGTCAAAGGTCACGACCCACGCAGCACCGTTGAAGAGGCCGGTGAGGGAGGCGTTCCAACCAGAGTCGGCGGTGCCGGCCATGGGGTGTCCGCCGACGTAGCGGTCCTGGAGGCCACGGTAGCACACGAGGGAGTACACCTCGGCTTTGACGGAGACGACGTCGGTGAAGCCGCAGGAAGGGGCGTGCTCGGCGATGGCGTCGAGAAGCGAAGGCAGGGCCGGCATTGGGGTGGCGAGGACGATGAGTGCGTCGTCGTTTTCGGCGCGGGCGAGGACGGACTGGAGCGAGGTGCTGACGTCGAAGCCCTCAGCGGCGGCAGCGGAGGCGCCGGAAGGGCTGCGGTTGAAGCCGTAGACCTGGACGCCTTGGGCGGCGAGATCGCGGAGCAGGGAACCTCCGATGAGGCCGAGTCCGAGGATGCATACTGGGCGGGAAATCTTCGCGGTAGTCACCACCCAAGTGTGGCACAATTACGAGCTATGAGCACCCATGAAGAGCTGAGCTTTGCGGTCACAGTGACCTCGCTGAATGGAAAGTGGAAGGTCGCCGAGTTCGATGACCACTTCGAGGACATCAGCACCGCCGTCACCGCCGTGCGTTCCTTGCGCGCCGAAGGCCCAGCATTTGCGATGCTGTGCGTGGAAGACGACTACTTCATTCTGGTGCGACCCACCCCTGGTCGGGTGAAATTGCTGGTGTCCGACGCGACGGCCGCCACCGAGGACGATTTCGCGGCCTCCGCCCTGGAGCTGATCAACGCCGAATTCCCCGACGCGGACGATGACTCCTACGCCGAGGGCGACTTCGACCTCCTGGAAGACCTGGGACTCTCCGAACAAGTCCTGTCCGTGATCGCCGACGATGACGAAGCCTGGGCCTCCGAGCAGCTCCAGCAGATCGCCGACGAGCTCGGCTTCGGCGACGAACTCGCAGACCTCATCTAGTGTTTCCCGAATTCGAAGCGATGATGCGCCGGGCGGTGGACGTCGCTAAGCAAACGCCCGCAACGGACGTCCCCGTCGGTGCCGTGCTTTTCGACGCCAACGGCCGCGAACTCGCCTCAGCCACGAACCGCCGGGAAGCAGACCTTGACCCCACGGCGCACGCGGAAGTCCTCGCGATCCGGGAGGCCGTGAAAAAGCATGGGGACGGGTGGCGACTGACCGGATGCACCCTGGCCGTCACCTTGGAGCCCTGCGCCATGTGTGCCGGGGCGATCCTCGGAGCCCGCGTTGGCCGAGTGATTTTCGGTGCCTGGGAGCCAAAAACCGGAGCGTGTGGCTCTCACATTGACGTACTGCGCGCCCCCGGTGAGCTGCACCGGATCGAAGTTCGAGGCGGAGTGCTGGAAGAAGAGTGCGCTGAGCTCCTCAATGATTTTTTCCGCCAGCATCGGTAGGCTCGGGGGCGAATCAATGCACCCCTGAGGAGGAACCTTAAATGTCCGATATCAAGAACACATTTGACGAAGTAGCCGGTAAAGCAAAGGAAGCTGCGGGCGAAGCCACGGGAAACGAGTCCCTTGCCAACGAGGGGCGCGCGGATCAAACCAAGGCTCAGGCCAAGGACGCGGTGACCGACGCGAAGAACAAGATTCTCGGATCTGTCCAGGAATAGGCGATTTGGTTTCTGTTTGCGCAGGGCGCTAATCTTGTTCGCGGTGGCGTGTCCGAGCGGCCGAAGGTGAACGCCTCGAAAGCGTTTGTTGGGTAACCCCCAACCGCGGGTTCAAATCCCGCCGCCACCGCCAAAAGTGCCCCGGATTCGTCCGGGGCATTACCTTTTTATAGGAGAACCTAGTGGCGAAGTTCCTCTTCCATGTAGGAAAATGGTCCTACCAGCACAAATGGGCAGTCATTGCTGTGTGGATGGTCTTGCTGATCACCATCGGTGCGTCCTCGATGACGCTGCAAAAGGGATTTAACGACAAGTTCGCTATCCCCGGCACCCCGTCCCAAGACGCGGCCGAGCTACTGATGGCGAACTTCCCCGACCAGAAAAATCCCCTGGATGCCGCGGGAGTGAACATCGTCTTCGCTGCGCCCGAAGGACACAGGCTCTCCGAACCCCAGTACACCAAGGCGGTCGATGATGTCATTGCCCACCTGGAGCAGGGCATCCCGGACATGGACAACACCATGCGCTTCGGCAACCCGGTGACCCTCAACCCGAAGCTCCAGCAGAGCATCATTGAGCAGGAAACCTCGCAAGGCCTGCCCGAAGAGACCGCCCGCGCGGACGCCGCAAACCTCACTCTGCTTTCCGACGACGGCCGCATCGGCTTCACCACTTTCGGCATCGCGGTTCCTTCGCCAACAGACGTCACTGAAGAGCACCGCGCCACCATCCGCGAGGCCCTCGAGATTGGCCGAAAGCAAGGCCTGATCGTGGAAGGCGGTGGCGCCGCATTCGGCGATCCATTGGTGATCAAGACGACTTCTGAAATGATCGGTTTGGGCGTCGCATTCATCGTCCTGATATTCACTTTTGGTTCCGTGATTGCTGCCGGTTTGCCACTGATCACGGCAGTGGTGGGCATCGGCCTGGGATCGCTTTCCATCGTCCTGGCCACGCGTTTTGTCACCTTGAACAACACCACGCCGGTGCTGGCGGTGATGCTCGGCCTGGCGGTGGGCATCGACTATGCATTATTCATTTTGGCGCGCTACCGATCTGAGTATCGGAAGGCGCCGCGAGATGATGCCGCGGGCATTGCCGTCGGTACGGCAGGTTCGGCGGTGGTATTCGCTGGCCTGACGGTGATCATCGCGCTGATCGCGCTGTCCATCGTCCGCATCCCATTCCTGACGTACATGGGCCTGTCTGCAGCTTTCACCGTGTTCATCGCTGTGATGGTCGCGCTGACCTTGGTCCCGGCGATGCTGGGCGTGATGGGCAAGTTCGCCTTTGGCGCGAAGATCCCATTCTTGGCGGGCAATCCGCGCAAGCCTGGCGAGGAGCCTCGCCGTGGCACTCGCCGTTCCAAGGGCCACGCCTGGGTCACCTTCGTCCACCGCGTCCCAGCCCTGGTGCTGGCTGTGGTGGTGCTTGGCCTCGGAGCTCTGACGATCCCTGCCCTCAAACTCGAGTTGGCCCTGCCAAACGATTCGACGTCTTCGCTGTCCACCACGCAGCGAAAGTCCGCCGACCTGCTTACTGAAGGTTTCGGTGACGGCCACAACTCCCTCATGCTTGGCGTGGTGGATGCGAGCAACGTGGATCCGAAAGCGCCAGCACTGCAGCCTTTGATCAAGGCACAACGGGACATGAACCCGGAGGGCTTCGATGAGAAGAAGGCCGCGACCGCCGCGGCATTCTCCTACGTTGTCGAGCGATTCGGCACCAACGCGGACATTAAGCACGTGCAGATGGTGGGCGTTTCGCCGTCGGGAAGCGCGGCGCAGCTGATGATCACGCCGTACGCCGGCCCGAACGACCCGATGACCACCAAGCTGCTGCATTCGCTGCGCGCGTCGCAGGCGGAGGCTGAGGCCGCGACGGGCATCAAGATCGGCATCACGGGCCTCACACCGATTCAGCGCGACGTGACGCAAAAACTTTCCGACGCCATGCCGATCTACCTCGCGGTGGTCGTGGGACTTGCGATCATCCTGCTGCTGATGGTGTTCCGTTCCATCATGGTGCCACTGGTGGCGGGCCTTGGCTTCCTGCTGTCGGTGGGCGCTGCCTTCGGCGTCACTGTCCTGTTCTGGCAGGAAGGCCTGTGGGGCCTCGTCGAGACGCCTGGTCCGCTGATTTCCTTCATGCCGATCTTCCTCATCGGCGTCACCTTCGGCCTGGCCATGGACTATCAGGTGTTCCTGGTTTCCCGCATGCGTGAGCACTACTCGCATCACGCAGGGTTGCCGTCGCCGGGTTCGCGCTACAGCGCTGTGGATGAGTCCGTCATCGAGGGGTACACCCTGGGCTCCCGCGTGGTGACCTCCGCGGCCCTCATCATGATCGCCGTGTTCGTAGCCTTCATCGACCAGCCACTGCCGTTCATCAAGATCTTCGGTTTCGCGCTCGGCGTGGGCGTGCTTTTCGACGCCTTCTTCGTCCGCATGGCCCTTGTCCCTGCGTCGATGTTCCTTCTTGGCCGCGCCACCTGGTGGATGCCTCGCTGGCTGGACAAGATCCTGCCGCGCCTGGATATCGAGGGCGCCGAGCTGGAGAAGGAATGGGAAGCACGTCGCATGGAGGCCGAGCGTCAGGCGGAGCTCCAGGTGGAGGCGCTGCGCGCGAGGGCCTAAGCCAGGAACCTCGTGAAGGATTTCCGTGCGGAAATAGTCGGCTCGCCGGGAATCCAAAAGCGCAACAATGCGTCCGTATTCTTGGTGATTCCGATACGTGGGCCGACCACGATATCCGGAGTCGATCCGGGCAACTCCAAGGCCACGGGCGTTCCGTTGTCGTCGATCTCTAGCCCCAAAGTTTTACCGAGGTTACCGGGGCCGGAGGCCAACCGATGGTGGGGCACGGGGCCGCGTCGAGAAGCTGCGAGATCCTGGCCCGAGATGACCTCGCCGGCGCGCAGCAACACCCCACCCGAGCCGCCGTCGGGATGGCAGACGATGTTGCCAGCCTTGTGGATACCGTAGGAGTGATACACATACCAGCGGCCGGGCGGTCCAAACATCGCGGCGTTGGCAGGGGTCAGGCCCCGGGCACAGTGAGAGGCAGGGTCATTGACCCCCAAATATGCCTCCACCTCGGTGATACGTACCGCGACCCCACCATGAGTGATCACCGCGCCGAGCAGCTCAGGGGCGACCACGTCTGCGGGCCGGGTGCAGAACTGACCTAAACTTGACCCCATGACAGACACCACCTTCTCGCTCGCAACAACGCTGGACGGCACAAAACACGGCCGCACGGGCACGATTCACACCCCACACGGCGACATTAACACCCCGGCGTTCATCCCCGTAGCGACGAAGGCGACCGTCAAAACGCTCACCCCGGAGCAAATCCGCGACACAGGAGCGCAGGCGATCCTGTCCAACGCCTACCACCTGTACCTACAGCCCGGCCCGGACATCGTGGACGAAGCCGGTGGCGTCTCCGCCTTCGAAAACTGGCACGGCCCGACCTACACCGACTCTGGTGGATTCCAGGTCATGAGCCTGGGTGTGGGCTTCAAGAAGGTGTTGTCCATGGACAGCAACATCGACGCCTCCGAGGTCAAGGCCCGCTCCAAGGACCGCATGGCGCACGTGGACGAGGATGGCGTCGACTTCCGCTCAGTCATCGACGGCTCCAAGCACCGCTTCACCCCAGAAGTATCCATGCAGATCCAGCACCAGCTGGGCGCGGACATCATGTTCGCCTTCGACGAGCTCACCACCCTCGTGGACACCAAGGCCTACCAGGAGGCCTCCGTCGAACGCACCCACCGCTGGGCGAAGCGCTGCATCGACGAGCACAACCGCCTGACGGAGCTCAGGGTAGGCAAGCCACTGCAGTCCCTGTGGGGCGTGGTGCAGGGCGCACAGTACGAAGACCTGCGACGCAAGGCTGCCCGCGGGCTCGTAACCCTATCTGAGGAAGCCGAGAACGAGGGACGCCGGGGCTTTGGCGGATACGGCATCGGTGGCGCACTGGAGAAGGAGAACCTGGGCACCATTGTGGGCTGGGTGAATGATGAACTGCCCGTCGACAAGCCCAAGCACCTGCTCGGCATTTCCGAACCCGACGACATCTTCACCGCAGTCGAGGCCGGCGCCGACACCTTCGACTGCGTCGCGCCCACCCGCCTGGGACGACGCGGAGGCGTGTACACGCTTGACGGCCGCATGACGCTCACCAATGCGCGATTCAAGCGCGACTTCACGCCGATCGACCCCGAGGTCGGTGGTTATGTGTGCGAAAACTACAGCCGCGCGTATATTCATCACCTGCTCAAAGCCAAGGAATACCTGGCTGGCACGCTGTGCACCATGCACAATCTGCATTTTATGATCCAGCTCGTGGATAATATTCGCGCCACCATGGCCAGCGGCGACTACTGGGCCTTCAAAGAAGAATTCATGGGGCGCTATTACCGATGACCGGGCAGGATCTCGTTCGTGAATTCCATGAGAAAGGGGCCGTGACCATCGGCTTCGGCCCGTGGCACTACCTGGGTTTTTCCGCTGCGCTGTACTTCGGAATTGCTTGTCTGATCGGCGCTGCAATGTCCTGGTTTTCTTTTGAAACCGTCTTCATGCTGCTGCTCGGTGTGGGGTTTGGTGCGTGGAGTATCCGTGGCCTACTGAAACCCCTGAACCCGGCGAACAAACTGGTCATCGATGGTTATGGCCTGCATTACCGGGGCGAGACTTTTCCCTGGAACGAGATCACCGGTTTTCGGGCTGTGCACCCCCTGCGCCACAATTGGGGTTTCTATGACCTGGAGGTTTCCGGTCGCAGGTTGGGGACGAGCATGCATAACATCCCAGGCAAGGAGCTCGCCGAGGCGCTTAACTGGCTGCGACAGCGAATGACTCCGGCGGGGTAAGCCTTTCGATCGCGGTGCGGATCCGGTCATCTGCGTATTCGCCAAGACGCATCGAGCGATGCAGGATGACTCCCTCGTAGAACGCATCGAGAATAAAAGTGGTGTCCTCATCGAAGTAGGTGGCCATCACGGCGCGACACCGCTTCGTCCATTCGTCCAGGATAATGCGATGGCGAGGACGTCGGAGAGACAGATTGTAGAGCTCGCTGCCAAGAATGATGCTGGTGCGGTTCGACGCGGTGTCGATCAGCATTTGCGCCGTGGCCTCCCGCGCCGCTTCTAGCGTGTCGACGCCTTCGTAATACTGCGCGAACTCGATGGCCGAGGCCTCAACAAATGACATGAACGCGGCCCCCAGCAGGCCGTCTTTGTCTTGAAAATAGTAGCCTAGGGAGCCCAGCGATACCCCGGCTTTGTCCGCCACAATTCTGAGGCTGGTGCCATCAATGCCGTGCGCCACGATGCACTCCAGTGTTGCTTGGAGGATCGTGGCGCGGGGCGAAGTCTTTTTCACATGTTAAATCTTATCCGGCTTTTTCTGGAAGAAGATCTTCCAGAGGCCGAATGCTGCAACGGCAGCCCAAGCGAACTCAGTGATGAACAGACCAGGATTGAATGGGGCGATGGCCGTGTAGGTGAATCCGACCGCACCCAGCAGGTTGAGCAGCTGGTACAGCGGGGAAGTGGACTTCAAGATTCCGAAGTTCAGGAGTGCGTAGCCGATCACGAAGCAGATGCCTGCGGCGATGCCGATTTCGTATGAGAATTCCATGTCTAGGTGCCTTCCTTATGCAGTTTTCTGAGCAGAGCGACGCTTGAGGAAAATCTTGATGATGCCGTACAGGCCTAGTCCAGACCAGATCAATTCGGTCCAGAACACGCCAGCGTTAAACGGATTGGCAGCGGAAGCGGTGAGGAAACCGGCGCCGATAAAGTTCAGGAACTGGTATGGGTAATCGTCGGTTGTCCACTTACCGAGATTGAGCATCGCGAAGGCGAAGAGCAATGCTACCGAGGCTATGAGCCCAAAAATGACCATCGCAGACATACGAGGTGTGTCCTTTCCAAAGGTGCAAAAACTACGAGTGTGTGGTCGTTTGCCTCTCCGGAAAGCTGGGCCACGCCTTCACTGTATGGCGCAGCGTGGGTGAGCGAAAGACGAGGTTTTGGACAGTCGTATAAAAGGCAAGGCCACGGGTACTTTCAACTTTTTGTACGCCCGTACAACCTTCCTACCTGCGAAAACATGTGGCAGCCTAAGGCTTAACGCGAGGATCTAGTTCTCCGGTGTGACTCTCGCGTGAATAACGCTCACAACGCGAGATGGGAAACTCACATGACAACGCTCGACCCAAAGATTCACGATGTGAATCTTCACATCAAACCCGGAAGGAAACGCGCTCCGTTCTTCCGCTACATCCGCATCAACCTGCCTAAGACCACACGTGTGCTACTCGTCGCGGTGGTGGCAACGATTGGTGGGTGCGCGGGATGGACGTCGACAAGCGCGCGTGACATCTTCTCCGGCAGCGACATTGCGCTGTGGTTGATCGCCGGTCTGGCAGCAGTTTTTGTGGCGCTGGGTGTGACGCGGCTGCGCGTGTGGGATTTCGGTCTTGTGCCCGCGATTGGTGCGCTGATCGTGTACGGGATTGGGCTTGCCTCGGATGCTCCGTACGTGTGGAACGGCGCGAGCGTGTTGCAGGCGGCGGTGTGGAATCTCATGATGCTGTGCGCACTTGCTTACCTGGTGCTGTATTGGGCGCTCGGTTACGGAATGATCGTCGCTTACCCGGACGACCAGGGTTTCGAGGACTAGGAGAAAACAATGCTGACCGAATTTCCTTTATGGCTCCGCATCGAGCACTTCGTCAATATCCTGTTCGTCACCCTGTTTATCCGCAGCGGCATCGAGATTCTGGGTACGTTCCCGAAGCTCCACACGTCGATCCACACGCCAATGGGTGGCCAGTGGGCACAGTTCACGATCAAGCAAAAGCGCAAGGCAAAGTACTTCCCGGTAGCCGGGGAATACGACGACTACAGCCCGCTAATTTCTCTGCCTGGCCACGGTGATTTGGGTCAGGGACGCTACTGGCACCTCATTTCGGTGATGTGCTGGGTGAGCCTCATGGTGGTCTACTGGGCGCTGCTGCTGGTGACCGGCCAATGGCGTCGGTACTGGCCGGAAGATCTGGACACGTTCCGCCAGGCTGGCAGCGATATCCTGCACTACTTAGCCTTCCAGGTGCCTCCAGCGATGGAAGGCTACCCATTCAATGCGGTCCAGCAGCTGTCTTATGGGTTCGTAATTTTGGTCCTGCCGCTCTGGATGATCATCACCGGTATGTTCCAGTCCCCGGCCGTGAACAACCACTTCCCGCGCTTTTCCAAGCTGGTGGGTGGCCGTCAGATGATCCGCACCTACCACTTCTGGGGTTTGCTCGCGTACCTGGTGTTCATCGTGATTCACGTCGGCATGGTTGTCCTGCACGGTTACGGCCACGAAGTGTCCAAGATGGTGTTCGGGCACGCAGATAGGCCGCAGGCAGGCGCCGCGATCTTCTCGCTCGGCCTAGTGCTGATTGTGTTCATCCACATTTGGGCTACGAAGACGTCCCTCGAGAAGCCTCGCACGATTGAGAATCTGCACAACCTCCTGGTGCGCCCGCTCACCCGCGCTTTGCTACGCCTTCCTTCTCGCCAATTCGCCTACACCGACCAAGAAATCACCAAAGCTGAGGACCACCGCGCGTCCGGCATGCCACCAAGCTCCGAGCAGTACATGGCAATGGTGTGCAACGGCTACGAAAAGGACTATGTGCTGGAGATCGGCGGATTTGTCGAGCGCCCCATGCGGCTCACCATGGCGGATCTGCGCGCGCTTGCCGACGGCCATTCGCAAAACACCGTGCACCACTGCGTGCAAGGCTTTTCCTCGGTCGGCAAATGGGACGGTGTCCCGCTGGCGACGCTCTTGAACCTGGTCAAACCGTTGGACGGTGCCTCGGAAGTCGTGGTCCACAGTTTCCAGAACATGACCCGTGACGACGACCTCTACAACGGCGCCTACTACTTCGAATCCATGCCGATGCTCGAGGCTATGCAACCACAATCGCTGATTGCGATTGGCTACGACGGCGACGAAATCCCTATCAAGAACGGCGCCCCGATGCGACTGCGCCTGGAAACCTCAACAGGTTTCCGCTCCGCGAAGTGGCTGGACCGCATTGAAGTGGTCAACCGTTTCGACATCGTTGGCAATGGCAAGGGTGGCTTCTTCGAAGACACCGGTAGCTACGACCGTCTGCAAACCCTTTAGGAGAAGGACATGTCACGCGCACTTTACGAGGACATCTACCTCGATGAAACCCAGATCCAACGGGTTCGCGACTACCTCGGTCACACTGGGTTCGAACTCCCGGGAGCTTCGCTCGACGACCTTGAGATCAACCCTCGTGCTCGCTACCTCGGATACATGTTCCAGCAAGAGGACTTGGAATCCTATGGCGTTGGCCTGAGCTGCACGAAGCCCGGCATGACGCACCTGAACACGTTCATCCGCATGAGCCGTGGTCAGCTTCTCGGCCACGACGACGCCCCCGTTCTACCGGTAAATCAGCCGGTGATTGCCCGCGATGCGCTCACCCTCAATCGATACTACGAACGCGAAGGTGAAAACTTGCGCCACGGGGTGGATACCTACTCCGGCGACGATGGTGCTCCTGGCGCCGACATGGACATGGACATGCTGGAAGGCCAGCTCGCCGACATCATGGCCTTCCACCACGGCGAACCTGTACCAGGCGACCAGGAAATCCTTGACCTGAAAGTTTTTTGGGGCACCTTGCTCGCCGGCCGATACGCACGGCTCTCTCACTTGCAGTCCAAGGGAGTTCTGAGCACCCAGCAGTCAGCTCGGTTTGAAAAGCTCACTTCCTCCATTAACTCCGTGGCGGAAATTCTGCGGGCTCTGGGGCTACCTACCCTCCAGGATCTCTAACAAGCTGGAACAAAACCGAATCACCGGGCATCCTACTGATAACAGAAAGGATGTCCGGTGAACTCTCTCCCCAAACTGCAACGACGCTTCATGGAGCGTGGCGAGGTCCACTTCAAGCTCGGTATGCGCTGGATGCTGTGGCTCCTGGCGTTGTTCCTCGGCGGCGTCCTGTTCTTTCTTCCTGGGATTGGATTTTTGTGGCTTCATGAAAGCCTGGCCCAAGTAATCGTCGGAGGCCTGCTGGCCATTTCTGGAGGCTATGGCCTTGTCTTCCCGTTCTTTGCGATCTTGAATCCGAAGGTTCACCGGAACCACCGCATGCGAGTGTCCCGTGATGGCATTGAAATGGCTGGGGTCCGGATCCCGTGGCATGCAATTGACGAAATCGACATTTTCGCAGAAGGCTACGGCCATGCAAGGACTAATCACACGGTGGTGTTGCTTTCTCAAGCGATCTCGCACGATGGGTCGCAAGACGGGCAGCGCCTTGCAGCGCAGGCAAATCAGGGAGGCAGGATCCTTTTGTTCACTGGTCGCATGAACGTGTGGGCGTTCACCCTCAGAGATTTTCTCAAGTGGGTGAAATTGGAATGCACTCCTAATGCCACTGATCTTTGCTTCGAGTCGATGTAGGAGTCCCCATGACCGATTACTTGACCAAAATCCAGCGCGGCGCACCAGTCACCCTCACTGGTAGGACGCCTAATGTAGGCGGCGCCATGTTGATCACGGTTTCTTCACTCGTGGGAACCGCAGTGGCAGCTTGGATGTTCTACGACCAGTTGCCGGTGATGGCTTGGGCGGCTGTCATCGGTGTGCTCCATCTGCCTTTCGTATGGTTGGGCAGATGGCGCGCTCGTAAGTTTGACGCCATCCACCTGGGGCCTGAGGGGTTGTATACCCGCGGCGTGTTGGCGTCGTGGAGCAGCGTTTCGCATTTTGAAGCTGAACCGACCATTCCCCGCTGCATCGCCTATTTGCACCCTGGCTCTACCGTGAAGTTTGCGTCGACGGACCACGAGTGGCAGCTGCGTTCGGAGGTGACTCGCTTCCATGGAATTCCGCTGGAAACGAAAGACCAAAACCTACGGATGTCCCAGATCGTCGATCTGTGTATGGCAGCAAAGGCTCGTTACCAGTAGCGGGCCAGGACCGGGTGCCCTTCGCGCACGATGCCGGTCGGCTCGAAACCCACATGAAGATACAGGCGGTGCGCCCGCTCATTTGTTGGCGCCACCGAAAGCGAAATTCCAGGCGCACCCAGCTCCTTCGCCAGCTCAGCCGCCATCTCCAGCAGCGCCGTTCCGATCCCTTGCCCCTTGTAACGACCCTCCACCGCGAGAGCTAACTCCGGAATCCCCTCAGTGACGTGACCGTAGCCATGTCGCTCATCAGTGCCCCACACCAGCCAAACTCCACCTGCGGGAATGTGGCCGTCCCAAGCGATGAACCCTCCGTTTTCTGGTTGCCAATCGCGGACGTAGAAATCAAAGTCGCGGTCGAACTCGGGTGAGACGTCCGCGTGCTCTTCGCCGAAAACATCGGTGAGGAAATTCAGGCGAGCGATATACGTGCGGTCAGCTTCGGTGGTGGAGGCAATACGCATAGTGCGAATCTTAGCGGCAGGAATATCGGGCATCATGGGGGTGTGAGGACACTGGAAGATTTGCAGCACCACTACCAAGCGCGCGGCGAGATCACTTTCTCCCCTGGAAAGAAAGCCGCCTTGTACCTGCTTTTCTGTTTCCTATTCGGAATTGCCGTTTTGGGGCGAGTGCTCACGCTCGAAAGTCCTTTGACTAATCCCGGTTCGGTGCTGCTTGCTCTACCTATCGGTATCATGCTGCTTTTCTTTGCGTGGTATGTCAGCCCGAAAAGTAAACTTCATGTAAGCAGCGAAGGGCTTGAGATGGGGGATAAGTACGTGGCGTGGAGTCGCGTCAAAGCGATTGACACGGCTGCTGCGTCTGCCAGGGGAGGGGCGAATGTCGCGATCATCCTCAAAGAAGATCCCCAGCAGCGGATCATCTTTCGCACGAATCTTCTGAATGTCCGCCACTTCACATTGCTGCAGTTCCTCAATTGGGTGCATCGTCAGACACCGAGAAGCCCCGACATAAAATGTCGGGGCTTCTCGTGATGCGGAGGATAAGGGATTTGAACCCTTGAGGGGCGTTAACCCCGCACGCGTTCCAGGCGTGTGACATAGGCCGCTAGTCGAATCCTCCAGCGTGACAAACAACTAGTGCTTGCTACCCGGAAGACTTTACTAAACAACGGTGAAGATAACAAAACAGCAGCTCAGCGGGCGCGGTTTGGCCTTGCAAAGCGGAAGCAGATAAGGTGAACACCAGGATCCCGTGTGGCGATTATCTTGTGAACTCCCCCAGGGCAGGAATGCAGCAAGGGTCAGCGAGCTCTGTCGGGTGCGCGGGGTCCCCTTAAAACTTTGTAGGGGCAACCAGATCGTGGTTGTCCCTTTTTTCGTACCTTGGTAACGGTCTAAAGTTGTAGGCGCATCATCGGACATTGCGAGGAAGGCAACGGCGTGGCTGTTAAGGACATGACTGCAGAGCAGTTGGCCGCTTTGAAAGCGGACGTTCAGGGCAAGTATGAGGAACTGAAGTCGCGCAATCTGAAACTGGATCTGACGCGTGGCAAGCCATCGACAGAGCAGCTGGACATTTGTGCCGGTTTGCTGAGCCTGCCAGGCGAGAATTACAAGGATGCAGACGGCACCGACTGCCGTAACTACGGCAACCTCATCGGTTTGAACAGCATCCGTGAGATCTGGGCTGAAGTGTTGGGCGTCAGCAAGGACAATCTCATTGCGGCAGACTCCTCCAGCCTGAACATCATGTTCGACCTGATCAGCTGGTCGTACATCTGGGGCAACAATGATTCCGAGCGTCCGTGGAAGGACGAAGAAAAGGTCAAGTGGCTGTGCCCAGTGCCAGGCTACGACCGTCACTTCACCATCACGGAGCACTTCGGCTTCGAGATGATCACCGTCCCAATGACCCCGACCGGACCAGACATGGACAAGGTTGAGGAACTTGTGAAGGATCCGCAGATCAAGGGCATGTGGGTCGTCCCAATGTTCGGCAACCCAACGGGCGTGACCTTCACCCGCGAAACCATCGATCGCCTGATCAACATGGAGACCGGTGCACCTGACTTCCGCATCGTGTGGGACAACGCCTACGCCATTCATACCCTCACCGAGGAATTCCCGGAGATCGTGGACGTGGTGAGTGAAGGTGGCAACCGATTCTGGGCTATGTCGTCGACAAGCAAAATTACGCAGGCCGGCGCGGGTGTGGCCTTCTTCAACTCGTCGAACGAGAACCTCAACTGGTACAACAAGCACGCCTTTGTGCGCGGAATCGGTCCGAACAAGATCAACCAGCTGGCGCACGCGCAGTTCTTTGGGGACGCGGAGGGCGTGAAGCGCATCATGCAGCTGCACGCGAAGTCTCTGGCTCCGAAGTTCGACAAGGTGCTGGAGATCCTCGACGCTCGCCTCGCTGAGTACGGGATCGCGGAGTGGACCAAGCCGGTCGGCGGTTACTTCATTTCCCTCGACGTGGTTCCTGGTACGGCATCGCGCGTGGTGGAGCTGGCTAAGGACGCGGGCATTGCGCTGACCGCTGCCGGTTCCACCTACCCGCTGAAGGCCGATCCGGAGGATAAGAACCTGCGTCTGGCTCCTTCGCTGCCACCAGTGGAAGAGCTGGAAATCGCCATGGATGGCGTAGCCACCTGCGTGCTGTTGGCTGCGCTGGAGAAGTGATTCTGCAGGAAGCTGCCGTCTGGATTGATGGGCTGTTCCCCGGCGAGATTTCGATTGAGAAGTCGGGGGACTTTCACCTCGCCTCATTTGAAGCTGATGGGCAGTTCATCGTGTCAACCTTGGACTTCCAGCGGGTGGACACCGGCCTGGAATCCGATGGGCAGCGAATCGCAGTCGAGCTCTTTGCCGTAGCGGAGGTCGAAGAGGGCTTGAAGGAGCTGGTCCTTGCCACTGCCGAAATGCTGCGGGACACGGGTATCACGCCACAGCCAGGCGAAGTAGTGCCTGGTTCGGGCGCCGTGGTCCCCGGGATTTCCACGAAACACAGCTTGCTCGTGGTGCCTTTCCCCTGGGGTGGCGATGTGCCACATTTCAAGGAGGAGGGCTCCATGACCCTGATGCTGCAGATCCTGCCGCTGACGGATGCGGAGCTGGAATACCTGGCCACCTATGGCCTCGCCGACCTGCAAAAGGCGCTGGTTGAGCAACAGGTCAACGTCTTCGACCTGAACCGGTAGTCTTGAGCACGTGGCTCTTTATCGGAAGTATCGCCCGGCCAGCTTTGCTGAGGTCGTGGGCCAGGAACAGGTAACCCGTCCGCTGTCGGTGGCATTGGACAGCGGACGCATCAATCACGCATACCTCTTCTCCGGCCCGCGTGGCTGCGGTAAGACCTCTTCCGCGCGTATTCTGGCGCGCTCCCTGAACTGTGTCGAAGGGCCGACGAGCACCCCGTGCGGCGTGTGCCCTTCCTGCGTCTCCCTCGCGCCGGGCGGCCCGGGCAACCTCGACGTCACCGAGCTGGACGCTGCTTCCCACAACGGTGTGGAGGACATGCGTGAGCTGCGCGATCGCGCGTTCTACGCCCCGGCGGAATCCCGCTACCGAGTCTTCATCATCGACGAGGCCCACATGATCACCTCGTCCGGTGCAAATGCCTTGCTGAAGGTCGTCGAGGAGCCGCCTGAGCACCTGATCTTCATCTTCGCCACGACGGAACCGGAAAACATCCTCCCGACGATCCGTTCGCGTACCCACCACTACCCATTCCGCTTGCTCACCCCGCCAGACATGCGTGGCCTGCTGCAGCGCACCTGCGAGGCAGAGGGCGTGAACGTGGATGAGTCGGTGTTCCCGCTGGTCATCCGGGCCGGCGGTGGCAGCCCCCGCGATTCGCTCTCCATTTTGGACCAGCTCATCGCCGGTTCCGGCCCAAACGGCCTCACCTACGACATGGCGCTGCCACTGCTCGGCGTGACGGATTCCTCCCTCATCGACTCCGCCGTGGAAGCCGTCGCCACCGCCGATAGTGCAGCTCTGTTCACCTGCGTTGATAACGTCATCAACGCAGGCCACGACCCACGTCGCTTCGCTCACGACCTCCTTGACCGTCTTCGCGACTTGCTCGTCCTCCAGGCCGTCCCGGATGCCATGAGCATGGGGCTCGTCGACGCCCCCGCCGACCACCAACCGCTGCTCACCCAGCAAGCGCAGCTTTTCGACGGCCGACGGCTCTCCCAACTCGCTGCCCTGGTGAATGACCAAGTAGAAGAACTGCGCGGAGCGACATCGCCACGCCTCCTGCTAGAAATCATGTGTGCTCGCATGATGCTGGTCGGGCAGGGAACCCCGGTCGCAGCGGAACAGGCACAGGCAGCGCCACCAGCACCTGCTGTGTCTCCGAAAAATTGGCGAGCCCAGCGCGAAGCAGCGAAGGCCGCCCAGGCAGCTCCGGCGCCGGCGCCTCAGCCTGCTCCACAGCCGAAGCCGGAGCCAACACCGGCGCCAACTCCATTTGCCAAGCCTGAGCCTGTGCAACCACAGGCACCGGAGCCCGCACCGGCACCCGCGCCAACTCCAACGCCAGAGCCACAGCCAGCTGCTGCTGAAGACCCGGCAGCGCTCATCCGTGCCAAGTGGTTGGACATCCGCAAGGCCGTGGGCAAGCAGAACCAGGTTGCGGAAATCATGCTCACCGAGGCGAAAGTCATTGCTGTGCAGGATGGCGAACTCTTGGTGGGGCACAACACGGGTGCACTTGCTGAGCGCCTGAACGCCACCAACAACAACGCGGCCTTGGTGTCCGCAGTGAAGGCAGTTACCGGCCAGGACCTGCGGGTGAAGGTTCAGGTCGGGTTGCAAGGCATGAAGCGTGAGCCTCAGCGTCCAACGTGGAAGCCAGAGGAGAAGGAACCTGATCCGGAACCTCAGCGAGGGTGGTCAGCGCCAGCGAAACTTGGTGGCGAGCCAGCCAAGGCGGAGCCGGAGGTGCAGCCAGGGGCGTCGATAAGCGAGCCAGAACCGAAACCCGAGCCGAAGAAGCGCTGGCAGGAGCTTGCTGAGCGGGGTCGTGAGGCCATGAAGCACAGCTTCTCCGGTGGGGTGCCATTGCCGCCGGAGCCTTCGGAAGAAGAGCCGGAACCGGAGGAATGGTCCGCGCCCGCCCCGGCACCGGTTCCGCCTGCAGAGCCGGAGTCTTCGGAGGAAGAGCAGATGATCGAAGAGGCGGCGGGGCCGGCGAACTACGATCATCGGGATGCGAAGACCATCGCGATGGAAATGCTCGCTTCAGAGCTGGGTGCTCGGCCACTGTAGCTTTTCGGTAGAATTGCGGGAAATAATCGTCACCACGAAAGGTATTTAGCGTGTCTCAGCCAGATATGTCCCAGCTCATTGCCCAGGCCCAGCAGATGCAGGCTCAGCTGCAGCAGGCTCAGAACGAGCTCATTGCTTCCACTGTTGTTGGTCAGGCTGGTAATGGTCTGGTGAAGGTCACCCTGCAGGGTTCCGGCGACGTCACTGCTGTGGAGATCGACCCTCAGGTTGTGGACCCAGAGGACGTAGAAACCCTCCAGGACCTGGTCCAGGGCGCATTCATGGACGCTCACCGTCAGATCGGCGAGCTGGCCCAGGAGAAGATGGGCCCACTGTCCCAGGGCATGGGTGGCGGCCTCTTCGGCTAAGCTTTACGACGTCCATTCTTAATTCTCTTTAGTCGAAAGCTGCCCGCGTGTTTGAAGGCCCACTCCAAGATCTCATCGATGAACTATCGAGGCTCCCAGGAGTAGGGCCCAAATCGGCGCAGCGCATCGCGTTCCACCTGCTGCAGGTGGAACCCACCGACATTGAACGCCTGCAGTCGGCGCTCGACGCTGTCCGCGAAGGCGTGACGTTTTGTCGCATCTGCTGCAACATCTCCAGAGAAGAGGTGTGCCGCATTTGCGCGGATTCCGGGCGCGACACCTCCATGGTGTGCGTAGTCGAGGAACCCAAAGACATCCAGGTCATTGAGCGGACCGGCGAATACAAGGGCCGGTACCACGTGCTCGGGGGAGCGCTGGATCCGTTGGCCGGTATTGGTCCGCGCGAGCTTAACATCAACCAGCTGCTGCAGCGCATCGCTGGTGTGCTGCCGGATGCCGGTGATGAAAAAGCGCCTGAAATTTCCGAGGTAATCCTAGCCACGGATCCCAATACAGAGGGCGAGGCAACGGCTGCATACTTGGCTCGCCTGCTGCGCGACTTCCCCTCGCTCACTGTTTCCCGACTAGCCTCTGGCATGCCGCTTGGCGGTGACCTGGAGTTTGTCGACGAACTTACCCTCTCTCGGGCGCTCTCAGGTCGACTCACCTTGTAGTTGTTGTAGCATCATCTATAGTGTCCCAGTCGGTTGAATGGTCGGATTTTATCCGGGGCAGGGGTTGCTGATGCACAAGTCTCACACTGTGCGCGCTACCAGCACGCACGCTGTCATTGCAGCGCTACTTCTCTTCGCAAATTTCGGCCTTTATGCGATCGCAGCCATCGTCCGATTCCTCGAAGTACCAGCCGGAATGTGGTGGTTCATTTCGGCAGTTATTAGCCTGCTCGCAGCATGCTCCTACACCAGGATCTTCTTCAGCAAAGCCCCATGGCTCAGCCTGATTTCCCTCGCCCTCATCGCGATCGGACCAGTCCTCTATCTCCATGAACTGATGACCTTCGGCCTTCACATCGGAGACCTGCCAAGCAATGACGTACCTATCCGGTACTCCCAGGTTGTCTTCCTGCTTTCTTACGCCATATTCGGCATCATCCTCTGGAAAGACAAGCAAGTGCCCAACTATATTCCGGCCAGCCTCTGGGCTATGAGCGCCGTCTGGCTGGCTAACGTGGGATTCCGCGGAGACATTCAGCTCAGAATTGCCCTCAGCCTGTTGCTGGACCTGCTTAGCTTCCTAGCCTTCACCTTGTTTATCGTGTGGTTGCTGTTGTTCTGGCGCACAGGGAAAGACAACCAGGCAACTACTTAAGTCGCTCCCTGCGCAGCTGTTCCACCTCAGGCAGATCCAGTGGCTCCAGGTCGAGGCCGGTGGCACGGCTGAGTAGGAGATCGGCAATCTCGGGGTTGCGTGCCAGCACAGGGCCGTGCATGTAGGTGGCAATGACCGAGCCCTGGACCGCGCCTTCGGAACCTACGCCGTCGTTGCCCACACCCCGTGTGACGGAGCCGAGTGGCTTCGCGTCCGGCCCGAGAACAGTGGAGCCCATGTGGTTCTCAAAGCCCGTTAGAGGCTGAGTCAGCCCAGCGATGCGAGGAGTTGTGACCACTTCGCCGATGGCGCGCTTAGCGAGTTGCCCCGTGGTGGCGTCGATAAGGCCGACGCCGTCGACCTCACGGCCGGAAGCTCGGAAAGACTGGCCGAGGACCTGCAGACCTGCGCAAATAGCGAGGATCGGGCGTCCAGCGGCAGCAGCTCGTGCGAGGCCACCGTCGGCAATGAGGTGCTCAGCGGCGAGAATCTGGGCGGTGTCTTCGCCGCCACCGAGGCAGTAAACGTCGAGGGATTCTGGGACCGGCTGTCCGAGGAGCACGCGGTGGATTTCCGCGTCGAGGCCGCGCATGCGGGCGCGTTGGCGCAGGACAAGCGCATTGCCGTCATCGCCGTAGGTGCCGAGGACGTCGGGGAGGATGAGGCCGATGGTGATCATGAAATTGCCTTCTTCAGGTCTCGGAAAGCGGTGTAGTTGGCCAGCACTTCAATGCGGCCCTTCGGGCACGCGCGGATAGCTTCGACGGGATCGGCCACCAGATCGTGCTCGATGGAGGCGTAGGTCAGGCGGACAGCAAGGTCGGTGCCGCGTTCGCCGGAGGCGTGGACGAAAGAATTCTCAAAGTCCTCGAAGGAGACGTCCCACAGCCAGGACAGGTCTTCGCCGTCTGCAACCTGGCCGTTAACTGCGATGACCAGGCCATCGGCAGTGCGATCGAGCATGGACAGTGCTTCCTGCCAGCCAGCCGGGTTCTTGGCCAGAATCATGTGGACGTCGCGGCCCTCAAACGAAATAGTGGAGTAGCGGCCAGCGACGTTATCCACCTGCTCAGTGGCCTGCTTAGCGGCCTCAAGGTCAACGCCCATGACGGTCGCAGCAGCAATGGCCTGAGTGGCGTTGCCGCGGTTGGCGTTGCCCGGCAGCTTCAAATCGAGCGGGTGCAGACCCTCGTGCTCGATGCCGTCCTTCGTGATTGTCCACTGCGGGGTTGGGCGGCGGAATTCGCGCCCATCTTCCAGTGGTTTGACGGCGTACCAGTCGTCGCCTTCGCGCACGACGTGGCCACCGGTGCGCGGGCAGCTCACGGAGTCTCCCGTCCAGCCGGCGCCAGCGGACACCCACACCACGTTCGGGGCGTCGAAGGCCACGGAAGTCACGTGTACGTCGTCGCAGTTCGCGATGACCGTCATCTGCGGATTATCGGCCACCGCTTGGCGCAGGGTGCGCTCAATCTTGTTGATCTCGCCCACGCGGTCCAGCTGGTCGCGGGTGAGGTTCAGCAGCACCAAAACCTGCGGCTTCAGGCGCTTTGCGACGGCGGGCACGTGCAACTCGTCACACTCGAGCACAACGTGGGTGGCGTCCTTACCCTTGAGCAGGGCGGAAATGATACCGGCGTCCATGTTGTCGCCACCATCATTTGTGGCCACCTTGTATTTGGTGCGCAGCGCTCCGACCAGCATGCGGGTGGTGGTGGACTTGCCATTTGTGCCAGTCACCAGCGCGACGGGTCGGGAACCGCCCAGTTGCTGCATGATCGTTGGGTCGATTGCCATTGCGACCAAGCCACCGATCATTCCGCCGGCACCTCGGCCAGTAATCTGGGAGGCTTTGGTCGCCGCGGCGGCCGCCGTCGTCGCGAGGAGCGTGCGGGCCCGGGCGAGTGGAGCAGGAATTGTCATGGTGAAGAGTTTAGACCGTTAGTACTGCCAACCTTGGTGGCCAGGGCCGTGAGGACTAGCTTCCGGTGACTAGCTTCAGGAATTCCTCGTCGGAGACCAGCGGAATTCCCTTGCGATCCGCGTGCATCGCCTTGCCTCGCAGCACCGAATTCCGGTTGCACACGAGCACACTCGTTTGCCGGGTCACCTTCTCGTTGTACTTCAGCCCAAAGTCCACGCCGTTGGCGATGATCTCATCGGGATCGAGTTCAATATCGGGGCTGATCACAAATTCCATGCCCGCCTGCAGTGGCTTGCCTGGCACATAAGGCCCCGGGTTTTCAATGGTCGCAGCAGCGTCCATCGCATCCACGCGCACAGCCGAGCGCTGCAGCCCGAAGCGGTCCGCCTTCAGAGTGCTTGGCTCGTAGGAACGAACCTCGCCCCTGTCGATCTGCTCAAAGTAAATGTCCGCGATGAGCTCTGCCGTCTCTACGGCGACGTCCTTCGCCGGCAACTGTGCCCGCGCCGCGGAAGCAGTTGGCGCCGGAGCCTCAAGTCCCAACTCCAGCGCAACGGCGCGCACCCGGGTGTCCTGCAACGGCACGCCTTGTCGACGCGCAGTCGCAAGCGTATCCACCAGCAACACTGGGCGTGGGACGCGTCCCACGCGGCGACGACCACGCCGACCCCTATTTCGCCCGCGCTGCCGACGCTGCATGGCGCGCAGCGCCGTCTTCGACTCTGAGTAAATAAAACCCCAGGTGCGTGGCACGTTGTGCATGATGAGCGTTCGGCCGTCGAGAAGCCCGCCGACCTCGCGCAGGGCGCGCTCGAAGGTGCGTGCTTCCTCGAACTCTTCGTCGCTGATGCCGTGCAGGTGGCGCGGGCCGGTGTCGGTGCCGGGGTTGAACACTCGGAAAAACTCGTCGACGACGTCGCCTTCCGGCGTCAGCGTGAGGATCGTGAGCGAAACCATGCGGGCGGTGGAAGGGTGGATGCCCGTGGAGTCGACGTGAACGACCGCGAAGGGGGCTGCGGCGATTGCAGCCTCGCGGGCTTCTCGACGCGCTTGCTTGGCAGCCTCGCGTTCCTCAGGAGTTAGTGGAGTGGCCATCACATCAATTCTAGTCCAACGCAGCTCAGGATCCACTCAACTGCTTCTTTTAGAGAGTGACGTTGATAGGGATTTTCCTTGCGGAAGGAATCCCTATCGCGGTCTTCTTTCGCTACGCCCGGTTCACTGCAGACACGATCGCCTTAATAGAGGCCTGGGTGATGTTGGAGTCGATGCCCACGCCCCACGCAGCGGAATTGCCGACGGTGGCGTAAACATACGCGGCGGCCTCAGCGTCATCACCGGCGGAGCGAGCGTGCTGGGAGTATTCTTGCACCTCAACGTCGATGCCCAGGGATTCCAGCGCATTGGCAAAGGCAGCGACTGGGCCATTGCCGATGCCGGAAATCTCCTGCGTAGTTCCACTAAAGGTGACGGTCGCGTTGACGGAAGAGTCCGTGATGTGCACGGATTCCAGCTCGAGCACGTCGGCACGATCCAGGTACTCACCTGCGAAGATGTCCCACATCGCCTTGGAGTTAACCTCGCCGCCCTCGGCATCGGTGATGGCCTGCACGACGGAGGAGAATTCCACCTGCATTGGGCGTGGCAGGTCGATACCGTGGTCCGTCTTGAGCAGGTAGGCGACGCCGCCCTTGCCGGACTGGGAGTTGACGCGGATGACGGCTTCGTAGGTGCGGCCGACGTCCTTTGGATCGATTGGCAGGTAAGGGACCTCCCAGGCATCCGTTCCACTGGCGGCGAGAGCCGCCAGGCCCTTGTTCACGGCGTCCTGGTGTGAGCCGGAGAACGCGGTGAAGACCAGGTCGCCGCCGTATGGGTGGCGCTCCGGAACGCGCAGCTGGTTGCAGTATTCGACGGTGCGGCGGATGAGATCGATGTCGGAGAAGTCCAGGCAAGGATCGACGCCCTGGGTCAGCATGTTCAGGCCGAGGGTCACCAGGCATACGTTGCCGGTGCGTTCGCCATTGCCGAAGAGACAACCTTCGATGCGGTCGGCGCCTGCCAGGTAGCCCAGCTCTGCCGTCGCAACGCCGGTGCCACGGTCATTGTGCGGGTGCAGGGACAGGATCACGGAATCTCGGCAAGACAGGTTGCGACTCATCCACTCGATAGAGTCCGCGTAGACGTTCGGGGTGATCATCTCAACGGTGGATGGCAGGTTGATGATGATCGGATTCTCTGGGGTTGGCTGCATGACGTCGATGACGGCGTTGCAGACCTCCAGCGCGTATTCGACCTCGGTGCCGGTGTAAGACTCGGGGGAGTATTCCCAGCGCCAGTTGGTGTCCGGGTAGTCCTGCGCGATGCTCTTGATCAGTTCTGCGGCGTCGGTGGCCAGCTTCTTGATGGCTTCCTTGTCCTTGCGGAACACCACCTTGCGCTGCAGGATCGACGTCGAATTGTAGAAGTGCACAATCACATTCTTCGCACCAGCGCAGGCCTCGAAGGTGCGGCGGATCAGGTGCTCGCGGGCCTGGACCAGGACCTGGATGGTGACGTCGTCGGGGATCATGCCCTTTTCGATGATCTCGCGCACGAAATCGAAGTCAGTCTGGGACGCGGATGGGAATCCGACTTCGATTTCCTTGAAACCCATCTCGACCAGCAGGTTGAACATGCGACGCTTGCGCTCGGGACTCATTGGGTCGATGAGGGCCTGGTTGCCGTCGCGCAGGTCCACGGCGCACCACTGCGGGGCTTTCTCGATTCGCTTCGAAGGCCAGGTGCGATCCTCCAGCTGAAAGTCCTGAACCTCTACGTGGTACGGCTGGTAGCGCTTCACCGGCATCGCGGAGGGGCGCTGCTTATTCCAGTGTGGTTGATCAGCGGGGATGTTGCCGGCTGGCTTGGTCAGTTGTGCGGGTGCGGAGAATTCCATTTTTAAGTCCTTCTTTTTAGGTGGGTGGCCGGCAATGCCAAACTCCGCGACGGGCGCCGGCCTTGTTAGACCTAAATCCCGCCGCGGCTAAGAAGGAGAAGCACGCGCTGCATGTAACGCAGGTTACCTTAACCAATGTGCTCGCGACTCGATTTTCACCCATCTGGGTTAGGCTCAGTGGTTATGGAAAGTAAAGTGACCTGCAGGTTGCTCGTTGCCACCTTGGTTTTTTCGGGGGTATCTGCGTTGCGATTGGTGATCGCAACGTGGCTCGCACAGTCCAAGGGCAACAGCATCGACGACGTCCTGATCCGCTGGGATGCCGTGCACTATATTTCCATCGCGCGAGGCGGATACTTTGAAGACATGGACCCGGAGTCCCTGGGTGGCTTCCATGCTCGCCTCGCGTTCTTTCCTCTCTATCCCTACCTAATGAAACTCGTTCATTGGGCAACTTCGCTGTCCTTTTCTTTTTCCGGAATTCTCATCAGTTGGGTGGCGGGAATTGCGCTGGTGAGTGCGGTAATGGCCGTCGTGAAGCATATGGGGTGGGGGCTACGTGCACAGATCGCGGCCGGGGTGCTCGTGGTGGGCGCGCCGATGTCGTTGACCTACAACATGGTGTACACCGAAGCCGTTTTCGGGGCGCTGACGCTGTGGGCGCTATGGGCGATGCTGAAACGACGCTGGTTCCTCGCGGGGGCGTTGGTGTTTTTCGCCGGCTTGACACGGCTGACGGGAATCGACCTGTGGATCGTGTTTGCGCTGCTCGTGCTGGTTTATGGACGCCGAGAATGGCGCGCGTGGCTTGCGCTCCTGCTTTCGCCTCTGGGATTGGTGGGGTACATCGCGTTCGTGAACTCGCGCACGGCTGACGTCGGTGGATACTTCGGACTCCAGCGGAAAGGCTGGGGATCTGCCTTCGACTTCGGCGCATCCACGCTCGACTACTTCTCCTGGATCTTCACCCGCAACTCCGACTCCTGGGTCGTCGCAACTGGCCTGTTCATCATGGTTGCGGTGGTGCTCGTCGTGCTGACCTGGGGAAAGCTGCCGTGGCCAATCTGGCTGTTTGCTGCGGGCGTTATGCTCAACGTCCTGCTTTCCGACGGCACCTTCACCGCGCGTCCGCGCCTCCTCATTCCCATATATCTCTGCCTGATTCCTTTCGGCATTTCGATTGCGCGTTCCTGGAATCGGGTTCAACTGTCATTCGGGGCAGTCGCGTGGGTGGCGCTTTGTACCGTAATTTCCGTGCACCCGCTGCTCGCTACGCAATGGGCGATCTAGTGATTGTCCTTCTAGGTTCCCTGATATTTCCGCTTTCGGGGGTCAGAGCACAAAAGGCCACGGCCTAGGCGCTGTTCCTCGACAGCATCACAGTGGAGACAATCATGAAGACGAGCGCTAGGAACATCCAGAGCCATTCGAGGTCGGTGGCTTGGAATTTCTCGCCAAGGACGAGGTAGCCGAGGCTGAAGGCCACGACAGGTTCGGCGCTTTTCATCGCGGGGAGGGAATTGCGTAGGGCTCCGGCGTTGAAGGAGGACTGCTGGACGATGGTGCCGAGAGTGGCGGAAATGATGAGAGCGTAGAGCTCCCAGTTAGTCACGAGTCCCCACGGGCCACTGAGAACAAAGATGTCTGCGACAGCTTTGCTGAACACGCTCACGTATCCGAAGATCGCGCCGGTGACGATGCCCAGGATCAGGGCCTTTTCGCTGCGGATTTGCCTGGCTGCGAAGCGGTCCATCGAGAAGAGGATGGCAAAGCCGATTCCGATCGGGATGAACCAGCGTTCCAAGGGAGGGTGAGAAATGCCCGCCAAAGGACGTCCGAGGAGGACGAGGACCGACACGGAAACAGTCATGACCGTTGCCCA
Organism: Corynebacterium sp. H130; assembly: GCF_037572395.1. NCBI lineage: Bacteria > Bacillati > Actinomycetota > Actinomycetes > Mycobacteriales > Corynebacteriaceae > Corynebacterium > Corynebacterium sp. H130. The sequence goes on along the minus strand of NZ_JBBHLA010000002.1, from coordinate 448,426 downwards.
AGTCATTTCGGAGACCGAGATTCGGCGTCCGTCGTAATGGGCGGACAGCGGCAGGGTGAACATCAGTGAGGTCACCAAAATGGGTTGCACGATGAGAAGTGGGCCGAATCCGAGGGCGACTACTTGGAGTAGGTAGGCGATGATGGCCGTCGACATGCCTGCCCACCAGAGGGGGCGTTTCATAGCCGACAAAATGGCCGCGTTTCCGCCAACTGGCGCCGCTTCGGCGATACGGTGACGCACGACGGTACCCCACGCAATGGTGAGGGCCGACATGAGTGCGAAGAGCACCGCCAAAACGTAATTGTGCACCTATTCAGGGTACCGGAACCCACATGGCTCAAATGTAATGTAGCTTAACCTACTTTAGTGTTGCTTAAATGGCGTCTGCGAGTAAGATAAAAGGCTACGAATCGGAAAGGTGGCAGCGAATGGCACTCATTGTGCAAAAATATGGTGGCTCCTCGCTGGAGTCCGCAGAGCGAATCCGGGCAGTCGCAGAGCGAATCGTGGCCACCAAGAAGGCCGGCAACGATGTCGTCGTAGTGTGCTCAGCCATGGGCGACACAACCGATGACCTCCTCGATCTCGCAGCCCAGGTCAACCCAGTCCCACCCGCCCGCGAGATGGACATGCTGCTCACTGCCGGTGAGCGAATCTCCAACGCGCTGGTCGCCATGGCGATCGAGTCCTTCGGAGCAGAGGCACAGTCCTTCACGGGCTCCCAGGCGGGCGTGATCACTACGGAGCGTCACGGCAATGCCCGCATTGTCGACGTCACTCCGGGTCGTGTTCAGGAGGCGCTGGACAGGGGCAAGATTTGCCTGGTCGCAGGCTTCCAGGGGGTGAACCGAGAATCTAAGGACGTTACGACCCTTGGCCGCGGTGGCTCCGACACCACTGCAGTCGCACTCGCAGCGGCACTCAACGCTGATGTGTGTGAAATCTACTCCGACGTGGATGGCGTCTACACCGCTGATCCGCGCATCGTCCCGAATGCACGCAAGTTGGACAAGCTGTGCTTCGAGGAAATGCTTGAGCTGGCAGCCGTCGGCTCAAAGATCCTTGTCCTGCGCAGCGTCGAATACGCTCGCGCATTTGGCGTGCCGATGCGCGTCCGTTCGTCGTACAGCAATGACCCCGGCACCCTCATCGCCGGATCTATGGAGGATATCCCAGTGGAAGAAGCAATCCTGACCGGCGTGGCCACCGACAGCTCCGAAGCAAAGATCACCGTCCTCGGCATCCCCGATTCCCCAGGGGCAGCTGCGACCGTGTTCCGCGCCATCGCCGACGCCGAAATCAACATCGACATGGTGCTGCAGAACATCTCGCACCTCGACGACGGTCGTACCGACATCACCTTCACCTGCCCTCGCGCCGACGGCCCACGCGCCATGGAAATCCTGAAGGCCATGCAGGAAAACGGTGGCTGGGAAAACGTGCTTTACGACGACCAGGTAGGCAAGGTCTCCCTCGTCGGTGCCGGAATGAAGTCCCACCCAGGCGTCACCGCTACGTTCTGTGAAGCTCTTCGCGACCGTGGAATCAACATGGAGCTGATCTCTACCTCCGAGATCCGCATTTCCGTGCTCATCCGCGAAGCTGAGCTCCCAGAGGCAGCCCGCGCCATCCACGAAGCCTTCGAGCTCGGAGGCGACGAAGAAGCAACCGTATACGCCGGAACTGGACGATAAGGAACCCCTCATGACTACTCTCGCCGTTGTTGGCGCCACCGGCCAGGTCGGCCGTGTGATGCGCGCGCTCCTCGAAGAGCGTAACTTCCCCCTCGACAAGGTGCGTTTCTTCGCTTCCGCACGCTCCGCAGGCACCACCCTGCCGTTCCGTGGCGAAGACATCGTGGTTGAGGATCTTGCACAGGTAACCGAAGAAAGCCTCAAGGGCATCGACATTGCCCTGTTCTCTGCTGGTGGCTCCACTTCCAAGCAGTACGCCCCAATTTTCGCTGCCGCCGGCGCAACCGTGGTGGACAACTCCTCCGCATGGCGTAAGGATGACGAGGTTCCACTCGTCGTGTCTGAGGTGAATCCGGAGGCTGCTCGCGAGACGCAGAAGGGCATTATCGCTAACCCGAACTGCACCACCATGGCTGCGATGCCAGTGCTCAAGCCACTGCACGATCGCGCCGGGCTCGTTCGTCTCCATGTCTCCAGCTACCAGGCCGTGTCCGGTTCTGGCGTGGCCGGAGTGAAGGCGTTGGCGGACCAGGTGGCGTCGATTAGCGACCCAACCGTGCTCGCACACGACGGTTCCCAGCTCCAGCCTGCTGACCTAGGCCCTTACGTCGCGCCGATCGCATTCAACGCGCTGCCATTCGCGGGCAACATGGTCGACGACGGCTCCCTTGAGACCGATGAAGAGCAGAAGCTGCGCAACGAATCCCGCAAGATTCTCGGAATTCCGGGCCTGAAGGTTGCTGGTACCTGCGTGCGCATCCCTGTATTCACCGGCCACACCCTGACCATCCACGCCGAGTTTGAGCGCGCGATCACGGTCGAGGAAGCAAAGGCCCTGCTTGCCGACGCCCCAGGCGTCGAACTCGTAGAGGTGCCGACCCCACTGCTTGCAGCAGGTAAGGATCCAAGCTTTGTTGGTCGTATCCGCCAGGATCAGTCTGTGGACGACAACAAGGGCCTTGTCCTGGTCGTCTCCGGCGACAACCTGCGTAAGGGTGCAGCGCTGAACACGATTCAGATTGCCGAGCTTCTCGTTTAAAGCTTTCTCAGTTGACCGTCTCTTCCTGTGAAGGGGCGGTTTTCTTTTTCTAGATCCACCAATTGGGGGCTGATCTCTAAGGGTTTTGAGGTCTCCTGCGGGAAAAATTTAACTATCCTTGGAAAAAGCTTTGAACTGTCCTGGTAAACGGTTAAGATTCTGAGTGGTAGCTTCTAACCGGCTTTTAGCCCCGCGCGGATAGACGGAAAACATGAAAAAGATAGCAGTAGCAACGCTTGCGACCCTCTCTGTACTTCAGACGGGTCTGTTGTTTGCCGTGGCTCAGGAAATTGAAATTGTTCCTGATGCCACGTCGATCAGTGCTGCTCAGCACGCTGATGTCGTGCGGGTGGAGTACGAATTCGCCGATGCTTCCGGCGCTCCAGTGAGTGTTTTGAACGCTGACCAGGACTTTAGTCTGCGCTTGATGCTCGATTTCTCCGCGGCCACTCCGGAAGCTGAGACCGTGTATCGTGCAGAGGGAATTTCCATGCGCGAGGTAAAGCTCGATGAAATGCCGCTTCACAACGCACACGGAGAACTCGTGGGTTCCCTGCTCATTGAGCAGCGAGGCCCTGGCGTGGCCCAGATTGTGGTGAAGCGCGCTGCGGGAACCGAGGCGAACTTAGACCTTAAGGCCATGCCAGTGACGGTGTTCCTGCCAAAGAGCCTGTACATGCCGGTAGCTCCGAAGCAAGAAAGCACTGAGTACCAGCCAATTCTGGCTTTGGGAGCAGGCTCAGGAACCGATATCAACTTCGAGCCTGTGGCTCCGCTCAAGGACGTTACCTACCGCGTTGTCCAGCAACAGCCGGTGGCTAAGGAAGCCCCAACCACCGAAGTCTTGCCGACGATGCCGGAGGCGGTCACTCCATCGCCGATCACCACCGAAGTAACGACTTCACCTGCGGAAACTGCCGTCGAAGCTGAACTGACCAGCACTGAGTCGGCTTCTATTGGCGAGGAATTGCAAAGCTTGGCTGCGCAATTGGAGGCCATTGTGCCAACCACCGAACTGACCACCGAAACAATCCCGACCGTAGAGGCGGCTCCAACGCAAACACAGACTGAGGTCGTAGCTGAAGCTCAGCTTGCCGGCCCTAAGGATGATGTTGCATTGGAGCCTAAGGATGTGCACGCACTGGTAGCTGTTCAGGATGCCCCAATGCCGAAGGCTGATCCTATTGTCGCAGCTCCGCCGATAGAAGCCACTCCGGTTGAGGCGCCACCAGTTGCCGACAAGCCGGTAGAAACCAAGCCAGTGGCCACCACCGCTGCGGTAGAGAAGGCCGAGTCTGAGAGCAGTGTGGTGCAACAGGCTCAAGATGTGGCAACCAGCCCGACTAGCCAGGACAACGCTGTCCGTGCAGAGGTGCTAGATGCGAAGCAACGTGTCGAGAACGCTCAGAAACCCGCTGTGAGCAGTGCAAACTCGGCTGTCGCAGCTGTTCCTAGGGAAGAAGGTGTTCGTCCGGCAGCGCAGCCAGCAGCACCATCGTCCAGCGCACAAGCTGCCGCTCTTGCAGCGCGACCTAGTGCTGGTCGTCAGTCTCTTGCGCGCACTGGCGCGTCCGTTGTTGGCATTTTGATTGTGGCAACCCTGATGTTCATCGCAGGCTCTAGCTTCCTCGCCAAGCCTCGAGGACGCCACTCCTAGCGTTCTATCAGTGAATGACTCGCTTGCTCACATGAGCAAGCGAGTCATTTTATGCATCATGCAGTTACAGCAACATCTCTACTGACTGAGAAAAGTTTCAACGGGCCGACAAAAAGCTAATAACACTCCAAAAGGGGGTATAAATGCACGCGTTAGGGTAGATGTGATTAGCGGTAAACGGCGTTCAAGATGTTGAGTAAGCTGCAATCATAAGCAAAGCTGCAGATTGTACACTTAAGTAATTTCGTAAATATTGTCAGGTAGCTATTATGTTTGCCGGATCTGAATTAGAATTTCCTGTGTGTCGACAAGTGATTGTGGACAGTCGGGAAGGTTCCTTCCCGAAAGGGCAGTAACCGGCCGATGACCGAGTTTTCGGAAGTCAAGCCAGGAACGGCCATCAACTTCAAGAGCTGCCTCGAGGGCCAGACTTTCAGAGGCAACGTCGTTTCAAAGGAAGAAACCATGACCAAGAATTCCATCGCGTTGCGCAGCGTCTCCGCTGCTGCAATCGTCGGCCTGTCTCTGGGCCTTGGCGCTCCGGTTGTCACTGCACAAACAACCACTGCGCCTGTCGGATCGCCAGTTATCGATCAGACCACCGGTAACCTGACCATCCACAAGCTGGGTAACCCAACCACCACCGGTACCCCAACCGGCAACGAGGATCCAAACGTTACTGGCATCCCACTGACCGGTGTCGAGTTCCAGGTCACCCAGATCAACCTGCTCCGCGCTGACGGCACCACGATCACCCCAGGTACCAACGAGTGGCTGGAAGCTGCACAGGGCTTGACTGCTGCAACCCTAAACCAATGGGTCACCGACAAGAAGGCAAGCCTCGGAGCGGTACAGACCGTGACTACTGCAGCTGGCCTCGCATCTCTGACTGGCGTCAATATTGGTGCCTACCTGGTCCACGAGTCCAAGCCACTGACCGACTGGGACGATCCATCTACTCCAGAGACGGAAGCCCTGGACTTCACCCCAGCCGCTGACTTCATTGCCTTTGTGCCAATGACCCAGGCAAATGCCGGCACCGGTGGAACTTCCTGGAACTTCGACGTTCACGCTTACCCAAAGAACTACTCCAAGCTGAACCCAACCAAGAAGGTTGAAGACTCCAACCAAAACGTTGGTGGCACCCTGGTGTACGACATTGACACCGAGATCCGCCAGATCGAGGCCGGCAAGCAGCTGAAGTACTACTACATTCAGGACTTCATGGACTTTGCTCACCTCGACGTGGCCAACGCACAGATCGCCGTTACTGTCGACGGCGTCACCCTGGCCGCGGGCACCGACTACAAGATCGTCAAGCAGGACGATACGACCGGTGAAGTGCTGATCAACTTCCTTGATCCAGGCCTGAACGTACTGGACTCCGGTTCCAAGGTCAACGTAAAGATCACCGTGAAGCAGGATGTCGCGGGCCCGGTTGTTCCTAACCAGGCAGGCGAAATCTTCCCGCACAACCCAACCGATGACCTCAACCTCACCGACACCCCAACCCCAGGTGACACCCCTCCAGGTGACACCCCGCCAGAGCCAACCAACCCGGTCAAGACCTACTACGGTGACGTCAACTTCACCAAGGTCGGCGAAGGTGCTGCTCTTGCCGGTGCAGAGTTCAAGATCATCCGCACCGAACCAGGCAAGACCTGTGATTCCATCGATGTCAAGGCCCCTGGCGTCATGGGTGAACAGAACGGCGTCGTGACCGACACCTTCGTGTCGGGCGCTGACGGAAAGGTGATCATCACCGGTCTGCACGTCACCGACTTCGAGGACAACGCTGAAGTTGCTGCTGATCAGCGCTCCGTTTACTGCCTCGTGGAGACCAAGTCCCCTAAGGACTTCGAACTGCTGGCAAAGCCAATCCAGTTCGACTTCACTGCAACGGCTACCGTTGCTGACGACCCTGCAACCCCACTGGTGGACGAAAGCAACCGTACTTACTCCACCGCAAAGATCACCCCAACCGGTGAGGTTATCAACCTGAAGGACACCACTCCTCAGCTGCCAGTTACTGGTGGTGCCGGTATCGGTATCCTCGCTGCCATTGGTGCAGCACTCGTAGGCGCCGGCGCATGGTTCGCACGTCGCAACTCCAAGAAGGCCTAATTCCTAACTAGTGCCTTCCGGGCCAAGTGAGGCGGTCAATGGCCGCCTCACTTGCGCACAAACTTCAGGATTAGCAGAAGTGATGCATCATGACTCTCCAGACCGCGGCTCCGCAGCCGGAAAGCCCCACCGAGGCAGGACAACGCCGGGACCTCAAATCGATCCTCATCCCGGTCGTTCTTGTGGTGCTCGGTCTCCTCGTCATGGTGTACCCAGTGCTCGCAACGCAGTGGAACAACTTTGACCAACAGCGCGTGGCAAATGAATACGCCAAATTCGAGCGCAATGCTGATCCTCAACAACTGAATCAAGAACTGGACGAAGCCAGGAAATACAACCACGACCGCAACACCGGTCCAATCCTGGATCCATGGCTCGCCCAAATTTCCAAGAACAATGACGACTACCGTCATTACCTCGAACAACTCAATCACACCGAAACAATGGGCCGCCTTGTGGTCCCAACCGGTGACATCAACTTGCCGATCTACCACGGCACCGACCACCCAACCCTGCAAAAAGGCGTCGGTCACCTGTTCGGCTCCGACCTGCCAGTTGGTGGCGAGGACTCCCACTCCGTGCTCACCGGCCACACGGGCCTGCCAAACGCAACGCTCTTTGACAACCTCAAGAATGTCAAAGAAGGCGACGCCATCTACGTGCAGGTTTCCGGCGAGCGCCTGAAGTACCAGGTCGACCAAATCAAAATCGTCCTGCCACACGAGTCTGAGGACCTGCGCCCAGCCAAAGGCAAGGACTACCTGACCCTGGTCACCTGCACCCCATACGGCATTAACTCCCACCGCCTCCTGGTGCGTGGCCACCGAGTTCCGATGGACGAGCAGGATCACAAGATCCTGGAACAGGCCAAGGGTGCGCAGTGGCAGTGGTGGATGTGGGCATTGCTTGCAGCATCGCTTGCCGTAGCCGTGGTCCTGATCATGTGGGTTCGCCGCCAGCTCCGGGCCCAGGCCGCTGCTTCGCAGCGCGTGCCAGCGATGGACCTGATCAACAAGTACGAAATGGAACAAGACGATGATGCTTAAACGAGGAGCTGTTGCAGCCGCGCTCATGGCCGCCGCCCTGAGTTGCGCCCCGGTCGCCCACGGCATCACCGTCACGGGCCCCGTTACCGGTCTGGACGTCACCCGCACTGCCGAGTGTGGCACCATCGACGCCACCATCGTGATCACCGCGACGCGTACCGACGACAAAGTCGCTGGAACCGTGTTCACCTTGGAAAAGCTCGCTGGGATTGACCTCACCACGCAAGCTGGTTGGGATGCAGTGAAAGACATGGACGTCGATAAGGCGCGTGCTGCGGAGAAAGCTGGCAGCTGGATCGCAACCACCGGCACCGACGGCAAGGCGCACTTTGCTGACCTGCCTATTGGTGCGTACCTCGTCACGGCAGTGGCGCCGGAGGGCAGTTTGACGCCAGCGCCGTTCGTCATCACCCTGCCAACTGGCGCAGAGGGGCGTTGGGACTGCGCGCCGGTTATCAATGCGAAGTTCTCGCCAACCACAGAGACAACCACGCCGACCAAGCCGGAATACCCACCGTACGAGCCTCCGACGACTCCGCCGGATGAGGTGCGTGGTATTCACAACAACCCGGAGCAGAAGCCCGAGGACAAGGTGCTGGGTATCCGCAAGAACCTCGCCTACACCGGCGCGGCAGTGACGGGAATTGTGGCGCTAGCTGCTGGCTTGTTCGCAGTCGGCTTGGTGATGGTGCGCCGTCGTAAGACAGAAGAATAAGGAATAGGTCATGGGAATGCACACAGCAGTAAAGGAAGGGAAGCCGCAGGCGAAGCGCAAGCTGAGCAACGTGCTGGTCCCTGTCCTTCTCGTGCTTGCTGGCCTGTGCGTTCTCCTGTACCCCGTTGTGGCGACGCAATGGAACAACATTCGTCAAACGCGCGTGGCCGATGCCTACGCAAAGTACGAAAACACCGTTCCAGCCGAGGTCATTAACCGCGAGCTGGAAGATGCGCTGCGTTACAACGAGCATCGCAAGGAAACCGCGGTGGCCGACCCATGGTCCGGCACCATCGACGAGCGGAGCACGAGCTACCAGGAATACCTGAAGCAACTCGACTCTTACGAAGCGATGGCTCGCTTGGTCGTGCCACAGGCACAGGTCAACCTGCCGATTTACCACGGCACCAGCCACCCAGTCCTGCAAAAGGGAGTCGGCCACCTCTTCGGCACCGACCTCCCGGTGGGTGGAGAGAGTCGCCATGCTGTGCTCACCGGCCACACCGGCCTGCAAAACGCGACACTCTTTGACAACCTCAAGAACGTCAAGGTCGGCGACGCCATCTACGTGCAGGCCGGCGGCCAGCGCATGAAGTACCAGGTCTACCGCATCGACACCGTGCTGCCCACCGAAGTGGATAGCCTCAAACGAGTCGACCGCAAGGACCTCATCACGCTCATCACCTGCACCCCTTACGGCATCAACTCTCACCGACTTTTGGTGCATGCCGAACGGGTCCCGATGGACCCATCCGACAACAAGTACTTCGAGGAATCCAGCTTCCACTGGCAATGGTGGATGTGGGCAATCCTCATCGGGTCCGCAATTGTGCTGATATTGCTGATCCTCTGGATCCGACACATGCTTCGGAGGAATAAGTAATGAACACGCAGACTCGAAACAACAATCAACCAAGGGAGAACATCATGACCGCAACGCGCTTCCGCAACGTGGCGAAAGTCCTGTTTGCGCTGCTCATGACCCTCGGACTTGTCGCAGGTCTGTCCTCCTACGTGGCCACCCCGGTTGCGCAGGCTCAGTCGACGTGGGAGCAGGTGCCGACCACGTCTGCGATCACGTACCGGAATACGACTGATCGCTATATCAGGTACAGTTTCACAGTCAATGGAGCTGGCACTATTGACCAAATAGAAATTCCATTATCAAACTATACAAGTACGCCAGTTTTGGACAATTCGTGGCTCTACCTTGATGGAGTAAGCAAGAGTCGATACGACATGACCACTACTCGTTATAGCAGTGGCACAATTTATATTGATCTCGCCAACCCGCTGACGGTCTCATCTGGTCAGAAGATTGACCTATACGTCTATTTTGATGACAGTGGCTACTATGCGTCTGACGGGTATTACTACTATTACTACCCACTTCCGACTCCGAGCAGCACGCAGGCCGTTGGTTTGTACGATGAAAACCCGGCACCGACCACCACGACAACTGCTCCGAAGCCAACGACGTCGACTGCCGCTCCAACGACCAGCACCACTCCGAAGCCGACCACTACTGCTCCGAGCACTTCCTCGGGCGTGAGCTGGCTGCCAAGCATCACGGCTAACCCTGAAATGCCTACGCAGTGTGGCCTTAATATTGGTCTCGTCTTCGACCTTTCGAACTCGATCATCAACCAGGGTGGCGTCGAAGCATCTAAAAATGCTGCGCTGGGCATCGTGAAGGAACTTGCAGGCACGCCGTCGACTATCGGTCTGCACAACTTCAATTCCTACAAGAATGCTGACCTAGACTCGACGCTTCCACCAATCAGCCTGGCTACCCAGGCCGGAGTGGATACGCTGAACACGGCCATCAACAACATCTCCACAGGTTCGTCATCTGACGGTGGCACCAACTGGGAAGGAGGTCTCCTCTCTGCGGAGGCCTACAACTACGACGTTATTTACTTCATCACCGACGGTGTGCCGACCACCGATGAGGATAAAACCGCGAATGACATGGGTGCATATACACACACGTCGGATCTCTATGATGCGATGCTCGTTGCCAACGACATCAAGGCATCCGGAACTCGTGTCGTGCCGATCATGATCAACGTTGACAACGTAGATGAGATATTACTGAGGGACAACGTATATTACAGGGGTGATCTTCCCGCCACCTACAGCACCGGTGTGATGTACTGGACTTCGAACGGAAGCTATGACTCGGTTACGGCTGCTGTAGCTGCCAATGACTTCTCCGTGTACCAATACACCTACGGAACCTACTACTCTGGTGGCTACTGGTATACCGGCTATTACTGGAAGGACGTGACTTCCAGCCGAAGCACGTGGTCGGAGGGGACGCGCAATTCCCTAACCATGGCCGAGGACATTTCGGGCACTGGCGATTCGATTCAGCTGACTTCCTACCAAGACCTTGCTTTCAGGTTGAAGTCTGAAATCGCGCAGTCCTGCCAGGGCAAACTGATCGTCGATAAGCGCATCGTCGATAAGACTGGCGCCGTGGTCAACATGGGCGTTGATTGGCAGATCGATGCGGTGTCCAAGCAGAACAACATCGTCACCACGGGTGGCAACGTCGGTAACCTGTCGCAGCAGACGAACACGGATGGTCGAGTTGAGTTCAAGCTTGACCCGAACGCGGGCGCCTCGAACATCACGGTCTCGGAAGTGCAGAAGCAGGGCTACAAGCTGTACCAGCGTGATGGCAAGAACGCGGTGTGCACGATGAACTCCAACGGTGTCGTATCGCCGGTGACCGTCACAAATAACGGCGGCCTGGGCTTCGACCTGACGGTCCCATTGGAAGGCACCTTGAAGCTAGCGACGGTCACCTGCATCATCGATAACCAGAACGATGCTGTGGTCTCCCCGATGATTAAGAAGGACCCAGTCGTTGGCTCCGCGGTGAAGGTTCGCCCGAATGGTGAGGCAACGCTGGAATACACCATCACCATGTGGAACCCGGATCCAATGCTGAAGGCTGTCGCGATTGATCCGCTGGAAGTTTTCCGCCTGCCACAAAACGTGGAAGCGAACGGCGATGCGGTCGTTACTTTCGCTACGGCACAGACAGGAGTGGTGGTGACCAACCCAACCACGGTCATTCCTCAGATGCGTATTGCTAACGGCTCGGAGGTATCGCTTGCCGAGCGCGTCGATCTCCCCGTGGGCACCAGCCAAACTGTGACGATTAGCGTTCCTATCAAGGTCGTTAACGCTTCGGCCGAAGACTGGACCCGACTCGGGACCTGTGACGGCGACGCTGCCAAGGTCTCCGTCAACGGTGTTCCGAACTCCACGTCGCTTTCAGGTGACCCGGACAAGTCTGACGACAATGCTTGTATCCCGCTTATTCCGCCTGTTGCCGCTGGCTTGGACATCCAAAAGGTCGATGCAAGTGACCGAACCCAGCAGATTCCTGACGCAGAATTCACGGTCTTCGAACCGCTTCCCGACGGCAGTGGCCCAGATATGACCAAGCCATTGATCGTTCTGGGGGGCAACAATACAAAGCAAGCTGTGCTTCAGGCAGGAAACTACTGGATCGTGGAAACGAAGTCCCCAGTTGGTTACCAGCTGCTGGCGACCCCGGTGGAATTCAAGGTTGTTGGTCATGAAAATGGCTGGAGCGCGGAACTCGTTCGCGACGAAGGTGGACTCGTCAAGGTCGGTCCTGAAGCTGCCGCACCAGGTGATATCGTGACCATTCAAGTGGCTGACGTTCAGACCGGCAATCTTCCAAAAACTGGCGGAAGCGGGCTCACAGTTCCTCTGGCACTGGCAATGACATTGATCATCGCAGGCTTCCTCTATGCGCGACGCAGGGCATGAGAAATGTTCTTTCAGGTTTGTCGCAGGGTATTTTGCGGGGACTGTACGCATGGTATGCTGGAGAGAACTTAAAACTTAACTTAGGCAGTGAATGCATCTCGGAATCTGATTTATCTCTGAGAGAACCTTAATGTAATATAAGTTGCGGTGCGATTTGTAAGTGCAAATACTGCAACAGAATAGAAGTGGAAAATGAAACATTCCGCATTGGTGGCGGCAATCGCTACCTTCGCGATGTCAACGCTCGGGCCTGGTCTGGCTCCAGCGTCGGTCGTGGATGCTCCCACTTCTGAAGTAGTTACCACTGCCGAACCGCTTCACCGCGACGAAACTACAGGACCCCCAGCGTGGGGCAAAGATCCAAGCAACCTCAAGGAACCTCCGAGTGCTGATCCAAGGCACCCGGAGCACCCAACCCATCCTGAGCATCCAACGAAGCCGGGAAAGCCGACCAAGCCGGGAAAGCCAACTGATTCTGAAGAGCCAACGGCTGTCGAAACGACCGTTTATGTGACCACAATCGTCGTGACGACCGTTGTGGAAACTTCTCAGGTTGTGACCACTTTCGAGGAGCCGACCGAAGTTGAACCTACGGAAGTTGAGCCAACCAAGGCTGGCCCAACGGATGTAAATCCGACAGAGGTTGTGGACACCGAAGAAGAGACCTCCGAGATTGAGATCACGGAGGTTGAACCAACCGAAGTTGAGCCGACTGAAGTTGAGCCAACGGACATCGTTATCGTTACTTCCGAAGTGGCTACCACCTATGTGCAGTCCTCAGTAGTTCCAGTTCCGCGCACGATTCGCACCGTGCCACCTCTGATCCCTGACACTCAGGAAAGCGAAGCTCAGGAACTCGATGCCGAGCCAGCGCCTGCAGATCAGGAGCAAGTAGTAGCTGCGGCTCCATCCGGGCCTGTGGCATCACGGGTCCAGGGCAGCTCCGTCCAGCAGACGCCTGCTAACCAGTCGAATTTGGCATTGCCAGGCGTTGGAATGGAACGCATCGCCCCTGAAGCTCGTACCCAGGAATCGCTAATTCCACCACTGCCGGAAGCAAAGGCCGACCAAACGAAGCGCATCACGCTTCAGGAACCAGAAGGCGCAGCGAACTACCAGCAGATCGCTGACTACACCCCACCTTCACCTTGGGCAATCCTCGGTTTCGGCCTGGCAGGCATTGCCGTGGTCGGTGGCGTGCTGTACGTCATCGGAACCCACGTCTTCAAGCGAGTGGACTAAGCCTCCCGGGCTTCCCGGCTCGTAGAAGACGCAGCCACCATATCGGCGCGGGCACGCGCCACACGCGAACGAATCGTACCCACACGCACGCCCGCGATGTGCGCAGCCTCCTCATACGTGTAACCCAGCACCTGAGTCAAAATCAGTGCCTCGCGACGGTCAGGGTCCAAAGCGTCGATGAGCATGCGCGCGTCGACAAGCTCGGCCCAGCTGCTTGGCGACGCCGCACCGGCGGTAGCGTCCTCAAGCTCGACGGCGGACTTACGGGGGCGGGCCATGTCGTGGCGAATGTTGTCCACCCACACGCGACGGGCGAGGGAAAGCAGCCAAGTTTTTGCCGACGACCGGGCGGAGAAGCGAGGCAGCGCGCTCATGACCCGAAGGTACGTTTCCTGAGTGAGATCGTCCGCGATATCGCGACCCCCGAGGTGCGCGAGCAAGCGCCAGACGTCGCCCTGCGTGAGCTCGATGAACTCGGATAGAGCGACCCGATCACCCCGGCCGGCCTGGAGGGCGAGTCGGGTGACGTAATCGTCGTCGCGATTGGGCATGAACCTCATGGCCAGTCATTCTAGCAGCTTTTTCGCTACACTGGACACCCCGTTCACCTAAGGAGAAACGCATGTCTGAAGCTTTGTACACCGCAACCGTTACCTCTACCGGTGGAGGCCGCGACGGTCGCGTCACCGGCGACTTTGAATCCGACATCCGCCCACCACGCGAGCTCGGTGGCTCTGGCGAAGGCGCCAACCCAGAAACCCTGTTCGCCGCAGCCTGGGCAGCTTGCTTCAACGGCGCCCTGCAGAAGATCATGAAGGACTCCGGCGTATCCGTTGATGATCACCAGCCATCCGTCACCGCTTCCGTCACCCTGAACAAGGTCTCCGACGGCTTCCGCCTCTCCGGCGACATCAAGGTCTCCTTCGCAGGAGGCTCCTTCGACGGCGACTCCGAGCTCGTAGCCAAGGCACACGAGTTCTGCCCTTACTCCCGCGCAGTTCGCGGCGACTTCGACGCCTCTGCATCTCTCGCCTAGCGGGTTATTGCCCGATACCCGGGGGAATGTGGTCCTGTGGACGGATTCCTCCGGGTTTTCACGTCAAAACTCCTGGTCGCTTCTCGACGAACCGTAGGAACCTAGTCCTAGACGTAAAGTTCCTCCGGTTTCGCTTTCGTCCTTCTAATCATTCGCGAGAATTTCGTGGCACGCTCGGCGCGCGCTTCAGCAATCAATTGCTGAAAGTGCGCTTGAATCCAAGTTGGATCGCTGAGCATGCCTGAGGTCACGCGCAGCATGCGCCAACCCATCTGATCCAATAGGGCCCACGCTTTTGCATCGTGATCACGCTGGTGGCGGGCCAGGTGATCCTCGCCATCGTAGAAAGCGGCAACTTTGAGCTGTGGAACCGCGCAATCAGCTGCTGTGAGAAGCAAATCATTTGGGTCGTAGATCTTTACCTGCGTTTCCAGCCCTGGGATGTCTTTGAGGATTAGTCGCAGGCATGTTTCTCGCGGCGATTGAGCTCCAGATGCGCTGAGAGTGATGAGCTTGGATAGCTGTTTGCTTGAAAAGCGGTGCTTGGCCGCCAAGATGAGGCGATCCCTTTCAAATAGCCGGAGCTTACGCAGCTCATCCAATAGTTGAATCTGCCTGATTTCCGTAAACGTCAGGCCCGGAATCGCAGGAACCCACCATTCGTGACGCCGTTTTTCAAGTAATTGAAGACAATCGACGGTGGCGTGGGCAATCGTAGAGGCCTTTAAGCTGTGGTATTCGATGTCGGGGCGCCAAATTCTTAAGTCCTTCGGTGGCTCTAGGAAGTAGATATTGTCCTGACGGCGGTGATGCCGTCCGCGGCTAATCAGAGTCAATGGCGCATTTTGGGTTTCAAGCTTAAGGCCTGCATAGTGCAGCGCAGCCCATCCCCCAATTACGCATCGTGGAAACTTCAGGTGCGCAGCTTGGGCTCGGTCAATGAGGTCGGTGGTGGTCTGAGATGTCGGGTGTTGATTTGAAATATTTGTGCTCACACTTACTTAGACGGATCGAACGGTCCAAAGGGTTCCGTTCCCGGAGGAATTTGTGGTCTACTTCTGGATTTCCGCTGGTAGTAGATGTGCTTGCTGGGGAAAGGGTGGGTGAGGCCGGAGGAATTTGTTCTCGAAGGCAGATTCCTCCGGGATGGCGCTTTCCGAGGCTGCTTGGGGTCAGGGTTTGCTTTCAGAGGCCTTCTTAGCCGGAGGAATTTGTGGTCTACTTCTGAATTTCCGCTGGTAGTAGATGTGCTTGCTGGGGAAAGGGCGGGTGAGGCCGGAGGAATTTGTTCTCGCAGGCAGATTCCTCCGGGAGGAACAGCCCTACACCTCGTGCACTGACCGTGCGATAACGAAGGAAGACACGGCAGCGACGACCCAGAGGCCAGCGATTGCGATCAGGGCTCGGATCAGGTTGTGCCAGTCGAAAGGGTCACTAAGCAAATGCGCAAGCACAAGAAGGGGCAGCGCCACACCTACGGTAGGCCCCATGAGGTTGATCCTGGTCAGGGCGTCAGGTGCGCGCCATAGGGCGATGGTTGTTCCCAGGATGAAAACACACGCGCATACGGCTAGAACTGCAGAGATCATCGTCGTCCCTTCGAGAGGATGCGGGCCACCGACACGGTAGACAGCAGTCCGAGTAGGGCACCGAGGAGGACTACTTCGTACACGATGGATGCGTCCCAGATGAGGGTCCACACCAGGTAGATGGCGATCATGAGGTAGAAGATCATGTCGGCGAGGACTGATCGCGAGGAGTCGTCGGATCGCACAATCAACACGAGGTTTGCGATCAGACAAACCCCGATTACTGCCATGCAGGCGTAGAAGATCATGATTCCTCCTCGTAGGTGACGTAGGGGCCGTAGTCGTTGTCGGAATGGCCGATCACGAAGGTGGAGTGGGCCGGCTTGCCAAGGCCTTGGCCAGGCGCCCCGCGGTCGATGTCCGCCACAGCTGGAACGAGGCGTTCCTCCATTTCTGCAAGACCAGCCAGAACTTCTCCGGGGTCTTCGCCGTACACGGCGTGAACGAGCAGGTGGTCGCCACGCAGTCCGAGGGACAGCGTGCCCGGGGTGATGGTGATGCAGGTGGAGAACCAGAAGATGTCGCGCTCGGAGGTCACCCGCAGAGGGTAAGACACGACCACTGGCTTGAACCCGGAGTCGCGGGAAAACGCAGAGCGAACGATCACCAGTGCGCCTACGAAAATCTGTCCTAGCAGCCAAAAGAAGAATCTCATCGGACTACTCCAATCGGGTCAGTGCCCAGGATCGAGGACGTGTACGAAGGGACGTCGAGGAGCGACGCGGATGCCGTGGAACAGACGTCGGTAAGCGGGCCCGCAAAGATGAACATGAGCAGCGAGCAGGCGAGCAGCGCGCCACCAGGCAGGGCCTTGATCGGCGCGACCACAAGGGTGGCCGGGTAGCGCTTCGGTGGTTTGCCCCAGAAGACTTTGCGCCAGACTCGCAGCATCGACAGCAGCGCGCCGATAGACGCGACGATGATCGCGGCGATCAACCACCAGGACTTAAACGTCGCGGCCTGGATAAGGATGCCAACCTTGCCCCACAGGCCGGAAAACGGCGGGAAGCCGATGAGTGAGAACGCGGCAGCGGCCCAGAAAGTAGAGGTCCACGGGTCGCGACGCGCGATACCGGACAGCTTGGACAGGGTGCCCGTGCCGTAGGTTTCCTCGATCGCGCCGGTGGTAAGAATCAGCGAACCGACAGTGATCATGTGGTGAATCATGTAGAAAATGCCTGCTGCCAGCGCCGCCTCCGAGGAAAACGCGAGCATCACCAAGATGAACGGCATGCCGTTGACCATTTGGTAGGCAAGGACGCGACGGATCGTCGTCTCGCCGAGGCCAGCAAAGCCACCCACCAGCATTGAGATGATCATCACTACGACGATGAACGTTGCCCAGCGCGGGGACGAATCGAAAATCACCACATAAATGCGATACAGCGCGTACACGGCCACCTTCGTGTGCAGGCCCGAGAACAGGCCCATCACCGCCGAGCTTGTCGACGGATACGTGCGTGGCAACCACGTGTGCATGGGGAATACGCCAGCCTTGATCGCCAAAGCCAACACCACAACTCCCATCGCGATGACGATCGGCCCCTCGGAAGCCGCCCCGGCAAGCGCTGCAATGTTGACGGTGCCAGATACGCCGTAGACCACGGATACGCCCATCACGAGCATCGTGGAGGCCAGCAGGTTCGACAGAACAAAGGTTCGGCCTGCTGCGAGCCTCGAACGGCCGCCCGTCATGGCGAGGAGCGCATAGGAAGGCAGGAGCATGACCTCGACCATGACAAAGAGGTTGAAAAGGTCAGCCGTGAGCAGAGCGCCGTACACGCCACCCAAGAGCATCAACGCCAGGGTAGGGAAGAAACGCGCCCGCGTCTCGCCTGCATACAAGGCGAACAGCAATGAGAAGAAGGCGACGATGGACGCCGCAATGATCATCACCGCGGAGAACTGATCCGAGGCAAACGGAATCGAAACACCTCCGACGTACAGGCCGATGTTGTGCGTCATGATGCCGTGCTGGAACAGATAAACACCACCGCAGCCAGCAACAACAGGAATGATGAGCATCAACGCATCGCGCATCCACCGCCACGGCAGCATCGCCGCCAGGGCCGCTGCGAAGAGAGGTACGGCTAGGAACAGAGGCAGGATCATTCGGAGGCCTCCGCTTCCTTCACACGTTGCACCCGTTTGCTGTCTTCAGGGAGAGGACGCACGTTTCGGGCAGTGGTGATCAGGGGCGCCAGCTCGAGACGGGCAGCTCGCTTGGAACGGGTGTCATCGTTGTAGCCAACTGCGGCGAGAGTCAGCATGAAAGTCGTGGTGGCCATGGCGATGACGATGGCGGTCAGCACGAAAGCTTGTGGCACTGGGTCGGCAGCCGTTTCCAGTGGAGCCCCCAGAGGTTCGGCTCGCCAATAAGGGATGCCGGCGGCCAGGATTGTCAGGTTTCCGGCGTGCCCAATGAGGGACATTCCCAGAACGAGTCGGTACATGCCACGCTGGAGCACAAGGTAGACGCCACCAGCCATGAGGATGGAAATGGTCAGTGCCATGATCATGAGCGGTCTCCTTGAGCTGATGGTCCGAGTGGGGCTGGGATTGGGCTATCCGCGGGGCGTTCGTACGGAGTGTGTTCCACGCCGGGCCGTAGACGACCGCCAAGCACGTTGATGCCTTCGGTGACCATGCCCAGCACTGCGAGGAAGACACCTGCGTCGAAAATCATCGACGTGGTCACGTGCTGGCCGAGCAGATGACCATGGATTGCGTAGAGGAATGAGCCGTGAGTCATGCCGATGAAACCAGCTGTCAGGGCGGTGATGACGCCAAGTCCAGTCAGGATAAATGGCGTGTTCTTGCCCACCACTGGCTCGTCCTTGTCGGAAGCCAGGTACTTCAGCATGAAGATGCTGGAGAAAACCAAAGCTGCGATAAAGCCACCACCAGGTGCGTTGTGCCCGCGCATGAAAATGACAAAGGACAACAGCGCCAGGATCGGGGTCAGTAGGCGGACGAGGTAGCGCAGTGGCAGCGCGTTGCGTGAAGGCTCTGGGAAATCCTCCAGTTGAAGTGTCTGCTGGCGTGGCATCGAGCCGACCACAGCGGCCAGTGCGATACCAGCCATACCCAGAACCGTGAGCTCGCCCATGGTATCGAAGCCACGGAACTCAACCAGGATCGTGTTCACTACGTTGGCGCCACTGGTAATGCTTGGGCCCTGCTCCAGATACCAGGAAGATAGATCCGAGCGCTCGTGCCTGCCGAGCAAACCGTAGACGATGAAGAAGCTGGACAGGCCAGCGCCGATGGCGATCGCGCCGGTCCACAGCTTGCGTCGCTTGGACACGGGGAAGAAGCCACGCGGGTGGTGGCGCAGCACCATCATCATCATGACGATCACTAGCAGCTCCACCAGGAACTGGGTCAGCGCCACGTCCGGGGCGCCGAGGAACAGGATCTGCAGGGTTACGCCCACACCCACCGCGGATAGCAGCAGCGTCGCCGCCAGCCGAGAATGCGTGCGCAGCAAGAATGGAACCGCGAGCGCCACGAGGGCGAGTGGAATGAGGTCCCACGCGCGGTCGATGCCCGCCAAGCGCGGGGCGAAACCAGCCCCGTCAGCATTGGACAGCGCGCCGATGGCCATGAGAATGGACAGGCCGACGAAAGGCCACGCCATGTGGCGGGCAGGGGAGAAGGAGTTCGCGATCTCCGCCAGGTGGCGTCCCATCGCAGTGATCTTCTTGACCGCACTATCCAGCAGCGTTGCGCCACTAAACGGCAGCAACTGCTTGCCTTCGATCGGCCGCAGCAGTGGTTTGCGGAAGACCACGCCGAGGACACCAAAAATGAGCACCGCTAGGGAGACCAAGAGAGGCGTGTTCACACCGTGGAACAGCGCCAGGTGCGCGTCATAGGTAAGCCCCGTCGCGGACACAGCCTCAGACACCGGCCCGTCCAGCACACCAACCGTGAGCGCCAGGGGAACGGAAAGCAGCGCCGGGAGAGCAGCCGGGAGCCAGAGCAACACGGGAGCTTCCTTGACGTGATCGAGTTCGCGGGGGCCGTCGATAAATGCGCCGAAAACGATGCGGGCGGAGTAAGTGAACGTCAGCAGAGCTGCAAAACCGGCCAAGAACAGCATGATTGGTCGGTCCTCAAAGGCCGCGAGCATCCCTTCTTTGGATACGAAACCCATGAGTGGCGGGATCGACGCCATCGAGGCGGCAGCGATGCACATCGACGCGAACGTGAACGGCAGCTGCCGGTAAAGCGGACCGAGGCGACGGATGTCGCGAGTGCCAGTCTGGTGGTCGACGACGCCGATCAGCATGAACAGCGAAGACTTGAACATCGCGTGCGCCAAAGTGTGCACGAGGGCGGCTGCCAGCGCGAACGGGGTGCCCACGCCGATGGTCGCGACGATCCATCCCAGGTGCGACACCGTGGAATAAGCGGTGAGCTGCTTGAGGTCGGTTTTTTGGATCGCGAAGAGGGCAGACATGATCGCAGTGACCATGCCCGTACCCATCAGCAAGTACTGCCACACAGGATCCGCGTGGAAAATCCCAGAGAAGCGAATCAGTAGGTAGATACCAGCTTTCACCACGGCGGCTGCGTGCAGGAACGCAGAGACCGGGGTGGCGGCGGCCATGGCCTCAGGCAACCAGAAGTGGAACGGCAGCTGCGCGGCTTTGGTGAACGCGGACACCGCGATGAGCACGCCGATCACTTCCATGTGCTCAGGATCATGGGAAAGAATCTCCGTGAGGTTCGTGGTCCCTGATTGCGCTACCAAAATGGCCAGGGCCGCCAACAGCGTCAGGCCGCCGATGAAGGTGAGGATCAGGGTGCGCATTGCACCCGCTTGCCCGCCGGAGCCCGACCTGGCGATGAGCAGGAAGGATGCCAAGGAGACAAGCTCCCACCCGATGAAGAGCAGGACAACGTCGTCGGCAAGCACGAGCGTGAGCACGGCGAACATGAACGCCGACATGATCACGTAAAAGCTAGTGTTGCCCTTGCGTTTGGGGAGGTAGGCAGCGGAATAAATAAATACGACTGCGCCGATGAGTAAGGCGAGCATGGCGAAGAAAAATGAGAGCCCGTCGGCTTTCACCGCGAACGAGGCTCCCAGCGCCCAAGGGACACTGAAATTATCGGGGCGCTGAGCGAGCACACCAGCTGCTGCGAGGAACATGGCCGCCAAAGGCCAACCGGCCTGACGGTCCAGAACGCGCACAAGCAGCGGGGATGCCGCCACGGCTGCTCCAGCTATGAGTAAAACGAGGAGCAGGGTCACGTGAGAATCACACCTTGCTGTAGTCGTAGTCTTTAGTTCGTTCCGGGCCTGGTTGGGCCTACACACTTCGCACATGTGGTTGTGCGCAAAGTAACGAAGAAAATCTTACCAGGTGGAACCAGCACTGAAACGGTGCGCCTAACTCAGCTTTAGGACGAACTTTCCTACGCTCAAATACATGACTGTGCTACGCCGTTGCTTGTGGGCCCTGCTGCTGCTCCTGCCACTCTTTGCGGGAGCAATCTACGCCGCCGCGACTTCGCTGGAGCCCGCTGCGTCCTGGTCCGCCTCCGAGCCAGCCGCCGCGCCGGGCGCCACCGACCTTGTGCCAGCTCGTCGCGCCGCGGGTGAGGCAGCATCGCAGGCCGGCTTCCTCAAGTCGGGCACCAGCGAGCTCGCCACCGGCTCCGGCAAGCTTGCCGACGGCATGGGCCAGCTCTCCGAAGGCGGTAAAACTGCCAGCAAGGGCGCCAGCGACCTTTCCCAAGGCATGATCGAGCTGCAGGCCGGCACAGGTCAGCTTGGCGACGGCGCAGTCAAGGTCGCAGATGGTGTATCCAAGGCGGTTGACCAGGTTCAGGGAATCGGCCTGGTGCAGGGGCAGATCGTGGCTGAAATCGACAAGGTGGATGCCGAGCTGGCGAAGAAGAATGATCCGCAGGCTGCAGATTTCCGTAAGCAGCTGGCTGAATTCAAGAAGCAGGTGCAGGAGTTCAAGCTCGACGGGGCTATGGTGGATCAGCTGGCCCAGCTGCGTACCGGATCCCGTGAGATCGCCAACCAGCTGGCTGTGCCTGGATACGGCTACCACGACGGCATTTACTCTGCCACGAAGGGATCCAAGGAGCTCGCCGCAGGCCTGGCCGAACTGGATAAGGGCCTCGCGGAAGCGTCCAAGGGATCTACCGATCTTAAGGACGGCGCGACGAAGGTCGACGGCATGGCAGCTACCAACAAGGAAAAGATTGCGGGCGTGCAGCGCGCACTTCCAGCAGATTCTGCGCCATCGCCATCCGAGCCTGCGCCTCAGCTCATCCCACTGTTCGGCTTCCTGATCGCCTTGGCAGTGATGCTAGGTTCGGTGTTCTCCAACCGCTGGCGCTGGCTGATAGCTGTTGCGCTCGGCATCGTGCTCGTCGGGGTGCTCGGCACCTCGCTGACCCCGGTTTCCTTCGCTGGACTGTGCGCAATCCTCCTGCTGGCGGGCCTGGCATCCGCGCTGCTCAGCAACGCGCTCGTGCGGGTGTTTGGAGAAAAGTATGGTCGCGTTGCCGTCTACGGCTTCATGCTGCTGCAGGTCGGCATCGTGGGCTGGGTGTGGAAGCAAGCATCTGTCTCCGGAGTCTCCGCCCTCATGTCGGCGCTTTCGGGCCTCATGCCACTTGGCTACGCCACCTCAGGCCTGTCCACCTTCGGCAACTCCGGTTCTACTGCCATGATGGTGCTGTCCTGCCTGGTCCTCGCCGGAATCTCCGGTCTGTCTGCGCTTGCCCTGAAGAAGATCCCAGCCGACAATGCATGACCACGGCTATAGCCCCGAGCGCGACAACTACCTCGCCCGGCTCCGACGCATCGAAGGGCAAGTCAGGGGCATTCACCGCATGGTGGAAGAAGGCGAATACTGCATCGACATCCTCACCCAAATCTCCGCCGTCAACTCAGCCTTAGAGAACGTAGCGTTGGCGCTACTCGGCGACCACATCGAGCACTGCGTTGTCGACGCCGCCAGGGCAGGAGACCCAGCGGACAAGATCGCCGAGGTAGAGGCCGCCATTCGGAGAATGGTGAAGTAGACCAAGACAAAAGGCCACCCGTTTCCAGGTGGCCTCCAAATGAGTCGGGATAACAGGATTTGAACCTGCGACCCCGTCGTCCCGAACGACGTGCGCTACCAAACTGCGCTATATCCCGCAGCGGTCATATGACCACTGAAAAACACCGTACTCCTGCCCCAAACAGAGACAAAATTACCGCTTTTCTACCACGTGGATGAGCGTCGCGGACGGACGACAGAAGATGCGAAACGGCACGTAAGGGGACGTTCCGAGGCCATTTGTGACGTACATCCACATGCGTCCGAAGCGGTGGAGGCCGTTGGCTCGTTTCCGGTCGATGTCGCAGTTGGTCACGATGGCTCGTTCCACGGGGAGACAGAGCTGGCCGCCGTGGGTGTGACCAGAGAAGGAGATGCCGTAGCCGTCGGCCTCGAATTGAGCGAGGACACGTGGCTCCGGGGAGTGCGTGAGGGCAATGCTCAGGTCCGCGTCCGGGTTGGGCTTTCCGGCGATCGCCGGGTAGTTGTCGAGGTGGTAGTGGGGATCGTCGACACCAGCTGCTGCGATGCGCACGTGCCCCACCTTAAATTCGTGGCGGGCATTGGTGGCGTCACGCCAGCCGTGCTCGAGGAACGCTGCGCGCATGCCCTCCCACGGCAGGTCGACTTCCTTTACCTTGCGTTTCTTGCCGATCAAGTAGTTGAACGGGTTCACCGGGGTCGGGGAGTAGTAGTCGTTGGATCCGAAGACGAACAGGCCTGGCTTGGACAGCAGCGGGCCGAGTGCGCGCAGCACTGCTGGCACTGCGTCTGGGGATGCGAGGTTATCGCCCGTGTTGATCACGAGGTCTGGGTTGAGCACGGAGAGCGCGGATACCCAGTCCTGCTTCGTGCGGTGCGAAGGCAGCATGTGGAGGTCGGAGATGTGCAGGATCCTGAGCTCTCCGCCGTCGATAAGCCCAGGCTCGAGGAGCTCTACGGTTTCATGCTTGAGGCGGAACTTGGTGAGTTCGGAGTACCCCCAGCCCATTGTCGCGAGGCCAGCACCGAACAAAGAGAGCAGGATTTTCTTCACCCTTGCCATGCTACCGGTGCGTATGCTGAAAAACATGAAACAGCAAATTCGCAACGACCTCAAAGAAGCCATGAAGGCTAAGGACAAGTTGCGCACGAACACCCTGCGCATGCTGCTGTCCGCCATCCAGATGGAAGAAGTAAATGGCACGAAGCACGACGCCACGGACGAGGATATCCTCAAGGTGATCGCGCGCGAGATCAAGAAGCGCAAGGAATCCGCCGAAGTGTACGCCCAGAATGGCCGCCAGGATCTTGCGGACAATGAGCTCGCCGAGGCCGAGGTGCTGCAGGCTTACCAGCCAAAGCAGCTCACCGACGAAGAGCTGGACGCCCTGGTCAAGGAGGTTATCGCAGGCCTGGATAACCCAAACATGGGCGCAGCGATGCAGGCAGCCACGAAGGCTGCTGCGGGGCGAGTCGACGGCAAGCGCTTGTCGACGGCAGTGCGCGCAGCCCTATAGGCCGTTGCTGCGCAGCAGTTCGCCGATCAGATCCTCCAACCGTGGAGGCGCTGGAGCTGGTGCTGGCTGCGGAGCACGTGGCGCAGGTGCGGGAGCTGGCGCGACCTTCTGAGAACCGTCGGACACGAGCAGCGTGACCGGCGGTTTTTCGTCGCGTAGGTTGCCGAGCTTCACGTTCATGACCTGCCCCTTCTTGTTGGAAGGGCCAGCGACCTCCGAGATGGTGACGCTGTAGCCTTCGGCCTCCAACTGTGCCTTGGCAGCAGCAGCCGACTTGCCAGTGACCTTATCTGCGAGCGCCTGAGTCTTGCCCTTGACCTGCTCAGGAGCAGCCTGAGCGACCTGGCCGGCGGAAGCGCCTGGCGAGTTCGTGGCGACGGACATCCACGTATTAGCAGGCTCATTACCGCCGAAGAGGGTGCCTTCGTAGCACTGGCGGACAGGGCCGGTGCACAGCGACATTGTCTCGGTGCCGTCGTTGTAAATGTATGGCACGGCTGCGAAGTTCGAGTTGAAGCCCATGAACGCGGCCGACTGGTGGGACTCCGTGGTACCCGTTTTGCCCGCCGTTGGTGCCCGCCAACCCCAACCATTGGCTGCGGGCGCGGCCGTGCCGTTCTTGACGTCGTCGCTCATGGCGTCGGCAAGCGCGCGGGCCACGTTCGGCTCGACAGCTTGCTCACACGGGGTGCTGGTCAGCTCGACTGGTTTGCCATGGCGGTCGGTGACGGAGACGATCGGGTTTGGTTCGCACCACATGCCATCTGAGGCGAGCGTCGCAGCCACGTTGGACAGCTGCAGCGGGTTGACGGCCGTTGGGCCGAGGACGAAGGAACCGAGGTTGTTATCGCCGAAGTACTGGGCGATGGAAGACTTGCCGTCGAAGCTGCCTTCTTCGGTGTAGTCGCGAAGGCCGAGGCGCACGGCCATATCGACGGACTCCTTTACTCCCACCTGCTCAATCAAGTTCACGAAGGTGGTGTTCGGGGATTGCGCCAGCGCCTGCTTCAGGGATAGCTGTGGCTTGTACACGCCCGCGTTTTCCACGCAGTACTTACCCGGAGGGCAGTTCCTTGCACCACCGTCACCCATGCCGGACACCTCAACACGCTTTGGTACGTCCAGCACCGTTTCGATGCCCATGCCCTGTTCAATGGCAGCAGCAGCGGTGAAGATCTTGAAAATGGAACCCGCGCCATTGCCCACGCGGCTTGACGCCTGTGGCAGCACAGTCTGGCTTTGCTCCACGTTAAGCCCGTAATCGCGGGAAGAAGTCATGGCCAAGATCTTGCGGGAATCAGCGCCTGGCTCCACCACATTGAGCACCTCGGCGACGCCCTTAGCCTGCGGATTCGTGTGGTTAACAACCGCATTGTGCGCCGCGTCTTGCACCGCCGGATCAAGAGTCGTCTTCACGGTCAGTCCGTCGCGGGACAGTCGCTCTGGATCGAGCCCATGGCCCTGCAGGTACTTGATGGCGTAGTCGCAGAAGAAGCCACGGTCCCCGGCTGCAATACAGCCGTTCGGGAGGCGCTTTGGCTGGTCCAAAGTACCCAGAGGTGCAGCCTTGAACTGGCCGGCCTGCTCGGCGCTGAGATCGCCTGTGGAGACCATCGCGTCAAGCACCTGATTACGACGCTCCGTCATGCCCTCCGGGTTGGTGTAGGGATTCAGGGCAGAGGAGGACTGCAGAATGCCAGCCAGCAGCGCGGATTCCGGAACATTGAGCTCCGCAGCAGGCTTGCCAAAGTAGGTCTGCGCCGCGGCCTCGATGCCGAAGGCGCCATTGCCGTAAGGCACCACATTGAGATAGCGGGTCAGGATTTCATCCTTGGACAGCTTCTTCTCCAGGTCGGAGGCCATGCGCATTTCGCGGAGCTTGCGGGCATAACTCGTCTCCACCGCTGCGGCCTGTTCGGCTTCGGTCTCGGCGTCGACAAGCAGCAGGTAGTTCTTTACGTACTGCTGGTTGAGGGTCGAGGCGCCCTGGGAGACCGCGCCGGATGTGATGTTGGTGATCATGGCGCGGGCGGTGCCTCGCCAGTCGACGCCGTCGTGTTCGTAGAAGCGACGGTCCTCGATGGCCACGATGGCCTTCTTCATGTTCGGGGAGATCTTTTCCGACGGGACCTCGATGCGGTACTGGTCGTACACCCACGCAATTGGCGTGCCGGCGTTGTCGGTGATCGTGGAGACACCGGGGGTAGTGCCATCGGTGAGATCGGACAGGTGTGATTGCATTGTTTCGTTGGTTCGGGCGATCGCAACCCCCGAAAGGCTAGCGGCGGGAGACAGCGCGACTGCGCTGATCACGCCGGCTGCGATGACGGCTCCAACTGCGGAAAGCAATGTTTTCATACTGTGCACCTCTCATACCCTACGCAAAAAGTCTGTGAGTGTAGACCCCCGTTTGTGTGACGCATTCGACATCGTGCAAATCGTGTGAATACACTTACATGTGTCAACTAGTGGTGAAGGAGGCCGTGACGATGACTGCATCGCTGGTGAAAGAGCAGCAATTGATCGACCGTGGGGAATGGGTCACACTAGCTAAGTGTCGCGATGGGGATCCGGACGCACTTTTCGTTCGGGGTGCAGCCCAGCGCCGGGCTGCCGCAATTTGCCGTCATTGCCCTGTTTTGCTGCAGTGTCGTGCGGATGCGCTCGATAATCGCGTTGAATTTGGGGTCTGGGGAGGCCTGACCGAGCGTCAGCGTCGCGCACTTTTGAGAAAAAATCCTCACATCACCAGTTGGGCCGAGTACTTCGCTTCGGGTGGAGAACTGGTAGGAATATAGGCATGACTACTTGGGAATACGCAACAGTGCCGCTCCTGACGCATGCCACTAAGCAGATCCTGGATACCTGGGGTGAAGATGGCTGGGAGCTTGTCAGTGTCCTACCTGGCCCAAATCCAGAAAGCCACGTTGCTTACCTGAAGCGTGAGAAGAAATGATTAGCGCGCGCCTGAAAGAACTAGGTATCACCCTGCCGAGCGTCGCCGCTCCAGTCGCGTCCTACGTGCCGGCTGTTCAGTATGGCAACTTGGTGATGACGTCCGGTCAGCTTCCTTTCGTTGATGGCGTCCTGCCAGAAAGGGGCAAGGTCGGCTGGGATGTCACCCAGGAGCGCGCAGCTGAACTTTCGCGCATTTCGGCCCTGAACTGTCTGGCCGCGATCGACGCCTTGGTTGGCATCGATAAGGTCAAGCGCGTGGTGAAGGTAACCGGGTTTGTTGCATCCGCTGAAGGCTTCAACGGTCAGCCGGCCGTTGTCAATGGTGCATCTGAACTCTTTGGTGAAATCTTCCCTGACATGGGAGGACACGCTCGCTCGGCTGTCGGAGTGTTCGAGCTTCCGCTCGGTTCTCCAGTCGAGATTGAGATTGTGGTTGAGATCGCCGGCTAAGTTTTCAGCAAAAAGGATAAGCTAGTGGGTATGGAGCATCCTGCTTACAGTCAACTACGCCCTGTTACCGATTCCGTCGGTGTTGTCCTGTGCCCAAATCCGAGCTACAGCTCGCTGGAAGGCACCAACTCGTGGGTCGTTCGTGGCCCGGAAGATCAGGTCAGCGTCGTCATCGACCCAGGCCCTGAAGATGAAGGACACCTCAACGTCCTTCAGCAAAAGGCTGGGGAGATTGCCCTCACTCTGATCACTCATCGCCACCACGATCACGCCGACTCCATCGACCGATTCCGCCAGCTCACTGGCGTCCCAGTGCGTGGTTTTGAGGCAACTTACTGCCGTGGGGCTGAGCCACTTCGCGACGGCGAAATCATCGCAATCGAAGGCCTTACCCCTCAGATTGAGGTCGTTCACACCCCAGGACACACCAAGGACTCCGTGTGCTTCTTTATCTGGAGTGGTGAGGCAGGCAAGTCCACTTTGGAGGGCATCGTCACTGGCGACACCATCGCTGGTCGCCACACGACCATGATCTCCGAAACCGACGGCGAACTTGGCGCGTACCTGGACACCCTGCGCACGCTGGAAAAGCGTGGCGAAGACATCACCCTGCTGCCAGCACACGGCCCTGAGCACCCTAATACGGCCGATTTGGCGCGCAAGTACCTTGAGCGCCGTGAATACCGCCTCGACCAGGTCAAGGCAGCTCGCGAAAAGCTGGGCCCAGATGCGTCCATCATCGACCTCGTCGACGAAATCTACACCGACGTTGATCCGGTGCTGCGTGGCGCAGCCGCACAGTCCACCCGCGTGGCAGTACGCTACCTGGACTCGCTGTAACAGACGCAAACAAAAAGCCCGCCTAAAAGGCGGGCTTTAATTCTATCTAGGCTTAGCGAGCGCGCTTAGCCAGGTGCTCGGCATCCGTGATGAGCACGGACTTGCCCTCCAGGCGGATCCAACCGCGCTGTGCGAAGGTAGCCAGGGCCTTGTTCACGGTCTCACGGGAAGCGCCAACAAGCTGTGCAATCTCTTCCTGAGTGAGGTCGTGGTTAACGCGAAGTGCATTGCCTTCCTGGGAACCGAAGCGGTTAGCCAGCTGCAGCAGAGTCTTTGCAACGCGACCCGGAACGTCGGTGAAGATCAGGTCTGCCAGGGACGCGTTGGTGCGACGCAGACGACGAGCCAGCACGCGCAGGAGCTGCTCAGAGATCTCTGGGTACTGTGCAATCCAAGAACGCAGCATCTCGGAGTTCATCGTTGCTGCTTGCACTTCGGTGACGCAGACTGCAGAAGAGGTACGTGGGCCTGGATCGAAGATGGACAGCTCACCGAACATGTCGGATGGGCCCATGACAGTCAGCAGGTTCTCGCGGCCGTCGTTAGCGTGACGAGCGAGCTTCACCTTGCCAGAAGTAATGATGTAAAGGCGGTCACCAGGTTCGCCCTCTTCGAAGATAGTCGTGCCTCGTGGGAACCGAACGGTCTCAAGATCGCGGATCAAGCTGTTGACAGCAATTGGATCCACTCCCTGGAAAATGCCAGCTCGTGACAGGATGTCCTGTACGCCTTCCAACTCAACTCTCCTTTGTGTGAAGTCGTGTGCTCTTCGACGCCAAGGGATTTCCAATGTGAGATGGCACAAGCACACGAATGTGTTACTGCTAAAACCTTACCTGGAAAATCACAAGATGTGCAGTTTTGGCTGTGACAAGGCGAACAATGGACCAAAAATGTGAATTTTTATTCTTTCGGAGAGTTTTTTCGGGTGGAGAAGACTTCAAACTTTTCCATCTGAACAGCGAACACCGCGATGACGATTGGTGCCGCGACAGCAATAAGTACGCTCATGGCTTCAGACTATACTTTGCTCATGTCCGAAACTCCCCTTGCCCGGAAGCGTCGCGCCCGAAAGATCAATCGGATGCTCGCGCAGTGCTATCCGAACGCTCGCGCGGAACTCGACTTCACCACACCTCTGGAACTGCTCATCGCAACCGTGCTGTCCGCACAGACGACGGACGTGCGGGTCAACCAGGTCACGCCAGCTCTGTTCAAGCGCTATCCGACCGCTGCGGACTACGCCCACGCCAACTTGGACGAACTCGAGCAATACATCAAGCCGACTGGTTTCTACCGCAACAAAGCCAAAGCCCTCATCGGCATCGGGCAGGCCCTCGAAGAAAAGCACGGGGGAGAGGTGCCTGCCCGGCTAGAAGACCTGGTCAAGTTGCCCGGCGTCGGGCGCAAAACCGCCAACGTGGTGCTTGGCAACGCCTTCGACGTGCCGGGACTCACCGTTGATACGCATTTCGGTCGTCTGGTGGGGCGCCTTGGGCTGACGGAGGAAACGGATCCTGTGGTCGTCGAAAAGCGCATTGCTGAGCTCATCGAGCCGGCAGAGTGGACGATGGTGTCGCACCGCCTGATTTTTCATGGTCGGCGAGTGTGCCACAGCCGAAAGGCGGCGTGCGGCGCGTGTTTTGTGGCTAAGCTGTGCCCTAGTTTCGGCAGCGCCGGCCCGGCGGACTTCGTCGAGGCGGAGAAGTTGGTGAAGGGACCGGAGCGAGAGCACCTGCTGCAGATGCTGGAGGAGAAATGACGAAAACAGGCCTGTGGTCGATCGTGGCGAGCCTCGTCATTGTGCTGGGGCTCATCGCCGTGGTGCCAAAAATGCTGGCAGGGCCGGAAACTCCCGAAGACACTGACGTCGCTGTGGCAGCACGCCCGGACTGCCCGGCAACGCACATCCAACTGCCGTGCCTGGGCGGCAACACCGTGGAGGGGCCGCAAAAGCCGACCGTGGTCAACGTGTGGGCATGGTGGTGCGGACCGTGCCGCGAAGAGCTCCCGCTTTTCGACGCCCTCGCAGCCGAACACCCGGAGTGGAACGTAATCGGTGTCCACGCTGACCTCAATGCGTCCAATGGCGCATCCTTCCTCAACGGGATGAACCTGCAGCTACCGAGCCTGCAGGACGACGGGGGTCGCTTTGCAGGGGAATACGGGCTGCCTGGGGTCGTGCCGATCACCGTGGTCTTTGATGCCGAAGGCAACCTGAAGAAGAGCTTCCCCGCAGTATTTGGATCTGGTGCTGAGCTGGAGGAGGCTGTCCAAGGAGCGCTCCAGTGACGCTTTCGGGATTCAATACTGCGTTACGGCCACTTGACGCGCCTGACTGGCTCCGACCGCTCGTTTCGAGCGCCAAAGATGGCAGCATGCTCAGCGGGCTTGGCCTCGAGGATTTTCCCTCCTACAAGCGGTCGGCGGTGCTCATGCTGCTCGCAGGTACCGGCCTGGAGGATGCAACCGTGCTCCTCACACACCGAACTCCAACGATGCGCTCACATTCCGGGCAGGTCGCCTTTCCCGGTGGACGGATTGACCCGGAGGACCGCGGTCCAGTCGACTGCGCCTTGCGGGAGGCGTGGGAGGAAACGGGCTTAGACAGACGCACCGTTGTCCCTCTTGCGCAGCTTGACCCCGTTGGGATTCGCGCTACTGGGAACCCAGTGGTTCCCATCTTGGGCTATTGGACGGAACCTAAAGCCTTGGATATCGTCAGCCCGCTGGAAAATGACGACATCTTTCAGGCGCCACTTCACGATCTAATCAATCCTGCCAATCGTTTTACAGTGCGAAAAGGACAGTGGACCGGGCCGGCTTTCTGGCACCGCGGGTACGTGGTCTGGGGTTTTACCGGCGGACTGATATCTGCGATGATTCGGGCAGCGGGGTGGGAACAGCCCTGGTCTGCAATGCAAATTGATCTCGAAACCGCGTTGCGAGGTTCGCGAAACGGCGAAATGTGAGACCGTAGAAGAGTTAAGGACTTTTAAGCTCTAAAAGGAGATTCGTGGCCGAGCTGACCCACAATCCAGGCGTGATCGTCGACATCATCCTCGCGATCGCGCTCATCGGCGCACTATTTGCTGGTTGGCGTCAGGGCGCACTCGCGTCAGTGCTATCCACCGTGGGCGTCGTGATTGGTTTGTTCGCCGGCGCCGCGCTGGCGCCTTGGGTGATGGGCTACACGGAAAGCACCGCCTTCCGCTTCCTGCTGGCCCTGGCCACCGTTGTCCTTCTCATCGGCATCGGCAACATGCTCGGAGCCTACGTCGGCAGCAGCATGCGCCACGGCATGCGACGCAAGTCCACCCAACGAGTCGACTCCATGATCGGCTCGGTATTCCAAGTGATCACCACGCTCATCGTGGCGTGGCTCATCGCCATCCCGCTGGTCACAGCCACCCCGGCCACCGTGTCCCAAGGCCTGCGGTCCTCCCAAATCCTGCATGGCGTCGACCGATTCGCACCAGGCCCAATGCGCCAGCTGCCGAACCAAATCTCGGCGATGCTCAACGAATCCGGCCTGCCACCACTGCTCTCGCCATTCGAGGAAGCACGACGAGTAGAAGTGGCCGCGCCACGCATCGAGCTGGAGCGGCCGGAGGTCGTCGAAAAGCTCAGGCCCGCAGTCGTCCACGTGACTGGCCAGGCCGACAAGTGTCGTCACCTGCTGTCCGGAACGGGGTTCGTCTTTGACGAGGACTACGTGCTGACCAACGCGCACGTCGTGGCGGGAACGGAAACGGTGAAGCTGGACACCATGATGGGAGTTCGGGAAGCGACCGTCGTCTTCTATGACCCGCGAGTCGACATCGCAGTGCTGCACGCCCCAGACCTCGGTATCACGCCATTGCAATGGGCCGACACCCCAGCCGAGCCGGGCGACGACGCCATCGTGATGGGCTACCCCGGCTCCGGACCATTCACCGCCACCAGCGCCCGCATCCGCGAAATCATCACCATCAACGGGCCGGACATTTACGCCAAGGATCGCCTCGACCGCGAGGCCTACACCCTGCGTGGCAGCGTTCGCCAAGGTAACTCGGGCGGTCCGCTTACCGACGCCGACGGGCACGTCATCGGCATGATCTTCGGCGCAGCGGCAGACAACACCGACACTGGATACGCGCTGACCAAGAAGCAAATCCAAACCACGATTGGCGATTACCACGCGCTATCACGGTCCGTGGACACTCAAGAGTGCGTGGTCAAGTAGGTCGCGAGGTCTGGGTAGCGCGTGCCGGTGACATAGGTGACCGGCGCATCGATTGTGGTGGACCACTTCACCGGCAGCGGCCGTAAGGGCAGCTTCGCATGCCTGGTGCGCGGCCCGGCAGTGCCACCAATCTGATAGGAAAGCGCGCGCAGCTTGAGTGTCTCCGGGTCTGCGTCTGGCAGGGATCGCTTTGCCACCAGCTCTGGGAATTTCGGGGCTGCGTAGGCGAGGGCGACACGGGTGGTATTGGGCCGCGAAATGGCGTCTACCAGGTACAAGGATCGCACGCGTTCCGGGTAGTTGGCGGCGAGAGCCGTCGCTAAGCGAGCCGACGTGCCCGCAGCGACGATGGTGGCGCGACCATGCCCGAGCGTGCGGATCATGCCAGAGATGTCACCGACGCCATGGCGCAAGGAATAACCCATCGGGGGCTTGTCAGACTGGGCGAAGCCACGAGCCGACATGGCGGCGACATGAAAATCAGGGGAAAGGGGTTCGAAGAGGAAACGGAAATCGAACCATCCGCCCAGGGCATCATGCAAAAATAACACGAGTGGTGCGCGGGGATCCC
Organism: Corynebacterium sp. H130; assembly: GCF_037572395.1. Taxonomy (NCBI): domain Bacteria; kingdom Bacillati; phylum Actinomycetota; class Actinomycetes; order Mycobacteriales; family Corynebacteriaceae; genus Corynebacterium; species Corynebacterium sp. H130. The sequence goes on along the minus strand of NZ_JBBHLA010000002.1, from coordinate 414,849 downwards.
CGGCGACAGCGGCGTGAAGCCGTGTGCCACGGGTGTGCACCAACTCGTGTGAAAAAGGTCCCGGGATTGCCAGGACCGAAGGAGATTTAGGAGTAGAGGCCACGATTCTTCGCGCCGAGCTTCTCCTGAGCCTTGCCAGGAACCAGGTTCTTCATCTCCTGGACAGACTCGATGGTCTTTTCAGGCTTCTTAACCTGCTTGACCTTCTTCAAGCCGATGAAAGCGAAGATACCGGCGAGAGCCAGCATGATCAGGAAGACGATCAGGAAGGCAGCCCAACGCTGTACCCACAGGTCAAGCAGCTCGGCAAGGAAGAAGAAAAAGAAGAAAGAGCTGTAAAGAGCAATGGTGCCCGCGACACCGAACATGCCGCCACCGATCGCGCCCTTCTTAGCGCTAGCGGTGAGCTCGGTCTTTGCCAGCTCCAGCTCTGCGCGGAACAGGCTGGACATTTGAGCGGTGGCATCGCTCACGAGGTCACCGATGGAGCCCTGGCCGGCAGCGCGGCTATCAACATCAGAAAGCGGGATCGAGTTCACCCGTGGGGCGAACTGGTCGTCGCCTGCGGTGTAGAGCCCCTTGGCATTGCTCACGGTATTCCTCCAAATGCGTTTAACTAAAGCGTTCTTTAGCAATCGTGCCACGAAAATCGCTGCTGTGCTAACAACACTGCCATTCTAACCCGCTTGCCAAGCCTGGCTGAACCCGATCGAGATGGAGAAATGGGGCTATTGTTGCAGCTTGGCAACAACTTGTCGCGCTAGCTCTTTTTCTTGTTTTTCAGCGCCCAGAACCCGCCAGCAGTCAGAGCAGCGACAGCCACGAACACACCGGTACCGATGGAGACTTCCTTGGTACTAGGGACGGTAAAGAGTGGAACGGGGTTGCGGAAGGACTTGATTTCCCAGTCGTTGGCCAGCGCTGCACGTCGCAGGGCGCGGTCTGGGTTCACCGCAACGGCGTTGCCCACTGTTTCCAGCATCGGGATGTCGGTGGCGGAGTCAGAATAGGCGAAGCTGCGATCAAGGTCGTAGCCACGCTCCTGCGCAAGGCGTTTAATCTCTTCGGCCTTCGCCGGTCCCTTTGCATAAAAGAGCACTTCGCCGGTCAGAACACCATCTTTGGTGGCAAGCTCTGTGGCCACGATGTGGTGTACGCCGAGCTCCTTCGCGATAGGCGTGACCAGTTCCGTCGCTGACGCGGAGATGATGATGACATCGTGACCCAAGTTCTGATGGAAGCGAATCAGGTCGCGTGCTTCTTGGTAAATAGCAGGAGAGACAACGTTCTTCATGGTCTCCTCGGCAATTTGACGTACCTGCTCAAGTTCCCAACCTGCGATCATGGCGGTGAGCTGATCCCTGGTGCGATCCATTTGCTCGCCGGAGTGCCCGGCCAAGATATAGGTTGCCTGCGCCAAGGACATCTGGAGCGCAGCCTTAGGTGAGATCAGGCCACTGCTCATGAACTCTCGGCCGAAGGCATAAGCGGAGCTCGTGGCAATGATCGTCTTGTCAAGGTCGAAGAAAGCGGCCACTTTAGGCAGCTGAAGTTCGACATGGGCCCGGTCTGCTCGTGTGCTCACGGTTCTCCAGTCTAGACGAATGCCAGCACTGGAAAATTTCTTTTCTTGCGCCATTGAGTCTCAAAAATGGCCGTGTATAATGATCCGTGCAAGGCCCCGATATACCGAGTGGCCAGCCCCGGCACGATCCCCCCCCTGTTGTCGGGTAAGAAAATAGACGGTCCGCGCACACCCCCCCCCGAGGCGCGGGCCGTCGTTTTTTGTGCGGAAAACCAAGTTATCCACAAGAGTCGTTGAAACGTGCGCAAAAAGTGGGGTTATCCACAGGCCTTTAAGGTGCCCCTTGGCAAGAGGAATGCTTCTCGGCATCCTCATGGCCATGAAGAACAGCATTGTCGTAAGCGTGGGAGATCCACTGCTCCATCCCGAAGCCATGCATATTGTGGCCGCCGCAGGGCAACAGGTCATTGACATCTCCGATCCAGCTGAGCTTCGTCGCATAGCAGTCAGATGCAAGGCCGTGGTCGTCGATAAGCACATGGCTGCGGAGCTTGGTGGGGCGCTGGGGCACCCGCGCGTGCTGTTCGTGGCTGGCGATCCGGGTCCGATCGATTGGCAGCGCGCCTTTGCCGTCGGGGCCTCGGAAGGCTTCGTCATCCCTGCGCAGGCACCGGAGCTGCTACGCGCGGTAGGGGAGAGTGCGGTGCCGATGCAGCGATCCGGGCGGAGCATCGCCATCCTCGGGGCCAGCGGGGGCTGTGGTGCGAGTACGTTGGCGGTGGCGCTCGCGAGGGAGCTCGGCAATGGGGCAGTGCTGCTCGACGCTGATCCGTACTCCGGTGGGATCGACCTGCTCCTAGGGGCTGAACATCTCACCGGCGCCAGGTGGAATGACCTAAGTTTCAGTGCGGGAGCTGTTGATGGTCATGATCTCCAAGCCGCGTTGCCGCAGGAAAAGGGAGTAAGTTTCCTTACTTCGGCGCGCAGCAAGGGCAGTTTGGAGGCCTTGAGCGGTGCCGAGGTGCGGGTTGCCATCGATTCTTTGGCCAATTGCACGGTAGTTGTCGATGCCTCGCTGCGTCTGCCTGGCTGGGAAGAAGCTCTCTTGGGCGTCGACTGCGTCGCCGTCGTCATTCCCGCGGAGTTGCGCGCTGTGTCAGCTGCGCAGCACATCTCCGCGCAGGTGGCCTCGCTGCAAGGCGTGCGCCAAGTGGGGGTTGTTCGGCATCGCAGTTGGTCGGGGCTGAGCGTTGCTGAGGTGGAGCGTCTCAGCGGGATGGATGTGGTTACCGAGATTCCGCATGCCGCGTCGCTGGTGAAGCGGTCCGAAATGCATGGCTTATCGACGTGCCCAGGCGCGCTCAAATCAGCAGTCCGTGCGCTTACAGCCGAAATGGGGCGCGGCTGATGGATCTCATTTCCAAGGTGCAGCTGCGCATTGCACAACAGTTCGGGGCCATGGACAATGCGCCTGCCGAGGACATTGCGCAAGTGGTGCGGGAAGAAGCCGGAGTCATCAGTGACTTGGAACTGATTAATATCCTGCGGAAGCTGCGACAAAACTCATCGGGGGCCGGGGTGCTCGATACCATCCTGGCAGTCCCGGGTGTCACGGATGTGCTGGTCAACGGGCCCGACTCCGTCTGGTTTGACAGGGGTGACGGGCTGGAGCGCGCCGAACTTTCCTTTGATGACGACGCCGAGGTCCGCCAACTCGCAGTTCGCCTCGCGGTCGCCTGTGGTCGCAGACTCGATGATGCTCAGCCCTTCGTCGACGGACGCCTCCTACGAGAGGACGGGGCAAGTATTCGCATCCACGCGATCATCCCTCCCCTCAGCGATGGCGGGACCTGCATCTCCCTCCGAGTGCTCCGTCAAGCTGCGACAACACTCGACAGGCTGGAGGAGCTAGGCACAATCTGTGCCCACAGCAAAGAGATCTTGCGGACCATCATTCATGACAAGCACTCCTTTCTTGTAGCCGGTGGCACCGGTTCGGGCAAAACCACGCTGCTGGCAGCAATGCTGGCTGAAGTTCCTACTACCGAGCGCATCGTCTGCATCGAAGACACCGCCGAGCTCAAGCCTCCGCACCCCCACGTGGTTTCGCTCGTGGCGAGGTCCCGGAATGTGGAGGGCAAAGGGGCAGTCAGCATGGCCGACCTTTTGAAGCAGGCGCTCCGGATGCGCCCGGATCGCATCGTGCTCGGGGAGATCCGCGGGGCCGAAGTGGTCGATCTGTTGGCAGCGCTCAACACGGGGCACGAAGGCGGGGCTGGCACCGTCCATGCGAACTCGGTGGCTGAGGTCCCTGCGCGCATGGAGGCCTTAGCGATGCTTGGTGGGATGCAGCCGGATGCCCTGCGCACCCAGCTTCAGGCCGCGGTTTCGTATGTAGTCATGATGCAGCGAACTCGGCAGGGACGGAAAGTATCTGCGATAGCCGGATTTTCAAGATGTGAAACAAAGATCATATGGTCCGCAAATGATGGAGTGCATATATGATTGCGGTGTTTTGCGCAGCTAGCGCCCTTCTAGTTGGATCTCCTGCTTCGCCTCGGGGACGAATTGCTGACTCGGTGAGTACAAGTCGGCTGCTTTATCTTGCCGGGCTGATTCCGGCTGCAATTGTCCTCGCGAAGGGCGCAGCGGTGGCCATCTCGGCGCTCATGGTGACCGGACTTTTGGTGTGGAAACTGACCTCGATGCACCGGCGAGCAAGAGTTCGAGAAGCAGCAGAAGACACCGCGAACTTGGTGGGCAGCCTCGCCAGCGACCTACGCGCTGGGGCGACTCCCCACGAAGCAATGAAGCATGCAGCGATGGATTCCCCAGAACGACTCCGCGAGCTGTGTACTGTGGCCACCCACCGATCCTCCGCTGGGGTATCGCCCGCGGTCGTGCTTATCGACGCCCCGGAGCCCTACGGCGACCTACGGGACGTCGGAAAGCTATGGAGCGTCGCAGACTCTAGGGGCATTGCATTGGCTGGTCTGCTCGAACATATGCAGCACCGCATCGATACGCGACTGCGTCACGCCCGAGCCACGCAGGCAGCATTGCAAGGGCCACAAGCTACGGCGGTCATCCTGTCCGCGCTACCGCTAGCCGGGATCGGAATGGGAATAGCGATGGGCGCTGACCCTGTGGGATTCCTGACCGGAACGCCTCTCGGCGGAATGCTTCTAGCCGTCGGTACTGCGCTTGGCTGTGCGGGTTTCCTGTGGGTCGACCGCATAGTAGCCAGCGCCATCAATGATGGGGGAGCCCGATGATCAGCCTCGTTTTTGCAGCTCTAGGTATGTGGATATCGCAACCAGCGCCACTGAAGAACAGAATCAACGAAGAAACCAATGCCGCATTGCGGGCCAGAGACGGACCGCCTGCAGCGCTGGACTGCGCCGCCGATATCGAACTGTTTGCAGCGTGCCTAGCGTCCGGAGTGACCCCGGCGATGGCAGCCGAAGCTGTTGCTGAAGTCAGCCGGGTTCCATCGACGCCGTGGCGCAGCGTAGCCGCGATGCTCAGCCTCGGAGCGCCACCCGCTGCTGCATGGAATCCCATGGTCGGCGTACCAGCGCTGCAGGAACTAGCGCGGGTGTCAACGCACTCGCATAGTTCGGGAAGTTCGCTGGTTAATTCGTGCGAAAGAATTGCCCGCGATGTTCGTTCCCGCACTGCGGAGGAAGCAACCGCTGCTGCCGAACGAGCCGGAGTGTTCATCGCGCTTCCGCTGGCGATCTGTTTCTTGCCTGCCTTCATTGTCCTCGGGCTTTTGCCCATCATCATCACTCTCGCTACCCAACATTTCACCTAAGGAGAAATCATGTTCCGTACCTTCATCCGCGACGACCAAGGCATGTCGACAATCGAATATGCCATGGGCTCGATCGGCGCAGCAGCTCTCGCCGGCGCGCTGTACCTGGTGGTGAAAAGCCAGCAGGTCTCGCAGGCCCTCCAAGGAATCTTGAGCAGTGCTCTGGCCAGCGTCCCTGCCTGACCAACTGGACGACGACCAAGGCTCAGTCACCATCGAAGCTGCCTTCGGGCTCGCTGGTCTCGTTAGCGTCACTGGCCTAGCACTTAGTGCAATGTCGGTGCTGGCTCTGTACATTTCCGCCATCGATATGGCCGGCGCCGCTGCCCGGGCCCACGCCCTGGGGGAGCACTACCAGCCAGAACGTGGGACTGTTGTGTACTCCACCAATGCTGCCTGGGCAAAAGCCACCGTGCGCATCGATGCGCCCTTCCGCGACATCGTTGCGAGCGCGACCTATCCCGTGGAGATCGTGTATGCGCCTTGACGACGACACAGGCAACGTCACCATCACGGCTGCCGGCGCGATATCAGCGGTAGTGGCTCTCGTAGTCCTTGTGGGGACCTTCGGTAAAGGGATGATCGATACCCATCAAGCGCGAGTGGCAGCCGAGCTGGCTGCGGTGGCAGCTGCCCATTCCCAATTCCATCAGGAGCCAGACCCTTGCGGGGTGGCGAACCAGGTCAGTAGCAGAAATGGAGGTGAAGTTATCCAGTGTGACCTAGTGGAGGCGGACGTCATCGTCACGGTCCGGGTTGATTCGGTGTCGGCAGCCTCCCGCGCCGGTCCGATCTAGCCCATCAAGGAAACCAGTGACCCGAGAAGCGTGATGGCGCCAGCCTTGTTCAAAGGCTGGTTGCCGTTCCCGCACTTCGGGGATTGGATGCAGGATGGACAGCCACTTTCGCAGGAACACGATCTGACGGTGTCAAAAGTGGCGGTGATCCACTCTTGGAAGCGTTCGAACCCGCAGTCGGCGAAGCCCGCACCACCGGGGTGGCCGTCGTAGACGAACACCGTAGGAAGCCCGGTATCAGGGTGCTGAGCAGTGGATACGCCGCCGATGTCCCACCGGTCGCAGGTGGCGAGCAGTGGCAACATCCCGATCGCTGCGTGCTCTGCTGCATGCAAAGTGCCGGGTAGGTCCGCTGCAGAAATACCCATTGCGGTGAGCGCAAGGGGATCCGCTGTGTACGCCACGGCCCGGGTGGTCAGGGATTGCTTTGGCATGTTCAGGGCCACGGAATCTAAGACTGTGCCGTCGGCAAGCTTGGTGATGTACGACGTGACCTGGGTGGTGACCTCCACGTCCACGGCGGCGACCCACACCCCACCGCCAAGATCTTTGAGCTGTCCGGGCCCCGGATCGCCCACAATGCGGATATCCGTAGTGCTTCGGGCAAAAGTGGTGTGCTCCGGGGTGTCGGGGCGGGCGAGGGCGACGCGATCGATGAGATCGAGTTCGTCGATGATGAAAGTTTCGCCTTGGTGCATGTACACCGCGCCGGGGTGGACTTGTGAAGGTGCGCGCTCGGCGTCGATCGTGCCCAACAGCCTGCCGGTGGTGGATTCGACGATGATGATTTCCCGCTCTGATGACCCTCGCAAACTCACCAATTGATGTGCGGTATCTGGGGTTAAATCCGATTCTTCAAAAGGCTCCACCGCGAAATATCCCTGCGGGCGCTTGCGGAGCAACCCTTCCGCCACCAACTGCTCGACCACTGGTTCCGCGTGCCATTGTGTAATGTCTGCACTGGTCAGAGCGCGTTCCACCGCAGCGCAATACACGTGGCTGCGCAGCACAAACGGGTTCGCCGGGTTAAAGACGATCCGCTCCACCGGCTTGCTCAGCAGCGCCTCCGGGTGGTGCAGCAAATAGTTATCCATCGGCTCATCTCGGCCCACGAACACCACGAGCGAACCCTGCCCGCGACGACCCGCGCGGCCTGCCTGCTGCCAAAACGAAGCAATCGTTCCCGGGAAACCAGCAGTGACCACCGCGTCAAGGCCTCCCACGTCAATCCCGAGCTCCAGGGCATTGGTGGTGGCGACGCCGAGGAGGGTGCCGTCGTCAAGCATGCGTTCCAACCTGCGCCGATCCTCCGGCAGGTAGCCCGCCCGGTAGGAGGCGACGCGCCGCGCGAAATCGGGGCGTCCCAGCAAGGTGAGTTCCTCGGCGGCGCGCAGAGCCACAATTTCGGCGCCGCGCCGGGAACGCACAAAAGTGAGAGTTCGGGCGCCCTCGCTGATGGCTGCCGCCATGATGTCCGCGGATTCCGTGGTTGCCGCGCGCCGAACGGGAGCGCCGTTCTCGCCCTCGGCACCCTCGATGAAACCGGGCTCCCACAGCAAAACGGTTCGTACCCCGGTCGGAGCACCGTCCTCGGTCACCTCGGCGCAGGGGGAACCGATCAAACGGCCGGCGTGCTCAGCGGGATCGGTGGCCGTGGCTGAGGCCAGAATGAAGACCGGGTCGCTGCCATAATGCCTGGCCAGCCGAGTAAGTCGGCGAATCACCATGGCGACGTGCGCCCCAAACACACCTCGGTAGGTGTGGCACTCATCGATAACCACAAACTTCAGGTGGCGCAGCAGCCTGCCCCAGCGGGCATGATTGCCGAGCAGAGAAGCGTGCACCATGTCGGGATTGGAGAAGATGAAACGAGACTCGTCCCTAATGCCGGAACGTGCATCGGCGGGTGTGTCGCCGTCATAGGGAGCAGGCCCAATGCTGCGAAGCTCGGGAATGTCCCTAGTCATGCGCAGCACATTGCTCAGCTGATCGCTGCCGAGCGCCTTAGTCGGCGTTAAATACAGTGCGCACGCGGTGGGATCGGCCTGCAAAGCGCTAAGGATCGGCAGCAAATAACCCAGCGACTTGCCACTCGACGTGCCCGTTGCGACCACGACGTTCCTGCCTGCCCGCGCATGCTCAGCGACGGCCACCTGGTGCGAATACGGTTGGCGGATCCCCTGCTCCTCCAAGTAATTCCGTAGCGGAGGGAATACCCACTCAGGCCAAGGGGCATAGCTGGCTGGTCGTGCAGGGATGGTTTCCATGTGCGTACATGTGGACTGCGGAAACCTGCGCTGCACGAATTCTGCAATCTCCATGCCGACGGTTGGAAAACCTGAATTTGAAGCCATGAACCAACCTTATGTGAAAATTATTTCCGCACCCTGACCAGGGTATATATAAATAATTTTAGAATGGGGCTATCGCTCCACAAAAATTCGTGACACACTGGGACTCGGTCGCAGCTTTTCCAAGTGCAGTGTTACATAGCGCTCGCAGAGGATTTTGTTTGATTGCGAGCGCTCGAGTCTTTTGAAAGAAGGGTCCGAGAGTTCCAACGGCCCGGTACTTCCAGAAATATTGAAAGTACTGCTTCGTTTCAAAAGAAATAAGGTTTTATTATGGCACAGGGAACTGTGAAGTGGTTCAACGCTGAAAAGGGCTTTGGTTTCATCGCTCCAGCTGACGGATCTGCAGACGTATTCGTTCACTACTCCGAGATTCAGGGCAACGGCTTCCGTACCCTCGAAGAGAACCAGCAGGTCGAGTTCGAGATCGGTGAAGGCGCAAAGGGCCCACAGGCTCAGAACGTCACCGCTGTCTAAGACTTCCTGAAAACCCGGTCGCTTCCTTTTTTGAAAAAGGGGTGGCCGGGTTTTTGCGTGCGCAGGGGTTTGTATGGGCAGGTTTGTGTACTCCCGATGTAGTACTACTACATTTCTCGGGTCAAAATGAGCCAAAAATAGCTCATTTTCGTAGTAGTACTACATCGGGAGTACACACAAGAACAGCCGACGGGCTCAAAATTCAGTAGCGCAAAATGAGAGAATTTCAACATTTGCAGCCCCTGTGCGTAGTAGAGCTATATATAACTGTGTACGGTAGTCAGTTAAACGCACACATGTAATGACAGAAAGTTGGCGTAAGTGGCAGATTCGAGTGCTGGCGTGAAGCGACTGGTGATCGTGGAGTCCGCGACGAAGGCGAAGAAAATCCAGCCCTACCTGGGCAAGGATTACATCGTCGAAGCGTCCGTGGGACACATTCGCGATCTTCCGCGTGGCGCAGCGGATGTTCCAGCCAAGTACAAGAAGGAGTCCTGGGCACGCCTCGGCGTGGACACGGACCACGGTTTTGCCCCGCTTTATGTTGTTAGCGCTGACAAAAAGAAGAAGGTCGCCGACCTGAAGGCGAAGCTCAAGGACGTCGACGAGCTTTTCCTCGCCACAGACCCCGACCGTGAAGGTGAAGCCATCGCATGGCACCTGCTCGAGGTGCTGAAGCCGAAGGTGCCGGTCAAGCGCATGGTGTTTAACGAGATCACCAAGCCAGCAATTTTGGCCGCCGCGGAAAACACCCGTGAACTGGATGAAAACCTGGTGGATGCGCAGGAAACTCGCCGCATCCTGGACCGACTCTACGGCTACGAGGTTTCCCCGGTGCTCTGGAAGAAGGTCATGCCACGTCTGTCTGCGGGACGTGTGCAGTCCGTGGCAACGCGCGTGATCGTGGAACGCGAACGCGAGCGCATGGCATTCAAGTCCGCCAACTACTGGGATCTCACCGCCGAACTCAAGACCGACAAAACCGCTACCCCAGAGAACCCGAACGAGTTTGTGGCCCGCCTGGTGGCCGTCGATAAGCAGCGTGTGGCGCAGGGCCGCGACTTCACCGACCGTGGCGAGCTCAAGGGCAAGGACGTTGTCGTGCTCGATGAGGCGCGCGCACAGCAGCTTGCCGACGCCCTGACCGGCGCGTCGATGAGCGTTGCCGGGGTGGAGGAGAAGCCTTACACCCGTCGCCCATACCCACCGTTCATGACCTCTACGCTGCAGCAAGAGGCAGGGCGCAAGCTGCACTACACCTCCGAGCGCACCATGCGTATCGCGCAGCGACTGTACGAAAACGGCCACATTACCTACATGCGTACCGACTCCACCACGCTGAGCCAGTCCGGTATTCAGGCTGCGCGCCAGCAGGCGCGAGAGCTGTACGGCGACAAGTTCGTGGCTGATGCGCCGCGTCAGTACAACCGCAAGGTGAAGAACTCGCAGGAAGCTCACGAGGCAATCCGACCTGCAGGTGAAACCTTCGCGACCCCTGGACAGCTGCACGGCCAGCTCGACGCCGAGGAATTCAAGCTCTACGAACTCATTTGGCAGCGCACCGTCGCCTCCCAGATGGCTGACGCACGTGGTACGTCCATGAAGGTCACCATCGCGGGCACCGCCAAGTCCGGCGAAGAGGTTGAATTCGCCGCGACCGGCCGCACCATCACGTTCCCGGGCTTCCTCAAGGCCTATGTGGAGACGTCCATGCTGGAAGACGGCCGCAACGTGGCCGACAACGCCGAAAAACGCCTGCCGGTACTGACCAAGGGCGATGCGCTTGCTGCCGACAAGGTTGAGGCCGAGGGACACTCCACCAACCCGCCGGCGCGCTACACGGAAGCATCCCTGGTGAAGAAGATGGAAGACCTGGGCATTGGTCGTCCTTCCACATACGCAAGCATCATCAAGACGATCCAGGACCGTGGCTACGTTTTCTCTCGCGGCAATGCGCTGGTCCCATCGTGGGTAGCCTTCGCCGTGGTCGGCCTCCTGGAGCAAAACTTCAGCTCCCTCGTCGACTACGACTTCACCTCCTCCATGGAAGATGAGCTCGATGAGATCGCAGCGGGCAACGAGGATCGCACCCAGTGGCTCACCGGCTTCTACTTCGGCAACGCGGAGGCCCGCGACAACATGGCTGACTCCATCGCCCGTCTCGGTGGCCTGAAGTCCCTGGTCGGTGACAACCTGGAGCAAATCGACGCCCGCGAGGTCAACTCCCTCAAGCTGTTTACCGACTCCGAAGGCCGCGACATCGTGGTCCGCGTCGGACGCTACGGCCCATACCTCGAGCGCGTTGTTGGCCACACCGCCGAAGGCGAGCCGGAATACCAGCGCGCCAACCTGCCTGAATCCACCACCCCGGACGAGCTCTCCCTTGAGGCTGCAGAGAAGCTCTTTGCCATCCCGCAAGGTGGCCGTGAGCTGGGCGTCAACCCCGCCAATGGCCGCATGATTGTGGCGAAGGACGGCCGCTACGGCCCATACGTCACCGAGATGGTCACCGACGAAGAGAAGGCCTCGGTTGAATCCAAGGCCGAGGAGATCGTCGCCGAGGAACGCGCAGCCGAGGACGCGCAGCGCAAAGCCGAAGGCAAGCGTGCCAAGAACTGGGAAACCAAGACCGCAGCCACCCAGAAGGAAAAGCGCATCGCCCAGATCATCGAGGAAACCCTCAAGCCGGGCACCGCGTCACTGTTCTCCACCATGGAACCCGCCACTGTCACGCTTGACGACGCGCTTCGACTGCTCTCCCTGCCGCGCGAAGTCGGTGTTGACCCATCTGACGGAATGGTCATCACCGCACAAAACGGCCGCTACGGCCCATACCTGCGCAAGGGCGATGACTCCCGCACTTTGGCAAACGAAGAGCAGATCTTCACCGTCTCCCTGGAGGAAGCGCGTCGGATCTACTCCGAGCCTAAGCGCCGTGGCCGCGCAGCAACGCCTGCTGCGCCACTGAAGGTTCTCGGAAACAACGACGTGTCTGGCAAGCCAATGCAGGTCAAGGACGGTCGTTTCGGCCCATACGTCACCGATGGCACCACGAACGCGTCGCTACGCAAGGGTGACAGCCCGGAGACCATGACCGACGCCCGCGCCAACGAGCTGCTCTCCGAACGTCGCGCCAAGGAGGCTGCAAACCCAGCTCCGGCAAAGAAGGCAACCAAGAAGAGGGCCGCCAAGAAGGCGGCCAAGAAAACGGTAAAGCAGACCACTAAGCGCGTGGTGAAGGCGCGGCGCTAATCTCCGTTGCTTCAAAGGACGCTGGCACTGCGATGTTGGACATGAAGACATCGTGGTGCGCGTCGAGGTGGGCGTACAGCTCGTCGCGAAGCAGGTTCTTCTTGCGGGTGACGGCGGTGTAGATCTGGTAGCCGAACACAGCGATATTCGCTGCCAACGCGATGAAGGACACGATGAACAGGGCCTTCGGATCGTGGGATGCTTCGACGGAGAACCGTGAGGACGTGACGAAGCTTGGCACAGCCATGGTGAACATCATCCAGAAGGCCAGCGTATGGGCGCGGTGCTGCAGCCAGGCGCCCTTCTTGATAAAGAACGCTGGGATTGTGCAGGAAATCAAGAGCGCGGCACCTGCGTAAAAGGAGTGGTCGCCGACGCAGTTGTATACGTACGCGAAATTCCACAGGTCGTAGGCAATGATCCAGAACCACAGCATGTCTGGCCAGATCATGTCCTTGGACGGATCTCGGGAGATGATGATGCCGGTCCAGCCGCAAATCGTGATGAGGTTGAGCAGGCCAGCGATGCCATTCATGTAGTTCCACGAACCGGAGACCATGAACACGCCGTCGACCATGCCGTTTGCGTTCATCGCGCCGACTTCGAAGTCACGGATACAGGCTTCCAAAATGTTCAAGCCAAGGATGAACGGTGGGAAGCACAGCGCCCACTTGTTCGCTGCGAGCTTCGGGTGGTAGCGCAGCGCCATGAAGCCGAGGCAGCCGGCGAGGGCGGAGTAAACCTTGACCCAGTGGAACCAGGTGCCCGTCGATGAGCCAGCCCCCGCGGTGTGAGGCCAGACGAAAATGGTGAGTGCAATCGGCAGTGCGATGAACAAGGCCCAGCCTGCGTAGCGCGATCGACGGGAAATTTCATTGAGGCCGATCAGTGCGCCGAGGACAGCGAACCAGGCGAGCCAGGAATACCAAGGGATGGTTGCGAAGAGGAACATGATGATCTCCTTGTCGGACGGGGCGCTTGCCTCGTAACCCATCCTTCAAGGAAAGCGCCTTGGTACTTTTCAGCCTATTGGTCATAAAAAGCCCTGTACATAGACACTTTTAGTGTTGTGTAAAGTGGCGATTATGGAAGCACGTGAGGCCTTGGCTGCAGCGCTCAAAAGTGAGTTGACGACCACCGAGCTCTCCCGAATCACTGTCGCTCGTCTGGCAGCTCGGGCCGGAGTCACTCGCCAAGCGTTCTACTATCATTTCGACGACGTTTACGATGCTGCCGCGTGGCTCTTCCAAGAAGAAGTCGCGCGTCACATCCTCGCGCACGCACGCTACGACGCGTGGGCTGCCGGATTCGAGCAGCTCATGACCTACATGTTCACCCACCGTGACCAAGTCCAAGCGATTCTAAAATCGCTCACAATGCCCAAAACCGAGGTGTTCTTCTTCAAAGCGCTGCGCGAAATGATGAGCGCCATCGTGACCGAGCTTGCCGACGGCCATTGCTTGCAACCAGTTGACCGGGACTTCATCATTGACCACTACACCCTGGCGGTGGTCGGACACCTGATGCACTGGATCGCCACCGGAATGCGTGAAGACCCGGCACAACTAGCGCACCGGGTCGAATATGTCATGCGTGGCCACGTGGCCGAATCGATTGAGCGTTATAGCTCGGATTCTTAACCCCACTCCACCAGGGGAGGCGGGATGAATGTGAAGGTGAAGAGCATTGCGAGCTCTTCATGTGTGGCATCTAGTTTGAGGTGTAGATGAAGTTTTCGTCGCCCATGAGAGTGTCCGTGGATTGTGGGGCGATGTAGGCGAGGAATGGGGAAAAGATGGTCTGGAGGATGTCCCACTGCTGGTAGCCGTTCTTCCAGAGGTTGTGGACGATCTCCTTGGTGTTTGTGGAAAGTGGGACCTCAATGTCACGAGCCTGAGCGGCAGGTGCGGACAAGAGGACGATGGTGGCAGTGGTTGCCGCGATGAGACGCTTCATGTGTTTTCTCCTAAGGGTTAAAGATGTTCAGGACCTGGTTGATGGACATGAAAGTCCAGTGATACAGGGAAACCAAGCTGGCCTGGAACGCTCCAAAGGCGCCAGCGCCAATGGCGTCAACGATGTTGCTTGGGAATGGCTGGTTCGTCAGGTTCCACTGCATGTTGCTGGAGACGTTCGCCCATTCCTCGGAAGACAGCTGCGCTGCTTCGGAGGAATTCTGGGCGGTGAAGCCCGCGTGCGCAGCTGGAGCAGCGGACAATGCGAGGGCCAGGGTGAGGGTGGAAACGATGGTCTTGCGCAAGTAAAACTCCTAAAGGTGAGGCGTGGAGGGCTTACACCTTTAGGATCGCGACCTACCGAAACTGTCGTTAACTGAAATCCAGCATCGTTACCGAGCTGTGATTTAAGTTGCATATTGCTGACGGGTCAACAAGCTGACTATGAGCGATCCGCGAGCGTTGGTCGAATTGGCCGTGCCAGCTGAGTTAGCTCACCACGTCCACGCAGCTCAACGGACTTTAGTACTGTCCAGCGTGCCTGTTCGGCCTCGTTAGCGCCACGAAGCGTGGACACGGAAGTGAGAACGCGCCCTGGGGCATCCTTAGCAAGCTCGGTGAGGCGAGCAGCCTGATTTACAGCGTCACCGATCACCGTGTACTCGAAACGATCATGGCCGCCGATGTGTCCCGCAACAACGTGGCCGGACGCCACACCGATGCCACATTTCAGTGGCATGTCTTTCAGCTCCGTGCGTAGTTCACGGGCTGCGGCAAGGGCGAGGCCTGGGGCGTCGGCAAGCGGGAGCGGTGCGCCGAAGATCGCAAGCGCAGCGTCGCCCTGGAACTTGTTGATCACGCCCTTGTGGCGGTGCACGACTGAGACGACCTTCTCGAAGAACTCGTTGAGGGCAGCGACCACTTCTTCTGGGGTGTGGTTGACGGCGAAAGTGGTGGAGCCGATGACGTCGACGAAGAGGACGGCCACCATGCGGTCCTCGCCGCCCAGGGTTGGGCGCTCTTCCATGGCGCGACGAGCAACCTCGGTGCCTACGTAGCGGCCGAAGAGGTCGCGGACGCGCTGGCGTTCGCGGAGGCCGCGCATCATCTCATTGAAGCCGGCCTGAAGGACGCCGATCTCGGAGCCGTCGTAGATATCGACGGCCACCTCCGTCTCGCCACGGCGAACACGGTTGATAGCGTGCTGAAGCTCGTGGATTGGGTCAACCACGCTCATAATGACCAAAGTTTGAGCAGCAAACCCCGTTAGTAACGCTGTTATACCAAGGGCCAAAACTGCAGGGAACAGATCCTCTGCGTCATTGGTGAAGTAGCCGTAGTGATGCCCTGCTACTAAGAGGCAAATGCCAACCAGCGGGATAGCCGAGGTGACAACCCACGTTGCGCGAAGGCGCTGGGTAACGGGCGGTTCCAGGGTAGAATCCTCAAACCGCTGAGCTAGGGCTTCGGCAGCAATCGGGCGGACGATGCGCTCTGCTTCAAGGTAGGTGAGGAACACGACCACAGAGCCGCCAAGCAGCGACACCAAACCCAGAACTAGCGCCAGTCGCGAGTCATGCGTTGCTGCCATCGACGTGACAATCACAATGCCGATCAGCCACAGCACCGCGCACAGTACGGCCTGATATACCGGGATGCGCATGACAAGATTGCGCACCATGTTCGGGTCGTGATCCGAGGGGGAATGCTGCCACGCCAGCACCGGACGAAACAGCATGAAGGTAAGCAACGCGCCAACAAGGGCGCCACCGATCAGATAACCCGCACCCACTGTGGGCAGCGGGCCACTCGCGTGCATGAACGCGTCCTTGGCTGGCATCGGAATGAGCCAGTTGAAAAACAGCATCGTCGCGATAGCGCCCACCACATTCGATAAGAAAATGGAGGCAGCGTACAGCGGCCAGGAGGTCTTCCACAGCCACTTCACGATCTGCACAAAACGAGTCATGCTCATTACTTTAACCGTCCGCAATATAGGGTGGGTGGGGTGAGCGAAAATTCAGTGTTTGATCGCCTGGCCGGATCGGCCAGTTTGCGGCGCACGCTTATCGACGCCGCCACCGCCGCCCGCCACATCGCTGCAGGTGCGGGTGCGGAAACCGGTGTTGAGGCTGCCGCGATGACTCACTCATGGCTGTTTACCGGCCCTCCGGGCTCGGGACGATCCAACGCTGCGATTGCTTTTGCTGCCGCCCTCATGTGCACCGGCCCGACCCCTGGCTGTGGTCAGTGTGAAAACTGCCGTGCCGTCCTCGCAGGCTCGCACCCCGACCTTGTGCATGTGGTGCCAACGGAGCTCACCATCGGCGTCGACCTCATGCGCGAAAAGGTTGTCGGACCAGCGCTTGCCCTCCCAACCCACGCGGATTGGCGCGTCATCGTCATCGAGGATGCCGACAGGCTTTCCGACGGCGCAGCAAACGCCCTCCTTAAGACCGTAGAAGAACCATCGCCACGCACCGTGATCATGCTGTGTGCACCGTCGACCGATCGCCGGGATATCTCGATCACGCTGCGCTCCCGCTGCCGTCACGTGTACGTGCCTACCCCTTCCCTTGAGGACGCGACCAGGATTCTCATGGCAGAAGGAGGCCTGACTGAGGACGTCGCAAAGCTCGCTGCGGCAGCGACCTCGGGGCACATTGGCCGGGCGCGGCACCTCGCGCGTTCGGAGGATGCTCAGCGTAGGCGTGCCCAGGTGTTGCACCTTGCCGAGCTGATTTATCACAAGGAGGCGGCTTTCCAGGAAGTCGCTGCGCTGGTGAAGACGGTCGAGGATGAGGTCAAGGCTGAGTATGCGCCGATTGAAGAGGCGGAAATCGAGAAGGTGCGCGAGTCCTTTGGTGCTGGCGTCAAGGGCAAGGGTGCGGCCCGCATGACTAAGGGGATGGAAACCGAGGTCAAGGCGCTGGAGGCTGTGCACAAGAAGCGGCAGACTCGTGCGCGTCGTGACGCCTTCGATCTCGCACTCATCGACCTCGCGGGGCTTTATCGAGACGCGCTGATGAAGGCATCGGGGGCAACCGTGCAGCTCACGCACCCTGATTTCGATGGTCTCTCGGGAGACCTTGCCGCGAAAAACGACACGGCAGCGTTGACGGACTGCCTTGAGGCGATCAACAAGTGCCGCGAATCCTTCGGGTACAACGTGCGCCCAGTGGTGGCGCTCTCCGGTCTGGTGGGGCGCTTGCGTAAGGCATGCAAGGTGCAATGACATGCGGTTTTATTTCTTTATTGGCAGTGCGCTAAACTAATCTCTCGATGCATTTTGCGCATCGTGCCGCCTTAGCTCAGTCGGTAGAGCATTTCACTCGTAATGAAAAGGTCGCGAGTTCGATTCTCGCAGGCGGCTCAAACGAACCGGCCCAGTCAACTGGGTCGGTTTTTTCGTGTTTGGGTGAACGGTTTTGAGGGAAGGCAGCGCTAAAGTGAAATCATGCGCACTTTGGTTACCGGCGGTGCCGGCTTCATTGGATCTCACCTCACGGACTTGCTGATTGAGAAGGGGCACGACGTTGTTGTCGTGGATAACCTGTCTCGCGGCAGTTTGCAGAACCTGGAGCAGGCGAAGCAGTCGGGCAAGTGTACTTTTGTTGAGGCTGACATCCTTGAGTTGGATTTTGACAAGTTCCTGGCGGAGCACCGCCCTGAGGTGATTTTCCACCTGGCAGCGCAGATCGACGTGCGTGAGTCCGTGGCTGATCCGATTCACGATGCAACCACGAACATTATTTCCACGATCCGCATCGCTGAGGCTGCGCGGAAGAACAGTGTGCGCAAGATTGTGTTCACCTCTTCCGGCGGTTCGATCTACGGCACCCCAAGCACGTTCCCGGTAGACGAGTCCTTCCCGATTGATCCGCATTCGCCGTATGCGGCGTCGAAGAGCGCAGGCGAGATCTATTTGAACACGTTCCGCCACCTGTACGGCCTGGATTGCTCCCACATCGCGCCGGCGAATGTGTACGGCCCACGCCAGGATCCGCACGGCGAGGCTGGTGTGGTGGCGATTTTCTCGCAGCGTCTGCTCAATGGTGAGCCGACGAAGGTGTTCGGCGATGGTGGCAACACTCGCGACTATGTGTACGTCGGTGATGTGGTGCGCGCGTTCTACCTGGCTGCGGGGTCCAACGGCAGTGGCATGCGCTTCAATATCGGTACCTCGGTGGAGACCTCGGACCGTCAGCTGCATTCTTTGGTCGCCGAAGCAGCGGGTGCGCCGGATAATCCGGAGTTCGCGCCCGCACGGCTTGGCGACGTCCCTCGCTCGGCCCTCTCGTTCCAGCGCGCTCGCGAGGTGCTGGGATGGCAACCGGAGGTCACCATCGAAGAGGGCGTGGCCCGGACGGTTGATTACTTCCGTGGTCTAGTCTCTGCGTAACCTCTTTCCTGTGGCTCGCTTAGCTGCTGGCGAGTTGTTTTCCGCCTCGCCTTTGCGGTCTGACCAGCAGCAACCTTGCTGGTTTTTCTTCATGTGAGGCCCCGATCTGTCATCGTGATTCTTCCGGTGGTGGGTCCTGCACATGAAGGCCAGATTGCTCAGCGCGGTTTCTTGGCACATGGACCACGGCGTGACGTGGTGGGCATCGCACTGGCCTGCATGGATGTCGCAGCCGGGGTATTGGCACACCAGCTGCTCGGCCAACATGGCTACGCGCTGTTCAAACGAGGCGCTGCGCTTGGCCGTGATGAGCTTTTTCACGGCCCCTGTGTGCGTGTGGACGGCGATGTAGTCGGTGATTCGATCGGCGCCGAGTGCTGCGATCTCCAGGAGGTTGAGCGAGAAGGCTGTGTTAGTGGGGAAGCGCTGCAGCAGGTCAAGGTGGTCGTTTTCGGTGATGGACACGACCAGGGATGCGTGGCCAGTCCTTTCCACTTGCTCGCTGCTGGCGCGCTGTACAACTTCGGCAAAAGCGTCATGTTGGCGCTGGCGAACTGTGCGGAGATCGCCTTCCTGCTTAGACGCGGTGCTGAAGGCCTGGTCCATGAGTGATTGCAGTAGTGCCCCGATCTCTGGGGTGCTGTAACCGGAAAACTTGGCGCCTCCGTGTTCGTCAGGTTTGTGAAGCGTGAAGCGGCGCTGGGTGCGCGCCTGCAGGGGGTCTGTGGCAAGGCGCAAGTTTTCGGCAGCAACCAAGTCGCGGGTGAATCGCCAGGTTTGTTCTGGGGAGGTGGGACGGTTGTACCCGAGCACCTCGGCGGCAGCTTCGGTGTAGATTTCTCCGCCTCGGTCAGACGTCGGGCTAAGGCTGGAAAGTGCGCGCAGGATCTCATCCTGGTGCTCAGCCTCAACGCCGTCTTCCCATGTGCTTTCGGCGCGTTTGAGGAGAACACGGGCGTGGCGCGGATTGACGCCGGCGCCTGTGAGATCCGTGAGGTCGAGGTGGAATGCGAGGGAAGTTTCGAAGCGGGCAATGTCCTCGCGCAGTTGCTGGAGCTGCGCCATCGTTTCGGACAGTTCTATGTGGTTGTAAGGGTCTACGTCTGCCGCCGCCACGGCGATGTGACAGCGTGCTAGTTCTAAGTCATTCAAGGCTGGTGCTCCTTAAAGAGCGCTGGTCTGAAGCTGTTTCTTATGAACGTGACTACAGACTAACAACCGCGAAGGACACCAAATTAAGCCCTTAGAACATATGTTCCAAACCTACTGAACTGTCGCCGCCAACTGCTCAGAAATAGCAGTCTCAAAGGCCTCCACCGGCTGCGCACCTGCGATGAACTTGGTGCCGATCAAAAAGCCCGGGGTACCGGTGATGCCGATGCTGCTTCCGTACTGGGTAGCCTGCTCAATCGCAGCGTCGTACTTATTGGACTTGGCATCGGCCTTGAACTTCTCCATGTTTGGTACGCCTGCCTTCTGAGCAAAACGCTCGAAGTCAGCATCGCCGAACTCTGGGTGGCCATTCTTGGTGGCAGCCTCCGCAAAGAGGGCTTCCTTGAACTCATGGAACTTACCCTGCTCAGCAGCTGCACGGCCCGCCTTGGCAGCGGCTACCGCATGTGGGCCGTTGATTGGCAGGTCGTTCCATTCGATGCGGACCAGGCCCTTTTCCACGTAGTCCTGCATGATCTTCCCCTCGGTTTGAGTGGAGTAGCGGGCGCAGAATGGGCATTCGAAGTCGGAGAACTCAGAAATAACCACTGGCGCGTCGATGGCACCGATGGCGAATGGATCTTCCGCATTACGGCGGTGGACCTTGATGATGTCTTCCTTGGTCTTCAGCTCGCCACCAGGGCCCTGAATCGTGGCATTGTAGGTGCCATCTGGACGTGGCGTCGCCTCACGTGCACCGGCGCCTGGCTTGACCTTTGCCAGCTTCGACTTAATTGCGGTCGCGGAAGAAGGGTTATCTGCAATGAACCGCTCCTCGGCCACCTTTTCGCCATACATGTAGCCCGAAAGGCCGGAAATAGCAGCAACGAGGAGGATGATGGCGGAAAGGAGGGCGATGCGGGACCGGGACACTTAATTCAACTCTTCTTCAGGCTTAATGGCGTTCTTCAAAGCGATCGCGCGGGCAAGACGGGCGTAGCGCAGCTCCTGCTCGCGGAAACGAATGTAGGAGGACAAGGTAGTGAACATGAAAGCGACCACCAGGGCGTAAAGCAGCAGGTCAGTGCCGCGAGAGACACCGACCCAGTTCGCTACGATGGTGAGGTCGTCCGGGCGCAGCACGGCCCAAATGCAGGCGAACACGAACACAACGAAGCCGAGCTTCACGCCGGCCTTGGCTCGGGCTTTACGACGGTTCCCCAGGAAATAAATCACCAGGAAAGCCGTGGCGAGCAGCAACAAAATCTGGATAACGATGGTCATGGCAACTTCCTTGCGAGGAATCCGTCGGCCAGAATGTTCACGCCGTTGATCAGGGACTGGCCCTTGGACATCGAGTATTCGGTGTAGAGGATGTCCACTGGCTCTTCGGCGACTCGCCAGCCCAGTTCATCCATGGTGGAGACGAACTCGGATGCGTGGCTCATGCCGTTCATTCGGAGGTTCAGTTCCATGGCCACCTTCTTGTTGAAGGCGCGCAGGCCGTTGTGGGCGTCGGTAAGCCCGAGGCGGCGGGTGCGTGGGGACAGCAGCACCACGGTCTTGAGCACGACTCGTTTGATCCATGGCACCTGGTCGTCGGCGGAACGTGGGCGACCGAAGCGAGTGCCGACGATGATGTCGACCTCTTCGTTGCGGAGGCGGTCCACCATCTTGACAACGTCTTTGACCTGGTGCTGACCGTCGGCGTCGAAGGTGACAAAGTACTTCGCGCCCGGCTGCATGCGGGCGTATTCGACGCCGGTCTGGATGGCAGCACCTTGGCCGAGGTTGACCGGATGGTTCACTAAATGGGCGCCGGCGGCGTGGATGCGGGCGGCGGAGTCGTCGGCGGAACCGTCATTGACGGCCACGATGTTCGGGAAGGTTTTGCGCGCGTTCTCGATGACGTCCTGGATAACGGACCCCTCGTTATAGCACGGAATAACCAGCCAGGTGTCAGTGTTTTCCATGATGGCTAGTAGCCTAACGCACTTTCCTAGCGACGGTGGAACAACGCTCCGTATGCGCGCTGCAACGCAGCAGCAGGCAGTAGGCGATACGCCGTCCGCACCACGAGGTTCAGCGCCGCGCGCGGCTTGGAGACCAGTCCGTACGCCGCGAGGTTGCGCTGCATATGACGCTCCGCAGCAAACATGCCCTTGCCGGTGCGGCGGGCAAACTGGCTTTGCGACGTCCTAAAGTACGTCAGCGGCTCGGCAAGATTATGGAACTGTGCCCCCGACATCAACAAGCGCGCCCAGAGGTCGTAGTCCTCCATGTGGTGCACCTTCTGGTACCCACCAGCGTCCCGCACAGCTGCAGTGCGCATCATCACCGAAGGATGATTCACCGGCGTATTGATCCGGGCGTACTTCAAAATTGCTTCGTGAGTTTCCGGCAGCGCGCGAACTTTGCCCACCGATTGTTGCAAGTCACCGGTCTGGGTGAAGGTGCTGTCATCGAATTCGGTCACGGCGGTTCCGAGCACAGTGAGGCGTGGGTGCTGCGCAAAATAAGCCAGCTGCTTCTCGATGCGCTCCGGGTAGGCGAGGTCATCGGCGTCGATACGCGCGATGAAATCGGTGGTGATGGTTCCGAGCCCTGCTTGCAGCGCGGGACCTGCACCCTGGTTGCGGGCGAGACGCACGCGGCGCAGTTCTGGGTGGGTGGCCTGCGCGTCGTCGAGAACGCGCTCCAGTTCGGTGGTGAGCGGGCCGTCCTCCACCACAACTACCTCCTCGGCGGGCCGGGTCTGCGCCCACAAGCTGTCCAGCGTGTGCTGGAACTGGGTGGCGTCGGCGCCTGCGTAGACCGGGATGAGGAAGGAAACGGTGGAGGTCATGGTCCCTATCTAACCATGTCGATTGCTGCGCAACGCGCTGACATGAACGAATGCTCCAGTCAGCGGGCCGGCGAGCAACGCGGCGCACACATTGGTGGCGAGCGTGAACGGCAGGAGCAACACTGCGAACGCCACAGCGGAGGCCACAACCCAGCCGAGGACGTAGGCGCGGTGTGACTCGATGGCGAGGGTTGCGGTACCGGTGATCATCAATGCGCCGGTGCATGCGCTCGCGATGGTGAGCAACGCCAAATTAAGTCCCGGGACTGCGTAGTCCGGTCCCCACAGCGTCTCCATGATCCACGGTCCGATCAACCAGGCCAAAGCGCCACCGATGAGGCCAAGCCCGAACACAGCGCCAACCGGCTTGACCAAGGTCTTGAGAACGGCGTCGCGGTGCGTCACAAAGTTCACGATGAGCGCCGACTGGAATCGCTGCAACGGCACCAGAATCGGCGCCCTGGTAAGTGTCACCGCGTACATCACAGCAGCCATGGTTACCCCGCCGACCGGTGCGGGATCTTGGGTGGCCTTGATGAATGTCGGGAAACCCGTGATCAGCAGCGCCGTTGCGCCTGTAGCGAGCATCGCCGAGAAAGTATTGCGGCGAAAAACCTGTTGCACACAGTCCGTCGGAGCGCGCAGCACATCACGCGCCCAAAACAGGACCAACGCCCAGCTCAACGCGCCAATCACGGTCACGACCAGGAATGCGACGAGTCCCCAGCCAGCCCACCAAGCAAGCAGCACGAGCCCTAGGCGAATACCTGAATCAAGCGTGAGCAGCAGCGCGAAAACGGGCCACTTCTCCGTGCCACTCAAAATTCCCGAAAGCAACGCCTGGAACACATAAGACACCAGACCAATCGCCAACAGCGCAGTTGCCAGGCCAATGTGCTGAGTCAGCAGATGCGTCCACAACGGCGACGTCACCACGGCAATCAGTGCCAACGCCCCCGCAATCCACGATGCCGTCAGCCACGGATTCGCCCGGTCACCCATCTCTGAGGGAGCCTGCCGAGCGGAAGATACCGACCTGGTGGTTTCCTGCATGAGGCCGTCGATAAGCCCGGCGACGGCGAAGAACAGACCCCAGAACGCCATAAACTCCTCGACCTCGGCACGCGGCATGGCGTGTGGGGCGATGAAAATGACGGCGAAGCCCGAAAGCGCCGCGAAGATGGTCGCGAGGGAGAGGGTTTTCATGTGCGACACCTAGTGGGTAGGGAAGGACGGCAGGGGGACCTCGTGCAGCCAGCTGGACCACAGCTTGTCCACCGCGTGGGCGTCCGCGCAGCAGCCGAGGACTTCGCGACGCAGGTCGTGCGGTTCCACCACACCGTGCCGGCCGAACTCGACATAGGTGCGCAGCATGCGGAAGAAGGCCTCGTCACCGAGCAAAACCCGCAGGGAATGCACGGTCAGGGCGCCCCGCTTGTACACGCGGTCATCGAACATGTCGCGCGCGCCGGGGTTGGAAAGCAGCAGGTTCTGAGGCTTGCCGGCCAGCACCTCGTAATGCTCTGTGGCGAACTCACCTGCTGGCCTGCCCATTGAATGTTCGAACCACAGCCACTCGGCGTAGCAGGCGAAGCCTTCATTGAGCCAAATGTCGTTCCACTGCGCGAGCCCCAGCGAATTGCCGAACCACTGGTGAGAAAGCTCATGGGCGATGAGGCGTTCCCACTTCGGATCTCGGGCGTGGTTGGCGCCGAAAATCGACAGCCCGGCCGCCTCCAGCGGAATCTCCAGATCATCGGCAGTGACTACCACGGTGTAGGTGCTGAAAGGATAGTCGCCGAAAAGCTCCGAGTAGAGCGCGAGCATGTCCGCCTGGCGGGCAAACGTCGTGCGGAACTCGGGGATCAGCTGAGCTGGGACGTAACCAATGACGGGGACTGGCCCCTCGGACAGCACAACGCGCTGGTACTCGCCGACCATCACAGTGGCCAGGTAGGTGGCCATCGGCTGATCTAGATGCCAGTGGAAGGTGGTGCGGGAACCGGATCGGCTGGTCGAACGCAGCACACCATTGCATACTGCCGTGAACGGGTTATCCACCGTCACGTGGAAATCGTAGGTCGCCTTCTCATCCGGGGTGTCATCGCACGGGAACCAGCTTGGCGCGCCGCACGGCTGGTTTGCCACGAGGGAACCGGAGGAAGTCTCCTCCCAACCGATCTCGCCCCACGCTGTGCGTAGTGGCCGAGGCGTGCCCGCGTAGCGGATGGACAGGGAAAACTCGGTGTCCGCAGGCAGCGCCTCCGCGAACGTAATCCGCAGCTTGCCACCGGACTGCTTGAAACGAGCAATCTTGACCTGCGAACTATTGACCTTGGCTACCCGCAGCGAATCAGCCAGGTCAAGAGTCATTCCAGACAGTGGCTCGTAATTCTCGATGTCAATCGTCGCCACTGCATCCAACCGGTTCGGCATCACCCGATAGTCCAGGGTCAGGTCATAGTGGCTGACGTGGAATCCGAGGTTGAAGTCGACTCCCGTGTACTCGTCGCGGGTGCCGGGGATAGGGGTCGAACGCAGGCGCTGTGTGGTCATCGTTTACTTAGGGTACTCCACAGCCAGTTGTAGACGAGCGCCTCCATCAGCGCTACCTGCGCATTATCCGACGCCCCAGCGTGCCCGCCCTCGGTATTCTCGTGGTAATCCACCGATTGACCTGCATCTTCCAAGGCGGCGGCAAACAAACGTGCATGCGCCGGATGCACACGATCATCGCGCGTCGACGTGGTGACCAAACATGGCGGGTACGCGGGCTGCTTTGCGACGCCGTGCAGCGGCGACCACTTTCTAATCTGCGGATCTTTCGCTGGATCGCCATACTCAGCCATCCACGAGGCACCCGCACTCATGGTGTGATAATTCAACATGTCCGTGAGCGGGACTTGGCTGACCACTGCCCCCATCCGCTCCGGATACTGCACCAACGCTCCTGCGGTGAGCAGGCCACCATTGGAGCCACCACGAACGGCCAGCAGTTCTGGGGCGGTATAACCCCGAGCCACGAGGTCTGTGAGCACAGCCTCATGGTCTTCCCACACCTTGTGCCGATTCGTCTTTGTCACCTGGGAGTGCCAAGATGGGCCGAATTCACCGCCTCCGCGCAGGTTCGCCTCCACAAAGAGCCCACCCTTTTCCAACCAGCCCAATCCGCGCAGCGAAGAGTAGTAGGGAAGCAACGACACTTCGAAACCGCCGTAGGCATGCACCAATGTTGGCAACGGCCCCTCGGAGAACCGGCCCGTCACAAAGTAAGGGATCTTCGTTCCGTCCTTCGATGTTGCCCAGTGCTGCCGGGTTTCCATGCCGGAGGTGTCGAAAAGCGCGGGCGCATGCTTCACCGGCACGATGTCGCCTCCAACATGACCGTGGGAGAGCGTGGTAGGAGTGGTGAAACTCGTGGTGGTGAGCCAGATTTCGTCGTCGCGAAGCGGGCTCGTCCCGGCGACGGTGGTGGTTTCGAGGCCGTCGCGAAGCACGCTGTGTTCGGACCAGGAGCCGAGCGGGATGGTGACGATTCTGCTGGCAACATTGTGCAGCAAGCTTAGAACCGCGTAGTTCTTGGTGAATGTCAGGCCCTGCAGCGAGGTTTCGCTGGTTGGGGTGAACACGGGCGTGATGCTGCGATCCCCGGCGAGGAAGCGCTCGAACTCGATGACTCCCAGGCCTCCGGCTGGGATGCCTGCAAAATCGGTGCGGGGCGCGATGAACATCCATTCCCGGAAGGTGTTGAAACCGCAGTCCTCGGGGATGTCGATGAGCTGCAATCCATCGCGGTCGAGATAGGTGAGAGAGCGATAAAAGTCCAGGGAGCGGGTGACAAAGGTGCGCTCGAACCCGGGCATCGAATCATGCCAACCGCCGACCGCAACGTCCGAGGTCTCGCCCGCAAAAAAGAGCTCAGCCTGCTCCAACGCGTCGCCACGACGCAACAGGT
Organism: Corynebacterium sp. H130; assembly: GCF_037572395.1. Taxonomy (NCBI): domain Bacteria; kingdom Bacillati; phylum Actinomycetota; class Actinomycetes; order Mycobacteriales; family Corynebacteriaceae; genus Corynebacterium; species Corynebacterium sp. H130. The sequence goes on along the minus strand of NZ_JBBHLA010000002.1, from coordinate 388,321 downwards.
AAACGCGCGCCGGGTAACCCGAATCAGTCAGCGACCCCTCGCCCATGTCGGTGCCGACGAGCAACGTGTCCTGATCCAGCCAGCTCACATCCGTCTTTGCCTCCGGAATGTGAAAACCACCCGGAACAAATCCCCCGCTGATCAGGTCAAACTCGCGAATCTCCGTAGCGTCGGCGCCACCCCGCGACAGCTTGACCAGGGCGCGATCATAAAACGGCGAGCGCACGTGCGCGCCCTTCCACACCCAATTTTCGCCCTCCGCTTCGGCGAGCTTATCGACGTCAATGAGCACGCGCCACTGTGGGTCGCTGAGATAACTTTCGAGCGTGGTGGTGCGCCACACGCCACGCGGGTGCGCAGCGTCGCGCCAAAAATTGAACAGCAGCTCGCCACGCCGACGAGTCATCGGAATGCGGGCATCGGTGTTGAGGGCCTCGAGGAGCTGTTGTTCCAAGGCCGGGTCCTGGTAGCGAGCCTTCGTCGCGTCTGAACGCTCGCGCACCCATTCGAGTGCGAGCGGTGAATTTATGCTGCGGAGGAAGTCATGAGGATCCGACATGACCCCAGTCTACTGAGGGGGCTGTGCTAGCCGAACGCCACTCGGAAGGTCTCCCAGGATCCGCGCAGATCTTCCTGCCAGTATGACCACGAGTGAGTACCCATTGGTCAGAAAACCCAGTCGGCCCCGATGCCCTGGCTGTCCAGCTTCACCTTGAGGTCGTGGGTGCATACGTTGGTGGCAGCTTCAATTCCGCCGCCCTCAACAGTGAGCTGGGTGACCTCAACAGAATTGCCCTTGGTGCGCGGGGAGAACCAGAGGTCGATATCGCCAGCGAGGCCGGAAGCGTTGGAGATCTACATGGCGGTTCCGCGCAGCTTCTCGGAGTTCTCCAGCGCGTCGTTCGCCGCCATCGCCGCCGTTGAGTCCGTACACGGTTGGACGTCCTGCGTTGTTCGCCTGGAGCACTACCAACGGCACCCAACGATCCATAGGTGGGGAGTACACCCACATTTCCTTAGCGCGCGGATCGCTCTCAACCTTCGCCCGCCAACTCGGAGCATTCTCGCCACGTGGGCCTTCGGGGATCAGAGGAAAATCCTGTGCCACTGCCATTGGGGCTGCTCCGAAAAGGGCGTCGCGCAGGTGAGGGTTGCGAGGATGAGTCGTGCCTTAGTCGTACGAATAACAAATTCCATAAAAATAACCCCCGCCAGGGAATTGGCGAGGGTTACTTGGTGAGGGGCTTAGATGCCGAAGGCTACGCGGAAGGTCTCCCAAGAACCGCGGAGGTCTTCCTGCCAGTAGGACCAGGAGTGGGTGCCAACTGGACGGAATGCCCAGTCAGCGCCGATGCCCTCAGCGTCGAGCTTGGCCTTGAGGTCGTGGGTGCACTTGTTGGTTGCAGCCTCGATGACGCCGCCCTCAACGGTCAGAACTGCAACGTTGGCGGAGTTGCCCTTCACGCGTGGGCTGGACCACAGGTCGTTCTCGCCAGCAAGGCCGGATGCGTTAGAGATGTACATTGCGGTGCCGCGCAGCTTGGATGCGTTAATCAGGGCATCGTTGTAGTGCCAGGTGCCGGTGCCCAGTGGGCCCCACATCTGCTCCTTGGTGACGCCACCGCGCTGCAAGGTCAGGTCAATTGCGGTCAGGCCAACACCCTGAGAGGTCTGAGCACAGCCGGAGAAGGAACCGATTGCATCGTAGAAGCCTGGCTGGTGCTGAGCGTAAAGCAGGGTGGTGGTTGCGGTCATGGACATGCCGAAGATCGCGCGCTGGGAGTTAGCGTTCAGGTGAGGCTCGATGCCTGCTGGGAGCTCCTTGGTCATGAAGGTTTCCCACATCTGCTTGCCACCGAGGTTTGGAGCTTCCTGCTGCCAGTCGGTGTAGTAGGAGAACTTGCCTTCCATAGGGATGATGACGTTGACGTCCTTGTCAGCGTAGAAATCAAGGATGTCGGTCTGCATGACCCAGTTCGCACGGCCTTCGCCACCGTCGCCACCGTTCAGGGCGTAAACGGTTGGGCGGTTAGGGCTGGTAGCGCGGATGACCACGAGTGGTACCCAGCGATCCATAGCTGCGGAGTATGCCCACATTTCCTCGGCACGTGGGTGAGCATCGACAGTGGCGCGCCACTTAGGGATGGTCTCGCCCATTGGGCCTTCGTGAATGTTGGCAGGGGTTACGCCAGCGGCAACTTCTGCAACAGGGGTGCCAGCGACAGCTGCAGGAGCGCCTGCGAGCAGGGTTGCGGTTGCGGCCACGCAAGCGGCGATGCGACGGAAGTTCTTCATTTATCCAGCTTTCCTTAAGACGGTGGGCAGTGGAGCTTCACGTTAAGTGTCGCAAAATGTTGCCCTAGCGTTAACAAACGACAATCTTTCCTTGGATTCAGGAATTTTTCAATAGGAATGGGTGGGAAATCATCCCTTTGGTTAAATTAGCACCATTTGTGTGGCGCGTGGGATTTTTGTGAACTATTGTTATAAATGTTGTTTGTGGGGCGCGTGTGATTCGCGTGTAACGAACCCGCGACACAGCACGTATAGATAGAAGTAAACCCCGTTCGACGCAAAGGAAATTCCATGCAGATCTTCGAAGCTCTGATCCTCGCCATCAACAACATCCTCGGCCCAGCTCTGCATGCTGGCTCTTCCGGATCTAGCCAGCTGTCCCTGGCCCTCGGCCTGATCTAGTTTTCTCTTCTTTAGACGTCGAAAAGCGCAGCTTACGTGCTTTTCGACGTCTTTTTTTCGCCTACTCTCCACATAAGAAGTCATGTTCAGTATCCTTGGGATTGTGACTGAACATTATGACGTAGTAGTACTCGGCGCTGGCCCTGGTGGCTATGTGTCCGCCATCCGTGCATCTCAGCTTGGCCTGAAGGTTGCAGTAATCGAAAAGCAGTACTGGGGCGGTGTCTGCCTGAACGTGGGCTGCATCCCATCCAAGGCGCTGCTGAAGAACGCAGAAGTTGCGCACATCTTCACCCACGAGAAGAAGACCTTCGGTATTTCCGGTGACGTCTCCTTCGACTTCGGTGCAGCTCACGCGCGTTCCCGCAAGGTATCTGAGGGCATCGTTAAGGGTGTCCACTACCTGATGAAGAAGAACGGCATCACCGAAATCGATGGCTGGGGCACCTTCAAGGACGCCAAGACCATCGAGGTTGACGGCAAGACCATCACCTTCGACAACTGCATCATCGCTACCGGTTCCGTCGTTCGCTCCCTGCCGGGCGTCGAGCTTTCCGAGAACGTTGTTTCCTTCGAAGAGCAGATCCTCAACCCTGTCGCACCGAAGTCCATGGTTATCGTGGGTGCCGGCGCTATCGGCATGGAGTTTGCGTACGTACTGTCCAACTACGGCGTTGACGTAACCATCGTCGAATTCATGGATCGCGTGCTGCCAAACGAGGATGCTGACGTCTCCAAGGCAATCGCCAAGGAATACAAGAAGCTCGGCGTTAAGCTGCTCACCGGCTACAAGACCACTGCAGTTCGCGACAATGGCTCCTCCGTCGAGGTCGACGTTGAGTCCAAGGACGGTTCCAAGAAGGACACCCTCACCGTTGACCGCGTCATGATCTCCATCGGCTTCGCACCTCGCACCGAGGGCTACGGCCTCGAGAACACTGGCGTTAAGCTCACCGAACGTGGCGCCATCGAGATCGACGATTTCATGCGCACCAACGTTGACGGAATCTACGCAATTGGCGACGTCACCGCGAAGCTGCAGCTCGCACACGTCGCTGAAGCTCAGGGTGTTGTCGCAGCTGAGACCATCGCAGGCGCTGAGACCATGGAACTCGGCGATTACATGATGATGCCACGCGCAACCTTCTGTAACCCACAGGTCGCATCCTTCGGCTACACCGAAGAGCAGGCAAAGCAGAAGTGGCCAGATCGCGAGATCAAGGTCGCTACCTTCCCATTCTCCGCAAACGGCAAGGCTCAGGGCCTCGCTGAGACTGCCGGCTTCGTCAAGCTCGTTGCCGACGGTGAATTCGGTGAACTCCTCGGTGGACACATGGTCGGCGCCGGCGTCTCCGAAATGCTCCCAGAGCTCACCCTGGCCCAGAAGTTCGACCTCACGGCGGAGGAAATCGGACGCAACGTCCACACCCACCCAACGCTCTCCGAGGCAATGAAGGAAGCTGCAGAAGGCCTCATGGGCCACATGATCAACCTGTAGTTCTTCCAGTTGGAAGCAGCCGCACCTGAAGGTTTTCGGGTGCGGCTGTTTTGTTTTCTGGTGAGGTGTGAGTTTAGGAACCTGAGTTTCGGAGGAAAACGGGCGATTTTGCTGCCTTTTCGACGGCTTTCGCCCGAAACTCGGGTTCCTAAACTCACGCTTTCCGGGCAAACTTGCCCACACCGAATAAACGGTGCAAAATAAACTCATGAATTCGGTTAGGAAGCACCATAATCCCAATCCGCAGTGCCCTATCCGATTCGGCGAACCCTGCACTGCCTGCCAGCCTGGCACCTCCGGCCCTAACGACTGTCAGTTAGTGCAATTGGTTCGTGAAGATCCGGACCTGAAGGAACTCATGGTCCGAATGATTAAAGATAAGCGTTCTAGTATGGCGCGATAGTCGACTCGTGTGCGTCGATGTGAATGCCGCGATGCACTGGCGGGAATGCGCGCTGCGCGCAATTGTCTCGCGTGCAAACTCGGCAGCCTGCGCCGATGGGAGTCGCGGCAGACATGTCTTCGATGTCGAGGCCCTCTGCGTAGACGGTTCTATCGGCATGCCTTGCTTCGCAACCAAGTCCAATGGCGAACAGCTTTCCGGGTTCGCCGTAACGACCACGGTGGTGACGAACCGTGCGGGCGACCCACAAATAGTTGCGGCCGTCTGGCATCTGCGCGAGTTGGCGCATGATCGTGCCTGGATTGGTGAAGGTCTCGTACACATTCCACAGCGGGCAGGTGCCACCCGAGTGGGTGAAGTGGAAACCGGTCGCTGACTGTCGTTTGGACATATTGCCTGCTCGGTCCACGCGCACGAAGGTGAATGGAATGCCTCGTAAATTGGGGCGTTGCAGCGTGGAGAGTCGGTGGCAGATGGTTTCGTATCCGACGCCGTACAGCTGGCAGAGGTATTCGATGTCGTAGCGGGAGCGTTCGGCGTCGCTGTGGAAGCTGCGGTAGGGGAGCATGAGTGCTGCGGCGAAGTACTGTGCGACGCCACGAAGGGCCAGCTCATAAGATTCAGGCGAAGTAAAGTGCCCGTCTTCTACGTGCTCGCGGATGGTGTCGGCCGCCTCTAGTTGGCCGAGCTCTGAAGCCATGCGGAATGCGCGCTGACCTGGGTCAAGTCGGGTGGACAAGGTGAGCTCGCGAGTTTCTGGATCGTAGCGGTGCAGAATTCCTTCTGCATTGCCATCGAACGTGATGTTGATGCCATGAATGCTGTGTAGGCGGTTGGCGATCGCGTCTTCGGTAGCGCGGATGTCGTGCGGGCCGATCTTCAATTCTTGCGCGATGCGCTCGGCCTGCGTGTCCACGCTGTCTAGGTAATTCTGGCGTGCGTAGAAGAAGTCGCGCACCTCCTCATGTGGCATAGAAAGTGCCTGCGCGCCCGGGGTGGGCGCGTGGCGCGTATCGACGGCCAAGTTCAACTTATCCCGGACATTTCGGTATCTCCGGTGCATGTCAACCATGGCTTTGGCCAGGGTTGGGTGGTTGTAGACCATCTCGGAAATTTCCTGCAGCTCGATTGAGGTCGGGCAAATTTCCTTGTCGAGCACCACATCCTGCACCTCGGCGAGGAGACGGGAATCGTCATCGCGGGAAAAGAAGGTGGCATCGACGCCGAAGGTCTCCGTAATGCGAAGGAGAACCGGGACGGTAAGAGGACGCACGTCGTGCTCGATTTGATTGACGTAGCTTGCCGAGAGTCCAAGGGTGGCAGCAAGTGACGCCTGGCTCAGATCTCGTTCGCGGCGCAATTGGCGCAGACGCGAACCCACATAAGTCTTTCCCATGAGCTCACCTTAGCGTGATGGGGGTCACCTTTGCATGAAAACTTCACAAAGTTTTACAAAGTAAATCTTGCAATGGAGGAAATTAACAAAGCTCCAGCTAGAAAAGGGAATTAGCGAGCAAAAACGTTGCTAAATTCGCAGCCTACAACTTCCATCTTTCGATTGAGTTAGAACGGGGGGTGGGCGGATATGTGTGACCAAGCGCACATTTGCGAATAATTTCACTAAAAGTGCCAGGAAGGTCGCAATTGTTACAGGTGAGACACGGTGCGGTTAAGAGAAGGGTTGCCTTCGGCCGTTGAAAAGCGCTGTGCCTGAATTCACATAACTCACTATTGAGTGGTTGTTTCTAGATCGTAGGCCTTAAAGTAGTTACGACACTGGAGGTGCCATGACTGTTAAATTTGATGACCGTGACGCAGTCGCTCACGGCAAAATTACTGAGAAGCCGCTTCGCGAGAAGCCAACCTTCCCAACTTGGGCGCTCAAGCTGACCATGGCGGTCACGGGCGTTATCTTTGGTCTTTTCGTACTGGTCCATATGATCGGTAACTTGAAGATCTACCTTCCTGACGTAGACGGCAAGAAGGACCTTGACATCTACGCAGCATTCCTTCGTGAACTGCTCGTGCCAATCTTCCCGCACGGTCTGTTCCTCTGGATTTTCCGCCTCGTGCTCCTTGCCTGCCTCGTGGCGCACGTCTACGCTGCATTCGTGCTCGTCGGACGTGCACACCAGTCCCGTGGCAAGTTCAAGCGCACCGGCCTCATGGGTGGTCTGAACTCCTTCACCACTCGTTCCATGATTGTCACCGGCATTGTGCTGCTGTGCTTCATCATCTTCCACATTCTTGACCTCACTGCTGGCGTCACCCCAGCTGCTCCAGAAACCTTCGAGCACGGTGCCGCATACGCAAACGTGGTCGCATCCTTCAGCCGCCCAGGCGTAGCGATCTTCTACGTCGTCGCCATGGTCGTGCTGTTCCTGCACTTGTCCCACGGCCTGTGGACCGCGGTCTCTGACCTCGGCATCACCGGCAAGCGCTGGCGTGCAATTCTCCTGTTCGTGTCCTACCTGATCCCGGCTGCCGTGCTCGTTGGTAACAGCACGATCCCACTGGGCGTCTTGTTCGGCTTGATCGGTTAGGTCGAAAGGAAAGAAATATGAACCTCAATAATGCAACCGCTGTAAAGCCAGAGTTCACCGCTCCTGCTTCCGTCGTTGAAGGCGTTTCCATCGGTTCCGTCCTTGAGAGCCACCTTCCAGAAGGCGTCTCTTCCAAGGAAGCATGGGAGTACCAGAAGGATCACTACAACCTGGTCTCTCCTCTGAACCGTCGTAAGTTCCGCATCCTCGTCGTCGGCACCGGCCTGTCCGGCGGTGGCGCAGCTGCAGCTCTCGGCGAGCTCGGCTACGACGTCAAGGTCTTCACCTACCACGACGCCCCACGCCGTGCGCACTCCATTGCTGCACAGGGTGGCGTCAACGCCGCTCGTGGCAAGAAGGTCGACAACGACGGTGCATACCGCCACGTCAAGGACACCGTCAAGGGTGGCGACTACCGCTCCCGCGAGGCTGACTGCTGGCGTCTGTCCTACGAGTCCGTTCGCGTCATCGATCACATGAACGCAATCGGTGCTCCATTCGCTCGTGAATACGGCGGCGCACTGGCTACCCGTTCCTTCGGTGGCGTGCAGGTCTCCCGTACGTACTACACCCGTGGCCAGACCGGTCAGCAGCTGCAGCTGTCTTGTGCTGCCGCTCTGCAGCGTCAGATCCACAAGAAGACCGTTGAGATCTTCACCCACAACGAAATGGTCGACCTGATCATCAACGAAGTTGATGGCAAGAAGGTCTGCCAGGGCGTCATCATGCGTAACCTGATCACCGGCGAGCTCACGGCTCACACCGGCCACGCTGTGATCCTGGCTACCGGTGGCTACGGCAATGTGTTCTACATGTCCACGCTGGCAAAGAATTCCAACGCTTCCGCCATCATGCGTGCATACGAGCGCGGCGCATACCTCGCTTCGCCTTCCTTCATTCAGTTCCACCCAACCGGCCTGCCGGTTAACTCTGAGTGGCAGTCGAAGACGATTCTGATGTCTGAGTCCCTTCGTAACGACGGCCGCATTTGGTCCCCAATCAAGCCAAACGACGACCGCCCAGGCAACGACATCCCAGAAGAAGAGCGCGACTACTTCCTCGAGCGTCGTTACCCAGCATTCGGTAACCTCGTCCCTCGTGACGTCGCATCCCGTGGCATTTCTCAGCAGATCAACGCTGGCCTCGGCGTCGGTCCACTGCACAACTCCGTGTACCTGGACTTCCGCGATTCCATCCAGCGCCTCGGCGAGGATGTCATCCGCGAGCGCTACTCCAACCTCTTCGAAATGTACGAAGATGCCATTGGTGAGAACCCATACAAGGTTCCAATGCGTATTGCGCCAACCTGCCACTTCACCATGGGTGGCCTGTGGACCGACTTCAACGAGATGACCTCCATCCCTGGTCTGTTCGCAGCCGGCGAGTGCTCCTGGACCTACCACGGTGCAAACCGCCTGGGTGCAAACTCCCTGCTGTCCGCATCCGTCGACGGCTGGTTCACCCTGCCATTCTCCGTTCCTAACTACCTCGCTGAACACCTCAACGAGCCAGTTCTGCCAACGGATTCCCCAGCTGCCGTTGAGGCACTGAAGAAGGCACAGGCACGCATCGACAAGCTCATGAGCATTCAGGGCGAGCACGGCCCAGAGTTCTTCCACCGCAAGCTCGGCGATATCCTCTACTTCTCCTGTGGCGTTGCCCGCAACGTCGAAGACCTGAAGAAGGGCATCGAAGACATCCGTCAGCTCCGCAAGGAATTCTGGTCTGGCCTGCGCATCACCGGTTCCCCGGAAGAGATGAACCAGGTTCTGGAATACGCAAACCGCGTTGCAGACTACATCGACCTCGGTGAACTCATGTGTGTCGACGCTCTCGACCGCGACGAGTCCTGTGGTGCTCACTTCCGTGAGGATCACCTCTCTGAAGAAGGAGAAGCAGAGCGCGATGACGAGAACTGGTGCTTCGTCTCCGCTTGGGAACCAGCAGGCGAGGACAAGTTCATTCGCCACGCTGAGCCTCTCTACTTCGAAGCCGTCCCGCTGATGACAAGGAATTACAAGTAATGAAACTGACTCTTGAAATTTGGCGTCAGGCTGGACCGAACACTGAAGGTCACTTCGAGACTGTCCAGGTCCCTGATGCAGTTGAGCAGATGTCCGTCCTCGAGCTCCTCGACCACGTCAACGAAGGCATGATCGAAGCTGGCAAAGAACCATTCGCATTCGCATCTGACTGCCGCGAAGGCATCTGTGGTACCTGTGGCCTCAACGTCAACGGCCGTCCACACGGCGCTGACAAGAACAAGCCTGCTTGCCAGCAGCGCATGTACAACTACAAGGATGGCGACACCCTCAAGATCGAGCCACTGCGCTCCGCCGCCTTCCCTGTGATCAAGGACATGGTTGTTGACCGTTCCGCTCTGGACCGTGTCATGCAGCAGGGTGGTTACGTTTCCGTGGATGCTGGTACGGCTCCTGATGCAGACACCCTGCACATGAACCACCAGACCGCAGAACTGGCACTCGACCACGCAGCCTGCATCGGCTGTGGCGCATGTGTTGCTGCTTGCCCTAACGGCGCAGCACACCTGTTCACCGGTGCAAAGCTCGTTCACCTCTCCCTCATGCCAATGGGCAAGGAAGAGCGTGGCAAGCGTGCCCGCCAGATGGTCGACGAGGTCGAAACCAACTTTGGCCCATGCTCCCTCTACGGCGAATGTGCCGATGTCTGCCCTGCAGGCATCCCACTGACCGCAGTGGCTGCAATCAACAAGGAGAGGGCTCGTGCTTTCTTCTCCGCGAAGGACCACTAAGCTGTAAGCAATTGCAGCTTGTATGAAAGGCGACTAGCACCAATGAACGACAGCAAAGCACTTCAGGATTTCCCAGTGTACGAGGGAAGCATCGAGTCTAACTACGTGGAGGGCTACCTCCCAGTAAGCTACGAAGCTCCGCACTCCTCGCTGCACAAGTCCGCTACCTGGGTAGGCATGGGCCTCGTCCTCGCTTCCCTGGCAGGCTTCGGCACCCTGATCTTCGGCCTGGCATCCCAGACCGTCGGATCTCAGGACAACTGGGACATGTACGCCATGATCGGTGGCGTAATGGCCGCAGTGTTCCTGATCGGTGGCTTTGGTGCTATCGCCGTGGGCCGCAAGGACGTCAAGGCTTGGCGTGCCCGCACTGGTCGTAACGACTAGTTCGTAATCCTTCTCTGTAGCCCCGCTCGCGCTTGTCGCAGCGGGGCTACAGTGGTTTCCATGGACAGTCGCGCACTCATCATGATCCTGATTACCCTCATCACCTTGCTCTCCGTTTACCAGATCGCCACGATGGTGTTCTAATCAGCAATAATGGCAGGTATGTCTTTCACTGCCATGCCAGAGCCCGCGGACGCAGCCGAGCGTCGGGTCACGCTACGCAAGTACAAACTTCTGGCCACATCGTTGCTCATCCTTGCGGCGATCATTTTTCTCACCTGCCAATACCTCCAGCAAAAGCTCGGTATTGATAACTTCTGGATCGGCCTTATCCGGGCCGGTGCCGAAGCCGGCATGGTCGGCGGCCTCGCCGACTGGTTCGCAGTCACCGCCCTGTTCAAATACCCAATGGGCCTGAAGATCCCGCACACGGCGATCGTGAAGAACAAGAAAGACCAAGTCGGGGCAGCAATGTCCGACTTTGTGGGCGACAACTTCCTGAACGCCGAACTCATTACAGAAAAGGTCCGCGAGTTCGGCCTCGCCGAATGGGCAGCGAACTGGACCCAAGATCCTGCGAACTGCGCAAAGGTCTCGCATGAGGTCGGCCAGGTCATTACGTTCATCCTGGAGCGCATGGAGCCCGCCGAGGCCGAGCGGTTGATCAAGGCTCTGCTCGTCGACAAGGCAACGGAACCAAACTGGGGACCGCCACTGGGGCGCCTGCTTGAGCAGCTCATTGAGGACGGAAAAACCGAACCTCTGGTGGAAGAGGTCGCGCAGTGGATGCACCGTAAGGCAATGGCGTCGGAGGCCAAAGTCGTTCATGTGGTGGATGATCGGTTGCCGACGTGGGCGCCGCGATTTGTCCAGGACCTGGTTGGTGACAAGGTCTACCGCGAGCTCGTCGCGTGGACTTCCGCAGTTGCTGCGAACCCCGAGCATGAAGCACGGCAGGGGATTAGGCGGTTCATCGGACAGCTCGCGCATGACCTGCAAGAGGACGAGGCGCTCATTGCCCGCGTTGAGGATTGGAAGGGCGAAATCGTGGGATCCAAGCCCGTCCAGGCGCTTCCCGCTGCGCTGTGGGCCTCGGCCTCCCAAAATTTGCTGGCTGCAGCTCAGGATCCCACGTCGCTGCTACGCAGGAAGCTGGAGCTGTTCACCCAATCCATCGGCGATAAACTTCGCGATGATTCCGAGTTCCGCGAACAATTCGACACGTGGATAACGCGCATCACCCGCGCGGTGGCTGATTACGGCGCCCCGCACATCAAGGAGATCATTTCCGAGACTGTTGAACGTTGGGATGCCGATGAGGCCTCGGACAAGATTGAGCTCATGGTGGGCAAGGATCTGCAATACATTCGCCTGAACGGTACGGGTGTGGGTGCGCTTGTCGGCATCCTGATTTTCACGCTCTCGCAGCTTCTGTTCGGCTGACTGTTACTATGAGCTTTTGATTGATGAAACACTCTTTGAGGAGGCCACAGCCATGCCTGTTATCGCAGCGACGATCCTCTGGTACGTAACCGTTGGATTTAGCTTAGCTATCGCGGTCGCAGGCATCATTGGTGCCATTGAGGCGGCCACCACTCGTGAGGACGCTTTCGAAGCCGCTGACCGTCAACCAAAGTGGGTCTGGTGTGGCATTTTGGTCGCCTCGGCCGCAGTAGTGAGCTTCCAGATGCCGTTGCTGAACTGGATCGGCATGGTCGCCATCGGCATCTACTACTTTGATGTTCGCCCGCAGGTAAAAGACATCATCAACGGTACGTACCGCTGGTAACTGGGGGAGATAAACATGATTGAGTGGGCTGTTCTGGACAAGTTCGCCACGCCAGCGGACGTCGTGAAGCGCGCGGAGGAGGCGCAGGGCGCTGGGCTGTGCGTGGCTCCTCACCTGCTCGCGTCGGTGCCGGAGACGGTGGCGCGGGTGTCCTCGGTGTGCGGTTACCCGGACGGCACGCACCATCCGCTGATCAAGGCTACCGAGGCGCGGTTCGCGGTCCAGAATGGGGCGGTGGAGATCGCGCTCGTGCCTAATCTCGGTGCGGTCCGCGCGGGCGATATGAACGCACTGCTCGCGGAGGTCGTCGCGGTCCGTGAGGCCATCACCGAGCACGTGGAACTCACCGTCATTTTGGAGCCGGACCCGAACCTGCGCGACGCGATCGACATGGTGGCCAAGGCAGGCGCGACCTGCGTGCAAGCAGGCACACGCTTATCGACGCCCACCGCCCTCGCGCCCTACCTCGGCAAGCTTCCTGTCAAGGCAGTTGGTACCGCAGCACAGGCCGAGGACTTGCTCGCTGCCGGCGCTAGCCACGTCCTGATGTTGGACGCTGTGGCTCCCCGGTGCCCTGAAGATCATTAAGAGGGACATTGTCGCCTGCTAGGTGAAGCAGAATCTTGTCATCCTGCACATCCATGCCCTGAACCTTCAGCAGACCAGAAAGCTCCGTGGACTGGCGCTCCAGGCTCTTTGTCAGCACATCGGAAACCTCGCCGGGGAGATTCATACCAAGCAAGCTGGCGTCCTCCGCAGCGAACTTCAGCGTGCCATTCTCCACCTTCGGACGCAGCGTCAGAGTGGCAGCACCGTCCGTGAACTCCACCTTCAAAGACTGGTCCGCTGCGACGGTATCTACCTTCGTGATCTTCACCAAGCCCTGAATCAAGTTCGTAGCCAAATCACCACTTTTCACCTTGTTACCCGCCATCGACGCCTGCGCCTGAGCCAGCAAGAAATCCTCCGGCAACTCAGTATTGACGTCCAAATGGCCCGCAACAGGATTGTTCTGATCCTTGATATTCAAATCCTTGATATCAACCTTTGTCGCAGGAGCCCCCGCCACTCGCGGCGCCCCATTCGGGCCATCAGCGATGCTCACCGTGGAAGGCGTATCCAACACAACATGCGGAATAGTGCCCGTAATCTGAGACAACAGCACAGGGGTAGGACCGAAAGAAATCTTCGGCTCCTCACTGGCCTGCCCCGTCGCAGCGAAATCATTCTTCATCTGATCACTGATCATCCAGCGAACACCGAACTCCGCGGCAACAACAAGCAGCAGCACAACGAGTGCCAGGCTGACGAGAACTTTCCAAATTTTTGTAGTCACGCTAAACCAGTGTGGCAAAAGCCGCCCCAGTTCGCCAGGAAATCTTTCCCGTCTAAGGGATGCTTTTCTGGTGTTTTCCCAGGACGCCAGGCACAAATAGGGGATGTTTTTTGGGGCGGGGGAAATCCTTCCCGTCTAAAGGACGCTTTTCTAGCGTTTCCCCAGGACTGCCGGTTCAAATACGGGAAAGATTTCCCTCTTGCCGAAATCCTTCCCCCAGAAATCCCGCCTGAAACCTATTTCCCCAGGACGCCAGGCCCGAATACGGGAAAGATTTCAACTGACTAGATCCCAGGGAACGGTGATTACGTTGTCCCTGATGCGTCGCCGGATGGGTTCCATGGGTAGGTCAAGGAGTGCGCGGGTTTCGCGCCAGCGGACGCGTGGTCCGAAGGTGGCGTAGCCGGCTGCGCGTTCCCAGGCGTCGTCTAGGGCGGTCAGGAAGTCGTGTACTGGGGTGCCGGGGTGGTTGAGGTGGATGAGTTTCTTGGGGAGTCGTTCGGCGAGGTCGCTGGGTTTGGAGACGTCGAAGGGGTCCCACGCTAGGGTGAGGGAGAGGGGACCTTTGGCGTCGAGAAGCACCCAGGTGGAGCGGCGGCCGAGTTCGTCGCAGGTGCCTTCGACGAATAGTCCGCCGGGGGCGAGGCCGGAGCAGACGAGGGCCCAGGCGTCGTCGACTTGGGCGACGTCGTATTGGCGCAGCACGTTGAAGGCGCGGACGAGTTGCGGGGTGTATCCGGCGAGTTCGAAGCCGCCGAGTTCAAAGGTGACGCCGTCGCGTGGTGGTAGGACGCGCTCGGGGTTGATTTCGAGGCCTTTGACCTGCACGGATGGGTTCACTCGGCGTAGCCAGCCCGCCCATTCGACCGTGGTGGTGTGGGAGGCGCCGTAGCCAACATCCAGTGCCAAAGGTGAGGAGCCGGACAGCGCTGAGGTAACTAGTGGGTTGTATCTGAGCCAGCGGTCGCAGCGACGCAGGCGGTTGATGCCGGTGGTGCCACGGGTGATAACGCCAAGAGGCCGACCACGCGATGCGGAAAACCGCAGATTGTGTGCGTGATCGGCCATGGTTAAAGCTGGAAATTAGCCCTGAGTGGAGATCCACTTTTCGGTGAGGGCTGCCTCGTTGTTGAAGAAGTCGACGAGTGCTTCGGCGACCTTTGGCTCGATGGCTGGGCCCATGAATGGGATGTCCACGGTGACGACGTTCTCGTAGGTCAGGGTGGCGGTGTCTTCGCCGGAGAGGGTGATGTCGCCCTTGAACTCGACTGGGGTGCCCTTGACGTCGGCAATGTAGGTGCCCTTTGCTACGCCGTCGACAAACGGGCCCCAGGTGATGGTGCGCTTGACCTTGAGAGCCTGCGAAATCATGGCGCGGGCTGCTTCTGGCATGAGCTCCTGTGGGAGGATTTCGTACAGGACAACCTCGACGCCACTGTCGGTCTGGTTGAACTGGTTGACTTCGCCTGGTTCGGTGGAGAAGTTCGCCACGTTGTACGCCCAGTAGTCGGCGGAAGTGTAGGCCTCGAGGACCTTTGCCGGTGGGAAATTAATGATTGCGGTGTTCTCGCTACGCTTAGCCATGCATACAGACTACCGTTATTGGTGTGCATGACCTACTGCTGACCCAGAAAATCGCCGAGATTCGTCCTGAGATCGACAAGATTGCCGAGCTCACCCTGTCCGACACGCCCCTCGCAGACCTCACCACGCTGCATCTGGGCGGTCGGCCGGTGCTCACCGCGCACTGCCAGTCACAGGCGGCCGCGACGCAGCTTGTCACGCTTCTCGACGCCCATTCGATCCCCCTCCTCATCGTGGGCGGTGGCTCAAACCTGGTTGTTGCCGACGGCGACCTAGATCTCGTGGCGGTCGTCTTGGAGTTTGACGACATCTCCGTCAACCCATCCACCGGCGTGATCCGTGCCGAAGCGGGTGCCATTTGGGATGACGTCGTGTCTGTCGCAGTGGACGCAGGATTGGGCGGCATTGAGTGCTTGTCCGGCATTCCGGGTTCCGCGGGGGCTGTACCCGTGCAAAACGTCGGTGCATACGGAGCAGAAATCTCCCAGGTGCTGACGCAGGTGTGCCTGCTCGATCGCGCTACCGGCACCGTTGAGTGGTGCCCGGCGTCTTCGCTGGAGCTGTCCTACCGATACTCCAATCTAAAGTTCACCGGACGCGCGGTAGTTCTAGGCATTGAATTGCAGCTGAACCCGGACGGGCTGTCTGCACCACTGCGTTTCGGCGAGCTGGCTCGGGTACTCGGCGCAACTGAAGCAGGGGAGCGCAAGCCTGTGGCCCAGGTGCGGGAAGCCGTGCTCAACCTGCGTCGCGGCAAGGGCATGGTGGTGGATCCTGCCGACCACGACACGTGGTCCGCCGGCTCATTCTTCACCAATCCGACCGTCGATAATCGCGTTGCTGACTACGTACGACGCGTGACGGGCGAGACTGACATGCCGTGCTACCCGGTGGCGGGGACGGAGGAATCGAAGCTTTCGGCGGCGTGGCTCATTGAGCGGGCAGGCTTCCCAAAGGGATTCCCTGGTGGCGATGCGCGGGCGTCCCTTTCGACCAAGCACACGCTGGCTCTGACCAACCGCGGCTCAGCCTCAACCGAAGACTTGGTGGCGCTGGCGCGCACGATCCGCGACGGCGTGGACGAGAAATTCGGCGTCCAGCTCGTGCCTGAGCCCGTGTGGGTGTGCGTCGAGCTGTAAGAAGGCTAGTCATGGAACTTTCTGATCTTTCCACGAGTCACCAAAATTACGTTAAGGCCATTTGGGGATTGCAAGAATGGTCAAACGAGCCGGTGACCAAGAGCGCCCTCGCGCAACGGGTAGAAGTGAAACTATCTACGGCTTCGGATGCTGTTCGTAAGTTGACCGAGCTGGGGCTGGTGCAAGATACCCGCTACGGAGCCGTCTCCCTGACCGAGGTGGGCGAAGCTATTGCACTGCAAATGGTCCGTAGACACCGCTTAATCGAGTCTTACCTCGTTCAAGAATTGGGTTACAGCTGGGACCAAGTGCATGTGGAAGCCGAAGTTCTCGAACACGCTGTCTCTGATTTCTTGGTGAATCGATTGGAAGAGAAACTAGGCTTTCCAATTCGTGATCCGCACGGAGATCCAATTCCGCGTGCCGATGGAAGCATCGAAGAGGTAAAGGCAATTAACCTCGACGAGCTACGGGTGGAAACTCCGGCAAAGGTTGAACGCATTAGCGACGAAGATCCAGAGCTGTTGAAGCATGTGGCGCGCATTGGATTGAAGCCAGGGACTGTTGTTGAAAGAGCGGAAACCGGTAGATTTTCTCCAGGTGTGAGCATTCGATTCGCGGGAAGTGGGGAATCGGCTGTCCTCAATGCAGAGGTTGCCCATTCGGTTTGGGTACGACCTCTTTAATGCTGGCCTCGTAGGATAATGATTCCTTCAGTCGTGAGGTGCCCGGGAAATCGATAGGAGCTTTCCTGATTGCATGGATCGACAAAGATAACCTCGACTTCCGTTCCGCTGTAGCTTTCGGCTACCAGTTGTGACGATGGGGGAAGTTGTAGCGTGTGGTTATTGATCACTGCCAATTCGGGTTCGTGGAAGACTCTGTTTTCATCGGCAATTAATGCGATGTGTGACGACGCTAGTTCACTTATGGATGGGGCATGGGTGAGCGATGGGGGAATGCAGGGTGGAGGCATTTTCCGTGCGGTTTCTGCAAAAGCCTCAATCACATGTCCGTCAACTGTGTTGAAAAAGCAATGGAATAGGCGGCCGAGGCCGTAGAGGGCCGTGGCGGGGTCGGATGACGAATCTAGGAGGGAAAAAGCTTCCTCGTAGTTGCCTTCTCTTATTTGCTCGAAAAGAGTGATCGATTCGAGCCAAGTCCCTTCACCGGTTTGCATAAAAGACCTTTCTCTCAAACAAACTACGTCTTGCCGTACTTTTAACTACGAACTACCGTAGTGTAAGTTCTTATTGAAATCCAGTGAGATTAACGGGAGGTGAAGGGAATTAAGTCAGGCACCGTAAAAGGCAGCATTCTCGAACTGCCACGAGAGGAGTCGCCAGAACTGGTGTACTTTTCCAGCGTCTCTGGCAATACCCATCGTTTTGTGGTGCAGCTTGAGAAAACTGCGAAGCGAATACCGCTGAACCTCAGAACCGAACCATTGTTCCGGGTGTCTCGCCCATATGTCCTCATCGTGCCGACCTATGGCGGCGGGGACCGCAGAAAAGCGGTTCCAAGGCAAGTAATCGCATTCCTCAATGACCAGGTCAACCGGACTTTTCTTCGGGGTGTGATCACATCGGGAAACACCAACTTCCACGACGACTACTGCATCGCAGGGCCCATTATCTCGGCCAAGTGTCAGGTGCCGGAGCTTTATCGATTTGAATTACTCGGCACTTCGGAAGACGTCAGCAAAGTCAAAACAGGACTCGACGAGTTCTGGAAAAACAATCCACGCTAGAAAGGAGAAATTGGTGTCTGAAGATCGAGGAAAGAGCTCAATTTCGCCACCTCAATTTCGCCGCTGGCCGCATGCACCCATGCGTCCCATTAACTGGAATCGCATCCAGGATGATAAAGACCTCGAGGTATGGAATCGGCTGACTGCAAATTTTTGGCTGCCGGAAAAGGTACCGCTCTCCAATGATCTTGCTGATTGGAACCGGCTCAGCGCGATTGAACGCACCCAAACAATTCGTGTGTTCACCGGCCTTACGATGCTCGATACCGTGCAGGCGACAGTCGGCGAAGTATCCCAAATCTCCGATGGGCTTACCGATCATGAACAGGCTGTTTACACAAACATTTCCTTCATGCAATCGGTTCACGCCAGGTCGTATTCGTCGGTCTTCTCAACCCTGACCAGTACCGCGGACATCGACGATGCGTATCAATGGGCGATACACAATGATGTGCTTCAAGAACGAGTACGCGCAGTAATGGTCCACTATTTCGGAGCCGATCCGCTGAAGCGAAAAGTGGCGACGACGCTGTTGTCTTCCTTCTTGCTTTATGCCGGGTTCTACCTTCCGCTTTACTTTGCCGCGCATGGGAAACTCACGAACACGGCGGACATGATTCGGTTGATCTTGCGAGACAAAGCGGTGCATGGCTACTACTCAGGGTACAAACTGCAGCGCGGTCTGGAATTGCACGGAGCACGCCGAACAGGCGAAATAAAGGATTTCACCTTCGATCTCCTTGACCGGCTGTATCACCTTGAACTGGAGTATTCCGAGGAACTCTATGAGCCTCTCGGGCTCTATTCGGATGTCGCCAACTTTGTGCGATACAACGCCAATAAAGCGCTCATGAACCTGGGCTATCCGACCCGGTTTAGAGCGACGGAAACAGAAGTAAATCCCAAGGTTTTGGTCGCCCTCGCCCCTGGTGCCGATGAGAATCACGATTTCTTCTCGGGTTCTGGCTCCTCCTACGTGATCGGGCAAGCCGAACTTACATCTGACGAGGACTGGGATTTCTAACCTCAATGAGAAAGGAAAGAGAAATGAAAGACTATCAAGTAAGTGTGTTGGTGGGAAGCTTGCGAAAGTATTCGTATGCTCGACAAATTGCCCGGAACGCCATCGCGATGCTGCCACCGAACGTCGAGGGGAGCATCGTTGAAATTGGGCACCTACCGCTGTACAACTTCGACTACGACGATCCAGAAATGACGGAGTTTTCCGTGCCAACTAGCTACACGAGTTTTCGGGAAACCATCAAGAATTCCGACGGGATCCTCTTCGTGACGCCAGAAAACAACCGCACCATTCCAGCATGTTTGAAGAATGCGATTGACATCGGCTCAAAGCCCAATAGTGATGTGGCGTGGAAGAACAAGCCGTGCGCCATCATCAGCCATTCAGTGGGAAGAATGGGCGGATATTCATCGCAGAAAAACTTGCGGCTCGCGCTGTCCTACTTCGACATGCGCATGCTCGGCCAACCAGAGGTATTTCTGCCTCAGTCACCGACTTTGCTCGGGGAAGATGGCAGGTTTAACCAAGAGAGCACCGAGCAATTTGTCCGAAAGCATGTGGGCAGGTTTGCCCAGCTCATTCAGGAAGACAAGTGACACAACGCTCCCGAGGGCACAACCAACGCCCAGCAGCTACTTGGCGTAGCGCTGAATCAGCTGCTCTCGCACTTCTCGACGGCGAATCTTGCCCATCTGGTCCTGTGGCAGATCCTCGAAGTGGTAGAACGTGCGAGGCACCTTGTAGCGAGTCAGCTGCTCGCGGCAGTAGGCCTTGAGTCCTTCTGGATCCATCGCTGCGCCCTCAACCAGGGTGACGGCGGCGCACACGTTTTCGGAACCGTCAGCGCGTGGGATGCCGACGACAGCGCATCCTGCGACGTCAGGGTGGCTGTTCAGCACTTCTTCAACTTCCACTGGGTAGACGTTGAAGCCACCGGTGATGATCACTTCCTTGATGCGGGCAACCAGCTTGATGAAGCCGTCTTCCTCCATGATTCCGACGTCACCGGTGCGGTACCAGCCGTCGTGGAAGGAGTTTGCGGTGGCTTCTGGCTGGTTGAGGTAGCCCTGGAACACCTGTGGTCCCTTGGCCAGGACTTCGCCTTCGACGCCATCTGGCTGGGTTTCATCCAGGTTGTCTGGGTTTGCGATGCGGATTTCCACATCAGGGAACGGCAGGCCGATGTAGCCGGGGCGACGTCCACCGTCCATCGGGTTGCCCACGAGAATCGGGGAACATTCGGTGAGCCCGTAACCCTCGACGAGGCGGCCACCAGTCAGCTTTTCCCAACGCTCGACGATCGCCACTGGCAGGGTTGATGCGCCCGAGAAGGAGTTGCGCACGCCGGTGATATCGACGTTCGCCTCCTCTGCAGCCTCCGCGATCTTCTCGTACAGAGTTGGTACGCCTGGCAGGAAGGACGGGGTGTCCTTGCGCATGATCTTCATGATCAGACGCATGTCTGGCGATGGCAGCAGCATAAGCTCAGCGCCACAGCTGATGCCGATGAGAATGTTCGTGGTCAGGCCGTAGGCGTGGAACATCGGCAGCGCAGCGAGGAAGCGTTCTTTGGAATCGCCGAGTCCTGGCACCCATGCCAGCGACTGAATCACGTTGGACATCAGGTTGCCGTGGGAGAGCTGGGCGCCCTTCGGAGCGCCAGTTGTGCCCGAGGTGTAGAGAATCAGAGCGATGGTGTCCTTGGTGACCTCAGGGGAGTTCTCCAGCTGAGTACCACTGCCACCAATCGCATTGCCGATCAGCAGCTCCCATGGCACCGTGTTTGGCGCTTCCGCAGTGAGCTTGTCGCGCATCTTACGCAGCTGAGGCACTGGCAGGCGCAGCGCGAACTTCTGGGCGTTCGGCATTGCCTCAATCATGTTGACGGAAACGATGGTTTCCAGGGACGTCGTCCCGCGCAGCTTCTCCAGGGTGGAGGCCGCCTTGTCCCAGCAGATGGCGATGCGGGCGCCGTGGTCGTGGAATGGGTGCTCGAGCTCGTGCGCGGTGTAGAGCGGGTTGTGCTCGACGACGGTCGCGCCAAGCTTCAGCACGGCGTAGAACGCAGCGACGTGCTGTGGGCAATTGGGCAGAGCAATGGCTACGCGGTCGCCTGGGCGAACACCGAAGGCCTTGAGGCCTGCGGCTGCGCGACGCACCGTCCGGTCAAGTTCGGCGTAGGTTTGGGTGCGGCCGAAGAAATTCGTGGCGATGCGGTCGGCGTGTTCCTTGACGGTTGCCTCGTAGGAATCCAGCAGCGTAGTGTCGCCGTATTCGAGGTTGTGTGGGGTCCACTCCGCGTAAAGATCGAGCCATGCCTTGGATTCATATGCAGACAACGCGAGCTACCTTTCCTGATCAGTTTTCTGCAGGAAAGTATAGCGCTTAGCGATTGTGGCGGGCGAGGAGCTGCTCTTGCACCTCTCGACGACGAATCTTGCCCAACTGGTCGGCCGGAAGCTCCTCGAAGTGGTAGAACACGCGAGGGACCTTGTAGCGGGTGAGCTGCTCGCGGCAGTATTCCTTAAGAGCATCCGGGTCCATGGCTGCGCCTTCTGCCAGCGTAATTGCTGCGCAGACGGTTTCCGAGCCATCGGAACGAGGCATACCCACGACGGCGCACTTCTCGATGTCAGGATGTTCGAGGAGGACCGCTTCCACTTCGCCCGGGTAGACGTTGAAGCCGCCGGTGATGATGACTTCCTTGATGCGTGCGACAAGTCTCACAAAGCCGTCTTCTTCCATGACACCGATGTCGCCGGTGCGGTACCAACCGTCGTGGAAGGACTTTTCTGTGGCTTCGGGCTGATTCAGGTAGCCCTTGAATACCTGTGGGCCCTTGACCAAAACTTCGCCCTCCACGCCGTCAGGCTGGGTTTCATCCAGGTTGTCAGGGTTTGCGATGCGCACCAACGTGTCTGGGAATGGCACGCCGATGTACCCAGGGCGACGGTTCCCATTCATCGGATTGCCGGTGACAATTGGGGAGCATTCGGTCAGGCCATAGCCTTCCACCAGGCGTCCGCCGGTGAGCTTCTCCCACTTCTCCACCGTGCTGACTGGCAGCGAGGATGCACCGGAGAACGAGGCCCGTACGCAAGAAATATCCACGTCGTTTTCTACCGCTGCCTCGATGATCTTTTCGTACAAGGTAGGTACGCCTGGGATCCAGGTCGGGCGGTACTTCTTCATCGCCTTCATGATCAGGTTCATATCTGGTGAAGGCAGGAAAATGATTTCCGCGCCCACGTAGACGCCCTCCAACACGAGGAAGGTCATGCCGTAAGCATGGAAGAACGGCAGCGCTGCCAGGAAGACTTCCTTTTGCTCGCCAAGGTTCGGCACCCACGCCTTGCCCTGGATGACGTTGGCCATCAAATTGCCGTGCGTGAGCTGCGCGCCCTTTGGAGCGCCGGTGGTGCCGGAGGTGTAGAGGATCAGCGCAGTCGTGTCCTTAGTGACGTCCTTCGGAGACTCGATTTCACTACCGTCGCCTCCGATTGCCGAGCCCACCAGGGCCTCCCATGGCACAGTGTTCGGGGCATCGGCGGTGATCTTGCTGCGCATCTTTCGCAGCTGCGGGATTGGCAGTTTCAGTGCGGTGCGCTGCAGGGCAGGCATCGCCTGCGTCATGTCCACAGAAATGATCGTCTCGAGTGGCGTCGTTCGGCGCAGCTTTTCCAGCATGCCGGCAGATTTGTCCCAACAAATCGCGATGCGTGCGCCGTGATCCTGGAACGGGTGTTCCAACTCGTGAGCGGTGTACAACGGATTGTGCTCCACCACGGTCGCGCCAAGCTTCATCACGGCGTAAAACGCGATGAGGTGCTGCGGGCAGTTCGGCAGCAGGATCGCCACACGATCACCCGGGCGCACACCGAAGGCCTTCAAGCCCGCTGCAGCCCGGCGTACCTGGCGATCCAACTCCGCATACGTCTGCGTCCGGCCGAAGAAATTCGTCGCAGTCTTATCCGGATTCTTGGCCAGGTTGTTGTCGTAGCAATCCAAGATGGTGGTGTCTGCGTAATCCAGGTGGTGAGCGACCCAATCTGGGAAATACTTGAGCCAAGCTTCGGATGCGAGGGCAGACATGAAAAGACCTTTCCGTAGGGTGTC
Organism: Corynebacterium sp. H130; assembly: GCF_037572395.1. Lineage (NCBI taxonomy): Bacteria > Bacillati > Actinomycetota > Actinomycetes > Mycobacteriales > Corynebacteriaceae > Corynebacterium > Corynebacterium sp. H130. Next base: position 365,285 of record NZ_JBBHLA010000002.1, on the reverse strand, counting down.
CTATCAGTATAGGAACCTATCAGCCGAATTTGGTTAAGCAAACAGTCAAAACCTGGGTATTCCTACGGTCTGCCTTACCAAATCCGTGCCCACTACACTGGACTCATGCGTATCGCCATGATCTCCATGCACACCTCGCCCCTCCAGCAGCCCGGTTCCGGGGATGCGGGCGGCATGAACGTCTATGTCCTCAATACCGCGAGGGAGCTGGCCGAGCAGGGGATTGACGTTGATGTATACACCCGCGCGACGCGTCCGAGCCAGGGCGAGATTGTGCAGGTCAGTAAGCATCTCCGGGTGATCAACATCGTGGCTGGTCCCTATGAGGGACTGGCGAAGGAAGAGCTGCCGACCCAACTCGCAGCGTTTGCCGGTGGCATTTTGGTGTTCGCGCGCTGCCATCACCTGGTGTACGACCTGGTCCACTCGCACTATTGGCTCTCTGGCCAAGTGGGTTGGCTGCTGCGCGATGTGTGGCGAGTGCCCCTCGTTCATACGGCTCACACCCTTGCTGCTGTGAAGAATGCGCATCGCGCTGACCATGACACCATGGAGTCGGAGGCCCGCCGGATTTGCGAGCAACAGATCGTCGATAATGCCGATTTGCTGGTGGTCAACACGCACGAAGAAGTCAAGGATCTGATCAGTCACTATGACGCGGATCCGGACCGGATTTCCGTGGTCGCGCCGGGCGTGAATGTGAAGCTGTTCAACCCGGGCAACGATCGTGCGACGGAGCGTTCGCGCCGCTACCTGGGCATTCCGCTGCACACGAAGGTGATCGCGTTCGTGGGGCGCTTGCAGGTGTTCAAGGGGCCGGACATTTTGATTCAGGCGGTGGCCGAGATGGTGCGTCGCGATCCGGAGCGCAATTTTCTGGTGCTCATTTGCGGTGGCGCGTCCGGTTCGGCGGCGCAGGCCAATACCTATGTTGACCTGGTGCATTCCTTGGGACTTGGTCGCTACATTCGTTTCCTGCCTCCGCGCCCGCCGGAGGAGTTGGTGAGCGTGTATCGCGCGGCTGATGTCGTCGCAATGCCAAGCTACAACGAGACGTTCGGCCTGGTTGCGATGGAAGCGCAGGCCTCGGGCACGCCGGTTGTTGCCGCGCGCGTGGGCGGCCTGCCGATTGCGGTCGCGGAGGGGGAGACCGGCATGCTCGTCGACGGTCACGACCCCACCGACTGGGCCGATGCGCTCGAGAGCATGCTTGACGACGACGAAGCTCGCATTCGAATGGCCGAGGACGCCGTCGATCACGCATCGCAATTCTCTTGGGAAGTGACGGCCGAGCGTCTGACCAGCGCCTACAACGATCTCCTCACTGAATCCCCGTCCGGCTGCTACGACAGGCAAGCTGAAGGGGCCTAGTCCCGGCGGGATTCCAGCCGGGGGCATTCCTCAGCGCGTCACCCCAATCCCTGGCAAAATAGATCCTATGACTACTGGAAAGCTGATTTTGCTGCGTCACGGCCAGTCTGAGTGGAATGCTTCCAATCAGTTCACTGGCTGGGTGGACGTGAACCTGACTGAAAAGGGCGAGGCTGAGGCTAAGCGCGGTGGCCAGATGCTCAAGGAGCAGGGCATTCTCCCTGACGTTCTCTACACGTCTCTCCTGCGTCGTGCGATCCGCACCGCTAACATCGCTCTCAACGAGGCTGACCGTCACTGGATCCCAGTGATTCGTGACTGGCGTCTGAACGAGCGTCACTACGGCGCTCTGCAGGGCCTGAACAAGGCTGAGACCAAGGAAAAGTACGGCGAGGAGCAGTTCATGGCGTGGCGTCGTTCCTACGACACCCCACCACCAGAGCTCGCTGAGGATTCCGAGTACTCCCAGGTCGGCGACGTTCGTTATGCAAACCTGGACAAGGTTCCGAACACCGAGTGCCTGTTGGACGTTGTGAAGCGCTTCGTACCTTACTTCGAGGAGGAGATCCTCCCTCGCGCTAAGCGTGGCGAGAACGTCATGATCGCAGCGCACGGCAACTCCCTGCGTGCACTGGTCAAGCACCTCGACGGCATCTCCGACGAGGACATCGCTGCCCTCAACATCCCAACCGGTATCCCACTGGTCTACGAGATCGATGAGAACGGCAAGGTGCTGAACCCAGGTGGCACCTACCTGGATCCAGAGGCTGCTGCTGCCGGCGCTGCTGCTGTGGCAGCTCAGGGTGGCAAGTAACCCCTTGTAGATGTCGGTCTTCTTCGGATTTTTAGCGGGCGTAGCTGTGGCTGCGCTCGCTTTTCCGGCTGCCGATTTTCTGAAGAAGCGCTACCGGCGCGCCAAGGTTGCGAGCACCCTTTCGACTAACCAGGTCACCACGGTCAGCCAGGTGCTGCACCTTGCGGTCCAGGGTTCACCCACTGGTGTTGTGGTGGTGGATCGCTCGGGGGACGTGATCCTCTCCAATGGCAAGGCTCATGACATGGGCATTGTCCACGAGCGAACCGTGAACCCGCAGGTCTGGTCGGTGACGCAGGAGGTTTTCGAAGATCAGGAAACCCGCACGGTTGACCTGACCATTCCGAAGCGTCGAACCGGCTCCCGCGTGACGGCGGTGCAGGCGCACATTCAGCCCCTCACCCTCGTTGACCTGCGCTACAACGTCATCTACTCCACCGACGAATCCGAAAACGTGCGCATGGAGTCCGCGCGTCGCGACTTCGTGGCTAATGTCTCCCATGAGCTCAAAACGCCCGTTGGTGGCATGGCTTTGCTCGCCGAGGCGCTCCTCGAGTCCTACGACGACCCCGACTCCGTCCAATACTTCGGCACCCGCCTGCACAAAGAAGCCCACCGCATGGCGGACATGATCAACGAGCTCATCTCCCTGTCCAAGCTGCAGGGCGCCGAAGCTCTGCCGGACATGGAGCCTGTGCTTGTCGACGACGTCGTCACTGATGCCATTGCCCGCACGCAGCTCGCTGCTGACAATGCCAACATCCGCATCGGGGCGGGGCGACCTTCCGGCGTGTATGTGCTCGGCGACCATAGTCTCTTAGTAACTGCTGTGGCGAACCTCATCAGCAATGCGATCAACTATTCGCCACAATCGACGCCGGTGACTGTGTCGCAGAAAGTCACTGGTGACGGCACTATTTTGATCCGGGTTACTGACCGAGGCATTGGCATTAGCGCTGAAGATCAGGCACGTGTATTCGAGCGATTCTTCCGCGTCGATAAGGCGCGGTCCCGCAGCACGGGCGGAACTGGCCTTGGACTCGCTATTGTCAAACATGTGGCGCACAACCATGGTGGCACAATTAAGTTGTGGTCGCGGCCCGGCACCGGGTCGACGTTCACATTGGAACTTCCGATCCACGATCCCGATTCTGAGGCTCAGCAGGCCCCTGAATTGGCTCCTGAAATTCCTGCTGCTCGGCATAGTCGCGTACTATCGCGACGAAAGGACGAAAGCGTAAATGACTAGCATCTTGATTGTTGAAGACGAAGAGTCTTTGGCTGACCCACTTGCGTTCCTGCTGCGCAAAGAGGGATTTGAGACCACGTGGGCTCCAGATGGTCAGACTGCGCTTGTTGAGTTTGAGCGTGGCGATTTTGACATCGTCCTGCTGGACCTGATGCTCCCAGGCATGTCCGGCACCGATGTATGCAAGCAGATCCGCACGACCTCCACGGTTCCAATCATCATGGTGACGGCTCGTGACTCGGAGATCGACAAGGTTGTTGGCTTAGAACTCGGCGCCGACGACTACGTCACCAAGCCATATTCCTCCCGCGAGCTCATCGCCCGCATCCGCGCAGTCCTGCGCCGTGGCGGGGAACAGGAATACATGGACGAGGTCGACGACCAAATCCTCGAAGGCGGTCGCGTGCGCATGGACGTTGAGCGCCACATCGTCACTGTTGCCGGCGAACAGGTCCCAATGCCGCTGAAGGAATTTGACCTGCTGGAATACCTGCTGCGCAACGCCGGTCGTGTCCTCACCCGTGGCCAGCTCATCGACCGCGTCTGGGGCGCCGACTACGTCGGAGACACGAAGACCCTGGATGTGCACGTCAAGCGTCTGCGTTCCAAGATCGAGGAAGAACCATCCCGTCCTCGCTACCTAGTGACCGTGCGCGGCCTGGGCTACAAGTTCGAGGCTTAATTCGCGCTAGGTTCGCGTACTCGCGATGTAGTACTACTACGAAAATCGCTTGAAAATAGGTGTTTTTAGCCCGGAACGGTAGTAGTACTACTTCCTCGGTACATGCCACGGCCCTTCTAACCATTGGGAGCCGCGGTTGCGCGACGCTCCACGTATTTTTGCTTCTGCCTGCAGGCTGTGGTGGCGAGTTTGTGTACTTGCGATGTAGTACTACTACGAAAATCGCTTGAAAATAGGTGTTTTTTAGCCCGGAACGGTAGTAGTACTACTTCTTGAGTACGCCCGAAACGCCCGAAACACCCGAAACACCTGAAACACCCGAAGCGGCAGCCGCAGTCGCGGGATGCTCAGCACCCTTGAATCCGGTCTCAGCCCGCGCCTCGCAGTAGGCGGCCAGTTTCTTGTAGGACGCCTCGCCGATGAGCGCAGTCAGCTCGGCTGCGCAGGACTTCCAGATCGGCACCCCAGAGGTGTGGCAGCCTGGCGCGGTGGTGCAGTACCAATCGAAATCCTCGCCACCGTTGCCCCAGCCCCGGCGGTCGTATTCCGTGATCGTGGTGCGCAAAATTTCGACGCCATCGGCGCGATCTTCGTAGGCTTCCAGGCGACGCAGCGGTAGCTGCCAACACACTTCTGGCTTCACGACGGTCAGGTCTTCACCGGTTGCGACCGCCCATTGGTGCAGGGCGCAGCCCGCTCCGGATCCCCAACCTGGGCGGTTCGCGAAGATGCAGGCGCCGTCAACCAAAACGGTTTTGAGAGCTGGTTCGGGGTTGCCGTCTTCGTCGTCGAGCTCGTCCCATTCCAACCAGGGCTCTAGGTCTCCGGACTCTAAGTCAGCAGGGCGGTGTTGCCAGAAGGATGCGGGCATTCGATTCACGGCGTCGACAAGCTGGGCACGGTCGGTGTCATCGGTGAGGAAAGCGCCGTGGTTGCAGCAGCCCACGGACGGGTTGGTCGACAAAATTCCCTTGCAGGCGGGCGTGCCGAATCCGCATTGCCAGTGAGATTCAACCCAGGTGAGGTCGATGACGATCTGGTGGAGTGGGTCCTCGGGATTTGTGAATTCATACCATTCGCGGTCGAAGTCCGGCGGGAGCTCGTCGCCACGCCGAATCGAATCGGCGGCAGGGGACTGGGCCGGAAAACCAAGAAATACTGGGGGATTCACACTTTGACAGGGTAGACCGTCTAATCTGGAGGGGTGCGATTAGGTGTATTAGACGTGGGCAGTAATACGGTCCACCTGGTAGCGGTCGACGCCCGCTCCGGTGGCCACCCGACCCCAATGTCCGACTGGAAGACCACGATGAAGCTCGTGGAGCATCTCGACGCCGATGGCAACATCGACGAAAAAGGTGTGAAGAAGCTGGTCAAGGCCGTCAGCGAAGCCGTTGAACTGTCTGAGACGCTGGGCTGCGGAGAGATGATCCCGTTTGCCACCTCGGCGATCCGTTCGGCAACGAACGGCAAGGACGTCATCGATCTCGTGGCCAAGGAAACCGGTGTGCGCCTGGAAGTGCTCTCTGGCGCGGATGAAGCTCGCCTGACATTCCTGGCTGTACGACGTTGGTACGGCTGGTCTGCAGGGCGGATCACCAATCTGGACATCGGTGGTGGATCCCTCGAGCTTTCTACCGGCACAGACGAAGAGCCAGAGGTCGCGTTCTCTCTCGACCTCGGCGCCGGACGTCTGACCCACAACTGGTTCGATACCGACCCACCTGAGCGCAAGAAGATCAACATCCTGCGCGACTACATCGACGCTGAGCTGGCCGAGCCTGCTCGCCAAATTCGCGCAGCTGGAACCGCAGACCTCGCGGTCGCAACCTCGAAGACTTTCCGCACTCTCGCACGCCTCACCGGTGCGGCCCCGTCTTCCGCAGGTCCTCGCGTCACCCGCACCCTGACTGCACCAGGTTTGCGCCAGCTCATCGCATTCATTTCCCGCATGACCGCTGCCGACCGCGCTGAGCTTGAAGGCATCAGTTCGGACCGCTCGCATCAGATTGTCGCGGGTGCTCTGGTCGCGGAAGCGTCCATGCGTGCACTAGGTTTGGAACAGATCCAGATTTGTCCCTGGGCTCTAAGAGAAGGCGTCATCCTGCGCCGCATTGATAAAGGTTTGGAATAAGGAACATGTCTGAGAAACAGCTCACCGTTGCTGAATTGATGGCGCGCGCCGCTGCTGAGGGGCGCTCTGATGCCCCGAGGCGTCGTCGACGTCGCAGTCTGGAAGATGGTGGCATTTCCGTTGCTGAGCTCACTGGCAGCTTGCCGAAGGTTCAGGCCAAGCCCGAGGAGCCTCGCCACACCAGCGAGCCAATCGACGCGCCGAAGGCTGAGCCTGCAAAGCCTGAACCAGTAAAGGAAGAGCCAGCTAAGCCTGAACCTGTAAAGCCGGAGCCGGTTAAGAGCGAGCCTAAGCAGTCGGTTCCTCCGGTGAGCGTCATTCAAGACAATGATCCAATCCGCCTCACCACTGATTCCTTCCCAGCACAGAAGGCGCCTGAAAAGCCTGCTGTGGAAGAAAAGCCTGCTGTAAAGGAAACTCCAGCTCCAGCGGTTGCTTTCAAGGAAGCCCCTGAGGAGCGCACTGCGCAGATCCCTCCGGTAAAGGAGGCAGCGCAGCCGATTTCGCAGGATGCCGAGGACACCGGTGTCATTCCGGCTGTGGTTGAAGAGCCTTCGGCCGTCGAAAAGCCTGTGGCCGTCGAGGATGAGGACGAGGATGACGAGCGCGTCTCCATCGTGAGCGTCCTGCTCATGGTCGTGGCTGGTCTGGCGATCGGCGCAGCGATCTTCCTTGGCTTCAAGGAGCTGTGGGCAAATGTGAATCCGATGCTGACCGGCGCGCTTGCTGGCGTGATGACGCTCGGCATCGTGGGTGTTGTGCACGCGCTTCGCACCGAGCGTGATGGCCTGTCCATGGCGCTGGCCGCGGTAACTGGCCTGGCGGTAACGTTTGGGCCACTGCTGATCGTCGGTCTGTAAGGTTCCTGCTGGCCGTTGTATGGTGGTCAGCATGACAAAAATTGCGGTAATCGGCGGCGGTAAGATCGGCGAGGCTCTGATTTCGGGCCTCGTCGCGGGCGGTCACAGCCCGAAGGATATCCACGTCGCTAATCGACGCCCAGAGCGAGGCAAAGAGCTGGTGGAAGCCTACGCGGTCACCGACTATGCCGACGTCAAACAGTGCGCCGAAGAAGTCGATGTCGTGTTCCTGTGCGTAAAACCAAAGGACACCCTGTCACTGCTCGCTTCGCTGTCCGACACGCTGGACAACAATTCCCAAGACACAACCGTCATTTCCATGGCGGCCGGCATCACGCTCAAGGCGCTGGAAGAGGTTGTGTCTGCGGGCACCCCGATCGTGCGTGTAATGCCTAATACGCCAATGCTGGTGCGTCGAGGCACCTCTGTGGTTAGCCCGGGCCGTTTCGTGGGGGAGGAACAGCTTGAGGCGATTAGCGAGCTGCTCGGCGCCGTTGGCGACGTTTTTGTGGTCGATGAAGCACACATGGACGCAGTAGTAGCGCTTTCTGGTTCCTCTCCGGCCTACTTCTTCCTGTTTGTCGAGGCAATGATCGATGCCGGAATCAATCTGGGGTTGCCACGCGAAGTAGCGAAGAATCTCGCTATCAGCTCGCTCGTCGGTTCTGGAGCGCTCATGCAGGAAACTGGCGAGGAGCCAGCTGCGCTGCGCGCCAACGTGAGCTCGCCAGGAGGCACCACGATTCGTGCCATCCGCGAATTCGAACAGTCCGGCATGCGAGGCATGGTGTTCCGCGCCACCGAGAAGTGTGCGCAGCGTTCCGCAGAATTGGGGACCATGCGCACCACTGTTGCGGATGAGGATGCTGATTAATGTCATTGCTGTTGAAGATGTGACAATTTTTATATTCTGCGCACTAGCTGGGCAAACGGTTCGGAAACATGAGTTTGTTTCCGAACCGTTAGATTTTTTTTAGCACTCATGTCGCAATAGTCACATGCTTCACGGTAAGCTGACACAAGCACGTGCGTGAAAGTTCTGCGGGAGGGGAAGCCTGCAGCGCGTCTCGTGTGCGAAGGGTTAGATGAATTATGGCTAATGAAGACAACGGCACGTTCCTGACAGTTGCTGAGGTTGCGGACATCATGCGTGTTTCCAAGATGACCGTTTACCGACTCGTTCACTCCGGCGAGCTTCCTGCCGTTCGCGTAGGTCGCTCCTTCCGTGTGCACCAGAGCGCTGTTAACGAATACCTGGATTCTTCCTTCTACAACGCTGGCTAAAACAGCGTCAGAAGCGCTCCTTACGAGATTCGTGAGGAGCGCTTTTGTATATCGTTCCCGCGCAATTGCCGAAATTGCGCAGAATTCAGCAACTTCACGGGGACGATTCGCGCGCCCAAAAGTCAACAGGGGCAATTTTTGAACTCAGCGGGCCAGGCGGTAGGATATAACGCATTCGTGTCAGCGAGCCGGTTCGGTGTGCGCGCTTAATAAACCAGGCGTGCATTTCGACGGGCGAAGTGCACTCGGTCGTCGGCAAGTTTGTTTCAAGCCGAATTGCACGTTGGCAGGTTTTGTACGTACAACTTCTATCAAAGCGAGGTAGCCCTATGGGTTCCGTGATCAAGAAGCGCCGCAAGCGCATGTCCAAGAAGAAGCACCGCAAGATGCTGCGCCGTACCCGCGTTCAGCGTCGTAAGCTCGGCAAGTAAGCCTTCCTGGCAAAACGCCCCCGCCTCCCCATCAACATGGGAAGCGGGGGCGTTTTCGCGTTAAGCAAAGATATGTGTGTCCGGGTGGCGTGTTGTCGGCCGGACGATGTGTGTCTTTAGCCGAGTTTAGGAACCTGAGTTTCGGGGGCGGAAGCGGTTGATTTGCCCTCTGCTGGAGGGATTTCATCCCTAAACTCGGGTTCTTAAACTCAGGCTTCTGAGATAAACCCTGAGGCCAACCCTGTGTTTAGCAATGAAAAGTGCGTCTAGCTGGTGGTGCAGTTTCTGCGAAAGTGCGGGGTCACCTGTGCGGTTTCAATCGCGGAATCTAGCAAGATGTGTACGGCTATGACACCCTGCGCAACATGAAGCACGCATGCAGGATCTACGGACACACTTTCCGCTGCTTATACGGACTGCTTGCCCTTCCACCACCGGAACAGGCCAAATGCGGCCGTCGCGAGGGCGGGCAAGCCAAAGGTGCGCACTGCCTTGCGGACGGAGCGGTAGTCGCGAATCTCCCAGCCCTGCAGCTTGGCCACCTTGAGTAGGTCGCGGTCCGGGTTGATTGCCACTGCCGTGCCCACCATGGAGAGCATCGGTACGTCGTTGATGGAATCGGAGTAGGCGGTGCATCGGGACAGGTCCAAGCCTTCTAGCGAGGCAAGTGCCGCTACCGCGTGCTTCTTGCCGGGGCCGTGCAGAATATCGCCCACGAGGCGCCCGGTGAACCTGCCATCCTTCACCTCGGCCACTGTGCCCAGGGCGCCGGTGAAGCCGAAGCGTTGTGCCAGGATTTGTGCCAATTGCACGGGCGTTGCGGAGACGAGCCAGACCTGCTGGCCGGCGTCGATATGCATTTGAGCAAGCGCACGGGTGCCCGGCCAGATTTTTTCCAGCATGTTGGTGTCTACGATGTCTTCGCACAGCTCGACCAGTTCTTCTACCGTGCGGCCCTTGATAAATTCCAGGGCTTGCTGGCGGCCTTCCGCCACGTCGGCAGCGTTTTCGGAGCCGGTGACGCGGAACTTGATCTGCTTCCAAGCCACGGGCGCGATGTCGCGGACGGTGAAGTACTTGTGGCGGTACAGGCCAATGGCGAACATGATGATCGAAGCGCCCTGGATAAGCGTGTTGTCAACGTCAAAGAACGCAGCTGCGCCGGTGTCCTGCGGAATGTCAGGATCCGGGTGTGTCACGAGGCGGCCGCCAGCGGCTTCGAAGGCGCCTCCGACGGAGTCCATGCCGGCGGTGAAGTCGGAAAGGTCGATGTCATAGACCGAGCGGACGGCGGAAGCGACGGCTGCTTCACCTGCCACCTTCTGGCTTGCCTCATCAACAGGAGGTAGTGCGCGATCTTCCAGGAAGCGACGCAGGTTGCCCCGGGATGCGCTCCAATTGGCGAGGAATTCCTCGGGTGTGAGCGCGAAACCATCCATCGGGGTCCCTTTCAAGCGTGTCGGAAGTACGATATTCAATCGTAAAACAAAAGTATAAAGAATAGGGGTGCGCATGCTGGTTGAACTCATGGTTCGCGAGTCCTGCGGCTCGTGCAAGCGAGTGAAAGAACAGATCGAGCCGGTCGTGCGCGACGCGGGGGCCAAGTTGCTGGTCGTGGACGTCGATGAGCAGGGGCTCGCAGCGGAATATGGGGACCGGGTGCCCGTCGTCGTGATCAACGGGGAGGAATTCGCGTGCTGGGAGGTCGACAACGACGAGTTGAGGGCAGAACTCGGGGGATAAACTTGGACTCCCGTCATCAATAGGGCTACTGTGAAAGATCGAATGTTGAGCCTGTCGGGGTCAATCAAAGGTTTGATGGGAAAGCGGTGAGAGTCTAGCGTGAGCGTACTGGTTGTCGGTATGTCCCACCGGTCCGCGCCTGTGAAGGTGCTGGAACAAGTAAGCATGGACGACGCCGTTCGTGATCAAACCGCGATGGCGCTGGTAGATCAGCCATCCCTGTCGGAAGCGATGATCGTCTCCACGTGCAACCGTGTCGAGGTATACGCGGTCACCAACAGCTTCCACTCCGGCGTCAACGAGGTCGTGGAGGTGCTCCACCAGCGCAGTGGCGTGGACATCGACACCCTCCGCGAGCACCTCTACGTCCGCTATGCCGATGCCGCCGCCGAGCACATGCTCACCGTCACCTCGGGCCTTGACTCCATGGTGGTCGGCGAGCAGCAGATCATCGGCCAGGTCCGCACCGCCTACCAGCGCGCCGGGGAGATCGGCACCGTGGGACAGGCCCTCCACTCGCTGACCCAGGTCGCCCTCCACACGGGCAAGCGCGTCCACTCCGAAACCGACATCGACGACGCCGGCGCTTCCATGGTCAGCTTTGCGACGGCTAAGGCCCTCCAGCTCATGGGCCTGCCGGAATCTGACAAGCCACTGGTCGGCAAGCGCGCCCTCGTCCTGGGCGCTGGCGTCATGTCCTCCCTTTCTGCCTCGCACCTGAGCCGCTTGGGTATCTCTGAACTAATCTTTGCTAACCGCACGCGCTCTCGCGCCGAGGTATTGGCTGAGCGCTCTAGGGACCTTGGCATCGATTCCCACGCGGTGGATTTTGATGATCGCGCGGAGGCTATTGCGCACGTGGATCTAGTGGTGTCCGCAACGGGTGCTGACGTTTACACCATCGATGCCCGCCACATTCCGCGCACCGCCATGCCCCTGATGCTCATCGACCTGTCCATGCCTCGTGACATCGATGATGAAGTCGCCGCCGTCCCAGGCATCCAACTGGTCAACATTGAACGCCTCCACGAGGAAAAGGAGACCAAAACTAATGGCGCGCAGCAAGAAGCACGTGCCATCGTGGATGCCGAGCTCAAGCACTACATTTCCGAGCAGCGCGTGCGCAATGTGGTTCCCGCCGTCGCAGCGCTGAGAAGGCACGCCAATGAGATCGTGACCGTGGAACTCGATCGCCTGACAACTCGCACTCCGACGATGGGGGACGAGGAACGCGACGAGGTTGAGCGTGCGGTGCGACGGGTCGTCGATAAGCTCCTGCACCAGCCAACCGTGCGGGTCAAGGAGCTCGCGGTGACCTCCGGCAGCGTGTCCTATGAGACCGCGCTGCAGGAATTGTTCGGTTTGGAACCGACCAGATCCGCGCACGTTGCTGCGAAAGACCTGCCCAAGGAAGACATTCCGAAGTCCGCCACCACTGTGAACGAAACGCAAGGGGAGAAATGATGCTGAAGATCGGTACCCGAGGCTCGAAGCTGGCCACCACTCAGGCTGGCCACATGCGCGATGCACTGATCGCCGCTGGTTATCCTGCGGAGCTGACCATCATCACCACCCCGGGCGACGTCAACATGTCCCCAGTCGAGCGCATCGGCGTGGGAGTGTTCACCCAGGCGCTGCGCGACGCGATGGAAAAGGGCGAATGCGACATCGCGGTGCACTCCTTCAAGGACCTGCCAACCGCACCCGAAGAGCGTTTCCACCTGGTCGTGCCAAAGCGTTCCTACCCTTTTGACTGCCTGATCTCGCGCGATGGCCTGAAACTGAAGGAACTTCCGGAGGGCGCGCGCGTGGGCACCTCCGCTCCTCGACGCGTCTCTCAGCTGCGCGCCGTACGCCCTGACCTGGACATTCAGCCATTGCGTGGCAATATCGATACCCGCATGGGCAAGGTCACTTCTGGCGAACTCGACGCAGTGATCCTTGCAGCTGCCGGCCTAGCACGTATCGACGTGCTGGATCGCGCGACGGAGATCCTAGATATTGACGTGATGGTTCCAGCCCCAGCTCAGGGTGCGCTGGCCGTGGAATGCCGGGCAGCCGACGCCGAGATCGTCGAGGCATTGAATACCTTGGCCGATCCGCTTGCAATGGCGGAAGCAACCGCCGAGCGCCAGGTGCTGCGCACGTTGGAAGCCGGTTGCACCGCTCCAGTCGCAGCTTATGCGAACGCCTCCGGGGACCAGATGCTGCTTGTCGCTGGTGTATTCGCGGAAGATGGCTCTCGCCAACTGCGCGAGCAACTCACGGGTCCAACCTCCGAAGCTGCAGCGCTCGGTGAAAAGCTCGCGCAGCGCCTGCTGGAACTGGGCGCCGCGGATCTGATGAGCTAAGTAGAGGTTTTCCTAAAACTCGTCCCATGCTTTAGGGTTGACCTAGCATACGAGGACCCCGCGGTTACGCATGGGGTCACTGTCCGGTTTGGTAAAGACGCTAAAAGTTTAGAAAAGACATACATGAGCAAGGCCCCACAGGCTGAAAAGCACAATGAACTCGGCACGGTCATTTTCGTCGGTGCCGGTCCTGGCAATCCCGACCTGCTGACCGTCCGCGCCCGCGAGGTGCTGGGCGGAGCCAGTCTTGCCGTTGTCGACGCCGCAGTCCTAGCGGGCGTTCGGGGGGTCGTGGGCACTGACCTGCCCATTCCGGAAGAAAAGCAGAAGGCCTTCGACGAAGAATACGAGCGGATCTGCGCTGAGGCGAAGGCCAACGGCGCTCGTCGACGCCCACCGAAGCCTCCGGGGCCGTCGGCCGCCGACATCGTTGAGGTCATTAATGGTGACGCAACCGCGGTAGCGCAGCAGCTCGCCGAGCTGGTTGCCACAGGCGTAAACGTAGTTCGCCTGGTCACCGGCAATCCGCTGTCCAGCAATGCGGTTCTCGCGGAGATTAATGCAGTCTCCGCTGCCGGTCTGGAATTCAATGTGGTGCCGGGCATGTCCCTGCCTGCCACCGTGCCAACCTTCGCGGGTATCGCACTCGGCTCTACCTACACGGAAACCGACGTGTCACAGGACGATGTCGACTGGGACGCCCTCGCCGTTGCACCGCAGCCACTCGTGCTGCAGGCAGAAGCTGGCGATCTGCCGACCATTTCTGCAGAGCTCAAGGCACGAGGCCTCACGGCTGAGCTGCCAGCTACTGTGACCGTCAACGGCACCACCCGCCTGCAGCGCACTTACGACACCACGCTTGGCACCCTCGGCAAGATCGACGGCGAACTGCCGGGACGCATCGTGGTGACCCTGGGCAAGGGCGTGGACAACCGCTCCAAGTACTCCTGGTGGGAAAACCGCAGCCTCTACGGCTGGCGCGTGTTGGTGCCACGCTCCAAGGAGCAGGCCGGCCCAATGTCCACTCGTCTCGCCAGCCATGGCGCGATCCCACAAGAAGTGCCAACCATCTCCGTGGAGCCACCGCGCAACCCGGCGCAGATGGAACGTGCCATCAAGGGCATCGTGGAGGGCCGCTACCAGTGGATCGCGCTGACCAGCGTCAACGCCGTGAATGCGCTGTGGGAGAAGGTCACCGAATTTGGCCTCGATGCCCGCTCCTTCGCTGGCGTTCACATCGCCTGCGTCGGTCACAAGACCGCTGAGGCCGTCAGTGCGCTGGGCATCACCCCAGAGCTGCTGCCGAAGTCCACGGAGCAGAACGCTCAGGGCCTGGTGAACGTCTTCCCTGAGTACGACGAAGAACTCGATCCAGTTGGTCGTGTGCTGCTGCCGCGCGCTGACATTGCCACGGACGTCCTCGTTGATGGCCTGATCCAACTCGGCTGGGAAGTAGACGACATCGTCGCCTACCGCACCGTGCGCGCCGCCCCGCCTTCTGCGGAGGTGCGCGACATGATCAAGTCCGGTGGTTTCGACGCGGTGTGCTTCACCTCGTCTTCCACCGTGGCCAACCTGGTAGGCATCGCTGGCAAACCACACCAGCGCACGATCATTGCCTGCATTGGCCCAATGACTGCCGCCACTGCGAAGGAACTTGGTCTTAGAGTAGATGTAGTTCCAGAAGTCGCGGGCATCCATGAACTGGTGGATGCACTGGCAGAGCACGTAGCTGGACTGCGTGCCGCCGGTCAGTTGCCGCCACCACGGAAGAAGCGACGCGCGCGTCGAAAAGCTGCAGAATAGGAGAAACAATGTCACGATCCATCACCCGCCGTCCTCGCAGGCTCCGCACTAGCCCAGCGATGCGCAGTTTCGTGGCAGAGACCTCCCTGCGCCCGGCGGACCTGATCCTGCCGATGTTCATCGCTGATGGCATCACCGAGCCGAACCCAATTGCGTCCATGCCGGGCGTTGTCCAGCACACATTTGAGTCGCTGCTGGACGCCGTGGCGGAGGCTAGGGAAGTGGGCATCAAGTGCATCGACCTGTTCGGCGTGCCGCTGGATATCGATAAGGACGCCGAAGGCAGCCAGGCTTGGGCCGAGGACGGCGTGCTCAACCGCGCGATCAAGGCTGTGCGCGAACGCTTTGGCGACGACATCCTGGTCATGGCCGACACCTGCCTGGACGAATTCACCTCCCACGGCCACTGTGGTGTGCTGGCAACGGATGCTCATGGCGCGACCATCGTGGACAATGACGCCACCCTGGAGCGCTACCAGAAGATGGCCGTTGCCCAGGCGAAGGCCGGTGCCCACATTGTGTCCCCATCGGGCATGATGGACGGCCAGATCGACGCGATCCGCGAGGCGCTCGATGAGGCGGGCTACCAGGACGTAGCCATCATGGCTTACTCTGCCAAGTACGCCTCCGCGTTCTACGGCCCGTTCCGCGACGCCGTCGGCTCCTCCCTTGAAGGCGACCGACGCACCTACCAGCAGGATCCGGCGAACATCCGCGAGTCCCTGCTTGAGGTCGAGCTGGATATCGCGGAGGGCGCGGATTTCATCATGGTCAAGCCTGGCCTGCCGTACCTAGACGTACTGCGCGCTGTTGCGGAGATCTCGCCGGTGCCAGTTGCCGTGTACCAGGTCTCAGGCGAGTACGCGATGATCAAGGCAGCTGCGCAGAATGGCTGGCTCGATGGCGACGCGTCCATGATGGAGGCGCTGGTTTCGCTTAAGCGCGCCGGCGCGAACCAGATTCTGACCTATTTTGCAGTCGAGGCCGCGCGGATCCTGCGCGCCCAGTACTAAAGGGCCCGTAGTGGAAGAAAAGAAGCGCCCAGAGGCGGTTGATCTCGCCTGGAAGTTGTGGCTGGCCGTGGTCGCCGGTGAGTGCCTGCACCAAATTCTCAACGTGGTGACGGGCTTCTTCGGCATCGGTGAAGTCAAGCAGGCTGCGCGCGAGTCTATGAACTCGCAGCAGCTGGAAATGCTCAGCGAGGCCCAGCTCACCACCATCGCAGGCTTCGCCCTCATCATCGCAGGACTCATCGCCATGACCGTGATGGTCGTGGTCGCCTGGACGGCCCGCACCTTCCTCAAGGGTGGCCCGAAGGCTGAGGGCTCTCGGCGCTTCCTCACCTTCTTCGCCGCCTACTTCGCGTTCCGTGGCGTGTTCGTTTTCGAGCTCGCGCTCACCTCAACCGTCCCGCTCGCCCTGGTGCTTAGCGACGGCATCGCCCAGCTTCTGGTAGCCGTGCTCGCGGTGCTCGCAGCCCTATTCGGTGGTAAGAAAGAATCCGTTGAGTGGGCACGCGCAACGCCTGCCGAGACCCCTTAAGGATCCCTGCAATGCCAAACATGTTCCCCACGATGTACCGTGGCGACGACGATCGCGCTGGACACCCCCAGACGGAATCAGATCCCCGCGTTGAGCCGAAGGCCCTGCGCGTGGGCTACTGGTGGTTGATCGTCACCGCAGGCATCACCATCTTCTTTGGCCTCGTGGTGGCCACGGCTGGCTACACCGGCGATCCGAACGTAGATCCTCGGCTGATGGCTGCCGTGGAAGCGAATCAGCGCGTGGTGGGCATCATCAACATCGTTGCGGGCTTCGTGCTGGCCATGCTGCTGACCCAGGTGCGTCGCGCCGCCAAGTACGCCCGCCGTTGGACTGTAGCAATCATCTTGCTCTTGGTGATCGTTGACCTCGTAGCTTTCACCGTGAAGGCCGCTGGCGTGGGCATCGCGATCATTCCGCTCCTGCTCACCATCGGCGCCCTGATCATTTACCGCCCGGCAGTAAACCGGTATGTCGCCTACCGAAACGACGAGCTTTTCTATGAGTAGCACCGACGAAACCCCAACTCACCTGCAAAACTCGGCCCGCCAGGTCGATGAAGCCATCGCCGAGGCGAAGAAGGCCGCCGTTGAGGCAGGTATTGAAGGTACCCCGGAATCCAACGAGTCGGCGCATGTGCGCCTTGCTCGTCGACAAGCTTCCGCACACACCTCCTTCGCGCTCGAGCTCGAGGGGCTGGAGTCGGCGCTGCACGTCAAGGACATCGAGCAGCGACTCAGCCAGAACCCGGGCATCCGCGCGACCGTGGTGTACGAGTCCGCTACCGCCTGGATCACCGCGCCCGATGACGTCAAACCCGACGACATCATCGCGATCTTCGCCGATTTCGGGGTGAAGGCGAACCTGACCAACGCGTCGCTGCGACGCCGCGCCGAACGACTCAGCCAGCAGAAACGACCGGTTCCAGTGCGAGGCCGCAAAGAATCGCTGTCGGTGCGTGCCGTGCGACTGCAGCGCAACCGACGCCGCCGGGCCGAGCAACAAGTCGACCAGGCTGCCAGGCGTGCGGGCAGGCTTCACGACGTCCATGTGGTCCGCCAACCCGATCAAGAACCCACCGAGGTGCTGTTTACCGCCAAGGAGCTGCTGACCCGTGGGCGACTGATCGTGAGCTTCCTTTGCAGCTTGCCGATCTTCGTGCTGTCCTACGTCACCGACCTGCAGTTCGACTACTGGCAATGGGTGTGCCTCGCATTCGCAACCCCCGTGGTCACCTATGGTGCGTGGCCGTTCCACCGCGCGATGGCAGGTGGTTTGCGCAGGGGCATGTCGGCGCTCGATGCTGCTAGCTCTGCTGCTGTGCTCACCTCGTACATCTGGTCCGTGTTCCTGCTTGTCTTCACAACGGCTGGGCACCCTGATTGGCGCTTTCAGCCACAATGGCTCGCGCACAATTACAACCGCGTGGCCCAGGGCGAATTCTTCCTCGACGTCGCCTGCGGCGTGACGCTCATTATGCTGCTCGGCAGTTTGTTCACCAGGCGCACGCGTCCGGACCTTATGGACGAGTACAACGCCAACATCGTGGGCGAACTCAAGACCGTGACCGTTGTGCGCAAGGATGCTGCGACCGGCAAGTCCGTGCACGTGGAAATTCCGCTGCAGGAAATCCGCGTGGGCGACGACATCATCGTTCCAGGTGGATCCACCATTCCAGTGGACGGGCGCGTCATCGGTGGCGCTGCCGAGGTCCGGCCCGGCATGTTCTCCGACTATGCCGGTGGCACCGAAAAAGTAAAGGTGAATTCCACCGTCCACGCAGGTGGCTTCCTGCTCAGTGGGCCGCTGAAGATTCGCGTGCAAAAGACCGGCTCACAAACGCGCATCGCGGCCATCCACCGCTGGGTGGACGAAGCGTCCTACCAGCAAAACCGATCGGCTCAGCTGGCGACCAAGACTGCATCGCTGCTCGTGCCGTGGGCGCTCGGCCTCGCGCTGTTGGACTTCTTCCTGTGGTGGCTGATCGGCGCCAACATCAACGCCGCGGTTGCCTCCGCCTTGGCGATTCTCTCCGGCGTCGCCCCCGTGGCACTTGCGCTGTCCACCAACCTGGCGATGAAGCTCGGCATCGAACAGTTTGCCCGTCACGGCGTGCTCGTCCGCAATGCGGAAACCATCCGCGAGCTGGACGAAATCACCGCCGTGGTGTTCAACCGAGTGGGCACGCTCACCGAACGAGACATGTCCGTTGAGACCATTTCCGTTGCCGAGGGCGAGAACCCAGAACTCGTGCTGCGTGTTGCTGGCGCGCTCGCAATGGAAAGCGAGCACCCAGCCTCGAAGGCCCTGGTCCGTGCTGCTCGCGAGGCCCGCGACGCAGGCACCGGCGGCGAAGAGATCCCGCACTGGATTGAGGTGGGCCACCCGCAGGTCATGGAAGATGGTGGTCTTACCGGTGGTATCGAAATCCCAATGAAGGACTCCTCCGGCGAGATGGAGATGCGCCAGGTGGAAGCCACCCTCGTGCGACCACACGACCTCTCCGGGCTGTCCAGCCGCCTGTCCAATGTGGCAGTGTCCGGTGGCATCCCTATTGTGGTCAGCTGGAAGGGCCAGGCTCGTGGCGTGATCACTTTGCGCCAAGACAATAAGCCTGATGCGCTGGATGCGATTGGTTCGCTGGAAGACATGGGCATCGAAACCATCATGATCACCCGCGACATGTACCCAGTCGCCCGCCGCTTTGCTGACAACCTCGGCATGAGCCGCGTCCTCGCAGGCATCGCCCTGAAGAAGAAAGTCCTGGCAGTGCGCTCCGTTCACACCCAGGGTGAACAGGTAGCAATGGTAGGCGGCCTCGGAGTGCGCGAATGCCTCGACGTGGCTGACGTGGGAATCTTGATGCAAAACAACGTGTGCCTTGACGCCCGCGAAGCCGACGTCGTCCTCCTGCGCACTGACGTCAACGTGATCCCAGAAACCATGGGCCTAGCCCGCCGAATCTCCGCCCTCGTCGACCGGAACATTCTCCTGGCCTGGGGCTACAACGCCATTGTCATGGTCCTCGCGATCGCAGGCCTGCTGCACCCCATGGCAGCAACTCTCCTCACGATCGCAATCACCCTCATCATCGAAGCCCGCGCGAACAGCGTGAGGAGGTTCTAGCTTTTACCCATCAGGATCATTACCGTGAGGTTGCCGGATTTCTTGGGGGCGTGCTCGAGCGACTAAGACTCTGAAAAGCTCCCAATCTTCTCAATGCAGTCAATAGACCCGAGATTCCTATTGGCAACAGAAGCAATATGATAAAACCCCCGGCCAAGATAGGGCTGCCACGGTATCTCACCAATACTGCCAGTGCAACTAATCCTAAGGCAGTCAGCGTCAAGTCAAACTTGAAATTATTCACAGCGATTAAATTGAGGCTAAAAGAACTGACTAAACTTATTGGGCCAAGAATTAGGCACACGGCGGCTAAATCACTGATAGGGTTTGTCAACCCAAAGTATTCAAACAATTGACCTAGAACGCCAAAGAGAATGGCCGCAAACTCCACAAATGGAATGCGCCACCCCTTTATTGATGCCAGCGGTTTCGCGTCGATCGAATGTGGGTGTTCTTTCAAAATCGATTCACCAGCCATTGCTAATTCTTGACCGTTTGATACATTGCATCAGCATCGTTTCGGCAAAATTGTTTCGTTTCACGATGGACATACGTCAGGGAACAAACCTGTTTTAGATTCTCTCGAAGAAGCTTGTCACAATTTTCGACCCTGTAACCATAGTCGGGATTTGCGTAGCATATGTCGTGGATTGCGCATGGCCCCCTTCATCTCCGAGATCAAGCGTGTTGCCGGAGCTCAAGAAGGTGAAGCTCGACATCGTCTAAGCTCTGCCTGACTTTTCGGGCATTCTGATTGCTCCAGACGAGCCGGGCGTGTGCGCCGAGGCCTTCGCTCTGGCTTCTAAGAAGGGGCCACACCTCGGTGAACGTGGGGAACGCTCGTGCGTGCCTCCTTCGGGCGCTTTGGCGACGATGCCCTGGTCCGCGCCGACGAGGATGACCTTGTCGACTACGCGCTGGATGACCTACAGAAAATCACCGGATTTGATGGTCGTGCAGCCGGGCTTTCCGAGATTTTCGTGCAGCGCTGGTTCGACGGCATCCCGTGCTACAACGACACCCACCTGGAAACCGTGGCAGCTGTGCGCGCTGCACTCGCAGATGTAGAAGGCATCGAGGTAGCCGGTGCCTGGGCTGACGGTGTCGGAATTCCGAATGTTATTGCTGGTGCTCGCGCTGCGGCTGGGCGGTTGGTTTAGTCTCGGGGCAGTGTTCGCAGTGCGCCAAATCTCCTGAGCAAGGTCAAGAAAGCGGAAATTGGCGAAGCAAGAAAAGGGAGGATAAATAAGAACCCTGTTTGTGCCGTTTCGTAATTGAATTGTTTGGTCGATACCCATGCGATACTGCCGAAAATGAATAGGAATAAATCGTATCGAAACTTGCCGATTGCAATTTTGTTCAAAAGTAGCGATTGGATAAGGCATATCGGTGCGATCATGAATCCAAAGACTTGAAAAAACATCGAGATTTCATCTTCGTAACGCATTACTGACCCAGTACCTATTGAAGTCAAGACCGCAATGATGATGAAAAGGATTTCGATGACCGGGACTCGCCAATATCGAACTGAAGATAGCGGCGAGTTTCGAGTCGTTGGCGCTAGAGACTCTACCAATTTGAGACATACTCTCCGGTCTGTACTACTGCAAATCGGGTGTGGGCTTCCGCAATGCATTCCTGTGCAACTGACTGCGATGTGTACACTCCTCGGCAATTTTCAATCCTAAGTTCCTTGAACTTAGGATTGCAGAACCTTGTTCTGTTTTCTCAGTCGTCATATCTGATGAAGCATTGATCGTGGATTGCGCATGGGCCTCGGAAATCTGCAATTAGAAGAGCTTGTGGGGCTCTCCCTCCCCAAAGGTCCGTCGACCAAGTGCAGAAATCATGCACTTTCCTGCGAATTGCAGGCAAGGTACTTGGCTCAGCTTGGCTGTGATGCACCCTCACCATGAAAAAGGTTGGCAATTCCTGGCGCTCCTTGAGTTGTATAAGGTACGCGCCATCGGAATAGAACAATAAGAATCATTTGGCGAACTTCGCGCGGCATTGACCGGCATCGGTTGAAGTTTCGGATATGTCAGTGGCGGCCCGAGTCTTCACATTCCGATCAGTAAGAAGTTTTGAGCTCGGTCGAAAGACGCGCCTTAAGTTACCATTCAGCTTGAGAACCTCCAGTTGTCTGGAAACGTACGTGGTCTTTCCAACTTGAAAGGTGAGAGTGCGAAGGTGCTGATCCAGGGAACTTTGAGGACCCATACATCTTCCCATTCAAATTCAGTTGATCTAGATATGTATGCCTCGCAAGCACATTTA
Source organism: Corynebacterium sp. H130 (assembly GCF_037572395.1). Lineage (NCBI taxonomy): Bacteria > Bacillati > Actinomycetota > Actinomycetes > Mycobacteriales > Corynebacteriaceae > Corynebacterium > Corynebacterium sp. H130. The sequence continues at coordinate 343,615 of NZ_JBBHLA010000002.1, read as the reverse complement.
GAACTAAAAGCAATGATTCCAACTGGGTCAGAAAAGTCAAGGGCTTCGCAATCATCTTGAGTCATTCCTCCCTGAAAGACAATGAATACTTTGTTGTCGGGATCTGGTTGTGTACCGTGGCAAATTAATGGAATTGTTTCCCAGGTAATGAGGTATTTGAATTTTCGAGCTTTGCGTTCAAGTTCTATGGCATCGCTTTCTTTGGGAAAAGCGGCGCAAAAGACATCGAATCGCTGATCGGAGACAGCACGGCCTTCCTTAAAAGCAGTTCTTCGCCTGTAGCACAGATGAAGATCCATTTTTATCTCGTGCATTATGGAATCTCGCATTCGAGCCGAGTAGGTGAGCTGTACGCCCGGGCATAGAAGACTCCTTCTGCGGTTTGAATTGTCCCTTCAGTCACGCCAATCAGGCTTGTCTTTACATTTCCTTCGCATTGCTGTTCAACGTCCTTAGAAATGTATTGAACTGTGAATCCTCGCTGCTGATGCTTGGGTTTCGTACTTGTGTATTTCGTAACAATGGCTGTTTGATCTGCTGCGTCGGGCGCTTTCTTCCACAGATGATAATATTTGTAACGGAGGGTGCTCTTGTGTTGAACAGAGTTAATCGGATACTCGCACCTCGTAACCGGTTTGAATCCGACCTTGTTCCAATCTCCACTCTTTCGGAAGTGAATGTTTTCAACTTGAAGCTCACAAGGACCGTATCTTTTTGTTCTGGCTCCGGCCGTTTGGGTTAGGTAATTTGTGGACGGTGTTGAACTGCTTATTCCTAATTCGGACAGAGGAATAAGCCCTTGCTCCAAAGCATCAAAGAAGTCGTGTGCCTCTTTTTCGCTGGGAAATAAGAGGTAAGGTATGTTTCCGATGCTGGCCAAAAGATTCACCCAAGGAACTTCGAGTGTCCCATTTTCGAAAGACTGAACGAAGTAATCCTCCTGTTTTTGCTGATCGCTGGTTGGATATCCAAATTCGCTAATTTCATAACCGGCCTCAGACCAGGTCCTTAGAATGGGTTGCAAGATTGGGTGTGCTCCGTGTTGTGGGTGCCAGTAGATCATGCCGAGGGCGAAGCGGTTGAAGCGTCCTATTCCGTCTGGGGTGCCTTCTTCGTCGGTTGCTGGGTATCCGAGTGGGCCCTTTTCTTCTCCGGTTTCGATCCATTTTTCCAGGATTTTGCCTTCGATAGAGACGTGTCCGGACAGTGTGCCGTAGATGCGTCCGCGTTGGAAAGATTGTTTGCGGCCGACGTTATCGCCGGTGCCGATTTCATCGGAGGTGGGGTAGCCGAGGCGTCCTTGTTCCCAGCCGTTGCGTGCCCAGACGATGGAGTTATGTGTTGTTACTGACCATGCTCCGGTGTCGGGGTGCCAGTAGATGAATCCGTTGTCGAATTCGGTGCGTTTGCCCACTCCGTCAGGATTGGTAAGTTCATCAGAGCGGGGAAGCCCAAGGAAGTTGATGGGGTTTTGGCCAGCCCATGCAATGGCCATGGATTCGTATTTTTCCCGGATGGCGCCGCAGACTTGGTGTTCTCTGGGCCAGTAGGTGCGGCAGTTCTCTGCTGCCATGGGCTGGATGAGGGGTTCTTCTCCTGGTTTCGTGATGCCGCGTTGCTTGGCTTCTAGGACTTCTGCTTTGTCTGCTTGTTCTTTCGTGACGCCGTCGGGAAGTGGGATTCGATCTGATCGCATTTTCCCTGGGATGATTTCCGGCTGTGGTTCACCCAAATCGGTCGGAAGGGCGTGTTCGTAGTAGTGGTTGTCGATGTTGTTTTTGTTCATGCCGGGCTCATTGAAGTCCCAGTCAGAGGTGTCAACATCGTAGATGTCCCGTTCACCAGGGGCGCGCAATTCATCGAGGTTGGTGGTTGGCGCGACGGGGTCTGCAGTGGCCGGGTCAAACGCCTCTGGCGCGGTTACCTGTGTGGTGAGCTCTGTTTCCTGCGCTGACGCAGGAACAGGATTAAAAGCAATTGTGGCGAGCACGGTTATCGTGGCACCGAGTTTTTTTATGGCGGCTGTCATGAGCTGGTCCTAATGGAATCCGATGGGCTAGTTGTTGACGTATTGACATTAACTGTCGTTAGTCAATTTCCGACTATATAGTATTGCCATCAAAAGTTCTTGCCGATGAAAGCTGAACTTCCTAGGCTGCGACCCATTCACCGGTGATACGCCAGGTAGGGCACAATAGAGGGCATGACAAAGAACGCCCCGCTTCTCGATGCCATCGCAGGCAAGACCCCTTCCCGAACCCCTGTCTGGTTCATGCGCCAAGCTGGACGCTCCTTGCCGGAGTACCGCAAGGTCCGCGAGGGAATTTCTATGCTGGATTCCTGCTTCATGTCGGAGCTGCTGGCGGAGATTACGCTGCAGCCGGTGCGCCGTCATGACGTTGATGGCGCGATCTTGTTCTCTGACATCGTGGTGCCACTGAAGGCTGCGGGTCTGCCGATCGATATTGTTCCTGGTCGCGGCCCTGTTCTTGCCGATCCGATTCGCACGATGTCAGACATTCAAAATCTTCCGATCTTGGAGCACGACGTAAAAGAGGTGCAGGAAGGTATTCGCATCATCCAGGAAGAACTGACGGATCAGCAGACCCTGATCGGTTTCGCCGGCGCGCCATTTACCTTGGCCAGCTACCTGATCGAGGGCGGTCCTTCCAAGAATCACGAAAAGACCAAGGCCATGATGCATGCTGAGCCTGAGGTGTGGCATGCCCTGATGAATCGTCTGACACCGACGATTATCAATTGGCTGCGTGGTCAGATCGATGCTGGCATTGAAGCGATGCAGCTGTTCGATTCTTGGGCTGGCTACCTCACCGAGCGTGACTACCGTGAATTCGTCTTGCCTTACTCCACCGAAATCCTGGAGTCGGTGAAGGACATCCCGCGCATCCACTTCGGCGTGGGCACGGGCGAAATCCTCGGCGCAATGAGCGAAGCAGGGTCCGAAGTGATGGGTATCGATTGGCGAGTGCCACTCGATGTTGCCGCCAAGCGAGTGCATGCAAAGGTGCTGCAAGGCAACCTAGATCCGGCAATCCTTTTCGCAGGCACCGAAGCTATGGCCAAGGAAATCAACCGGATCAAGGACGAAGCGCAGACCGCCATTAATAATGGTGACGCCATCGGCCACATCTTCAACCTGGGCCACGGCGTCATGCCAAACACTGACCCAGATGCCATCACCGAAGCAGTCCGCATTATCCACTCCTAGGAGAAACAATGAAGTACGCCATCATCGGAGCTGGCCTCGCGGGTCTCACCGCTGCCTACGAGCTGCGCCAACTCGATCCGCAGGCTGAAATCGACGTGTTCGAAGCCGATGAGCGCATCGGTGGCAAGCTCTACACGGTGCCATTCGAATCCGGTCGCACCGATATGGGCGCCGAGGGCTTCCTGGCGTTCCGCAAGGATGCTGTTGAGTTCTTTGAAAAGCTCGGCCTCGGGGACGCCATTGTCGCACCATCCGGCCTCAAGTCACTCTTCTACTGTGGTGGCGAGCTTCATGCGATTCCGATGGGCGGTGCAATGGGAATCCCCGCGAAGTCTGACGGCCTCGACGGACTTATTTCAAACGAAACCGCCCAAAAGATCGATGCAGAAAAAGACCAGCCAGCCATCGATTGGCAGCGGGGCAAAGACATGTCGGTAGGCAAGCTCGTCCGCGAGCGCTACGGCGATGACGTTGTTGACCACATCGTGTCCTCACTCCTCGGCGGCGTGTACTCCTCTGCAGCAGATGACCTCGGCATCCGGGCAACCATTCCGCAGCTGGCGATGGTGTTCGACAAGATGGTCGCCGAAGGGGAAAAAGTGACGCTGGCGGGAGCCGTCGAAAAGCTTGATGCTGCGCGGGCCAAGAGCACGAGCACCGGGCCGGTTTTCGGGGCGTTCAAGGATGGCTACGCGCAGCTGTACGAGGAGCTTGCTGAGCAGTCCGGTGCGCGGATTCACCTGGACAGCTTCATTTCCGGCATCAAGCGTGTGGCGGGCGGTTTCCAGCTGGAGAAGGCGGAGGGCACCTTTGATCGCGTCCTGGTGACCACCCCGGCACCGACAGCAGCCGCGCAGTTGCGCGCAATCGCGCCGGAAGCTACCGCTGCGCTGCGGAATGTGAAGCTCGCGTCGTCCGTGGTTGTGGGCATGAAGTTCGACTCCGCCGAAGGACTGCCCGACAACTCCGGCATCCTGATCGCCGCCGACGAGCCCGGCGTGCACGCCAAGGCCTTCACCTTGGCGTCCAAGAAGTGGCCTCACCTCGGCGAACGTGGGGGAGCGCTCGTGCGTGCCTCCTTCGGGCGTTTTGGCGACGACGCTCTTGTGCGCGCCGACGAGGATGACCTTGTCGACTACGCGCTGGATGACCTACAGAAAATCACCGGATTTGACGGTCGTGCAGCAGGGCTGTCCGAGATTTTCGTCCAGCGCTGGTTCGGCGGCATCCCGTGCTACAACGACACCCACCTGGAAACCGTCGCTGCGGTGCGCGCGGCACTCGCAGATGTGGAAGGCGTCGAAGTAGCCGGAGCCTGGGCCGATGGCGTAGGAATTCCGAATGTTATTGCTGGTGCCCGCGCTGCGGCGGGGCGGTTGGTTTAGCGTCGGGGCAGTGTTCGCAGTGCGCCAAATCTCCTGAGCAAGGTCAAGAAAGCGGAAATTGGCGAAGCAAGAAAAGGGAGGATAAATAAGAACCCTGTTTGTGCCGTTTCGTAATTGAATTGTTTGGTCGATACCCATGCGATACTGCCGAAAATGAATAGGAATAAATCGTATCGAAACTTGCCGATTGCAATTTTGTTCAAAAGTAGCGATTGGATAAGGCAGATCGGTGCGATCATGAATCCAAAGACTTGAAAAAACATCGAGATTTCATCTTCGTAACGCATTACTGACCCAGTACCTATTGAAGTCAAGACCGCAATGATGATGAAAAGGATTTCGATGACTGGGACTCGCCAATATCGAACTGAAGATAACGGTGAATTTCGAGTCTTCCGCTCGAGAGGATCAACCATGGCTCCAGCCTAGGCGAATCCCAAAAGAGCAGGGCACGAACTGGAGAAACGTCTAACCTATAGGTATGTCCCAAAAAGCTCTGCTGATCCTCACCTTCGGCCTCCAACTCCTAGCGGGCGTGGCCTTCTTCGGCTTTAGCGATTCGGTCAAGACCACGAATTGGCTCGTCGCGGGAGCTTTTGGCATCGTGTCCGGGTTTTTCGGCATTGCCTACGCGCTGAAGCGGAAGTGGGATAAGGCCAGCCGGTTCTGGTTCATCATCGGCAGTATCGGCGTGATGATCGGCTGGGGTTCCTGGGTTTATATCGCGCAGAATGCGACCCCAAGCGACCCGATCATCAACATCACGTGGTTCGCAGCAACGCTGGGCTGTTTCATGCAATTCCTCCTGGCTAGCCAGAAGCCTGCCCAGGGCCGTCGATAAGCCCGCGCGTTTGCCCGCGTCTACAACTTTTGGATAGGGTGGTACACGCTTAAGCTGCGCCAACTTTAGGAGCCTTCATGTCTGTGCCTACCTCTGCAAATACCGCACAATCGGCCGCGTGGTTTGACCGCGCCCGCCTGCTCACCCCGGGTGGCGTGAACTCGCCGGTGCGCGCGTTCGGCAGCGTCGGCGGCCAGGCCCGCTTCATTAAGGAGGCGAAGGGCAGCACGCTTATCGACGTCGATGGCAACGAATACGTTGACCTCTTCTGTTCTTGGGGCCCGATGCTCATGGGCAACGCTCACCCAGAGATCGTCGCAGCGGTTCAAGACGCTGCGACCAGGGGATTGTCCTATGGTGCGCCGACTGTCGCTGAGGTTGAACTCGCAGAGATGGTTGTTGAACGAACCAGCGTAGATGAGGTGCGCTTCGTCAACTCCGGTACCGAGGCCACGATGTCGGCAGTGCGCCTGGCACGCGGTTTCACGGGCCGTCCGAAGATCATCAAGTTTGATGGCTGCTACCACGGCCATGTCGACGCGCTGCTGGCTTCTGCTGGTTCCGGCGTTGCCACCTTCGGTCTGCCAGATTCCCCGGGCGTGACCGGCGCTGCTGCTGGCGACACCATCGTGGTGGAATACAACAATATTGAGGCTGTCCGCGCTGCATTTGAAGCGCATCCTGGCGAGATCGCAGCCGTGATTACCGAGGCCGCCGCGGGCAACATGGGTACCGTTGCGCCACTGCCTGGTTTCAATGCTGCGCTCAAGGAACTTGCTCACGAGCACGGCGCGCTGCTGATCATGGATGAGGTCATGACTGGTTTCCGTACCTCCTACTCCGGTTGGTACGGCGTCGACCAAGTTGCTGGCGACCTCACTACCTTTGGCAAGGTCATCTCCGGTGGCCTGCCTGCAGCTGCGTTCGGTGGCCGCAAGGACATCATGGAGTACCTCGCACCAAACGGCCCGGTCTACCAGGCAGGCACCCTCTCCGGAAACCCTGTCGCGATGGCTGCGGGCATGACCTCGCTGAAGCTCGCGACCCCTGAGGTGTACGAGACCGTGAATCGCAATGCGGATCGTATCGCTGCCCTCATCGGCGATTCCCTAAATAAAGAAGGCGTTGTCCACCACATCCAGCGCGCCTCCAACATGTTCTCCGTTCGCTTCGCAGAGGGCGAGGGCCACAACTTCGCGGACATGAAGAACGCCGATACCTTCCGCTTCCCAGCCTTCTTCCACGCCCTGCTGGATAACGGCGTGTTCGCCTCCCCGAGCGTGTTCGAAACCTGGTTCGTTTCCTCGGCGCTCACCGACACCGACTTTGAAAAGATCGAATCTGCCCTGGCAGTGGCCGCAAAAGCAGCCGCAGCAGCAAAGAAAGAGGCCTAAGTACATGACCGCCACTATCGTTCACCTGCTGCGCCACGGGGAGGTCTACAACCCAGACAAGATCCTCTACGGTCGTCTGCCTGGCTACCACCTCAGCAACCGTGGCCACGAAATGGCAGAGCGCGTTGCCGAAACCCTGAAGGACCACGACGTCACCTACCTCGCAGCATCTCCGCTGCAGCGAGCACAGGAGACGGCACTGCCACTGTCTCGTGTTCTCGGCCTGGATGTGGACGTCGACAAGGGCCTCATTGAAGCTGGCAATCGATTCGAGGGCCTGCGCGTGAAGTCCTGGAAGTCACAGCTGTGGAACCCGGTTCGCTGGCCTCTCATGGCCAACCCAAGCGAGCCAAGCTGGGGCGAGCACTACGACGTCATCGCAGCCCGCATGATGGACGCGGTGGAACGCGCCCGCGTCGCAGCGGAAGGCCACGAAGCGGTGCTGGTCAGCCACGAGTTGCCGGTGGTCATGGTGCAGCGCACCGTGATGGGCAAGCCTCTGGCACACAACCCAGCGATGCGTCAGTGCCGCCTCGCGTCCCTGACCTCCCTCGTGTTCAAGGACGACGAGATCACCGACATCTACTACTCCGAACCAGCGCAGGACCTCTACTGATGAAGCGAGTTATCGCTGCCACGCTCGTGGCCCTCAGCCTTGCCGGCTGCTCCAAGGACGACACCGCAGGTCAGGACGCTGTCGCTACCGGCGGCACCTGGACCTTCGTGGCGCCGGGCGGTCAGACGGACATCAAGTACCCGGAAAACGAACGAAAGCCGATCAAGGAGTTCTCCGGCGAATCCCTGCAGGGCGGCACCATCAACCTGTCTGACTACAAAGACCAGGTCGTGGTGATCAACGCGTGGGGCCAGTGGTGTGGTCCGTGCCGTTCCGAATCGGATGACATGCAGGAGATCCACGAAAAGCTGCAGGAAACCGGCCATGGCACGGTGCTCGGCGTCAATGTGAAGGACTACCAGTCGCAGATTTCCAAGGACTTCATGAAGGACAACGGTCTGACGTACCCATCGCTGTACGATCCGCCGTTTAAGACGGCTGCAGCCATGGGTGGCCTGCCGGCATCGGTCATCCCGACCACGATCATTCTGGATCGCCAGCACCGCCCAGCTGCCGTTTTCCTGCGCGAAGTTACCGCGAAGGACATCCTTGAGGTCGCATTGCCACTGACCAACGAGGCATAAATGGGGCATCAACTTGCAGAGATCGCCACTAGTGGCCCTCTTCTACTCGGGGTGCTCGCGGCCGCGCTTGCCGGACTCGTGAGCTTCGCCAGCCCGTGCGTCGTCCCACTGGTTCCGGGCTACATGTCCTACCTCGCGGGCGTCGTTGGTTCCGATGTGGAACTGAAAGATGGGGAAGTAGTGGCCACGAAAAAGTGGCGCGTCGCTGGTGCCGCATTGCTGTTCATCGCTGGTTTCACTGTCATTTTTGTGCTGGCCACAGCCACGGTGTTCGGCGCGATTTCCACGCTGATGCTGAATCAAGAGCTACTGCAGAGGATCGGTGGCGTGGTCACTGTCCTTATGGGCCTGGTGTTCATGGGACTCGTCCCAGCTTTGGACAAGGACACCCGGCTTCAGCCGCGACGCCTCAGCACCTGGATCGGCGCGCCCCTGCTCGGAGGCGTCTTTGCGCTGGGGTGGACGCCATGCCTCGGCCCAACCCTCGCGGCGATCATCTCTGTTTCCGCAGGTACCGAGGGGATGACGGCGTTGCGTGGTGTCATTCTGATTATCGGCTACTGTCTCGGTCTTGGCCTGCCCTTCCTCTTGGTAGCGCTCGGCAGCGCGAAGGCGATGCGTGGCGTTGGCTTCCTGCGACGCCATTCCCGCACCATCCAAATCATCGGTGGCATCGCCCTCATCATCGTTGGCCTGGCCCTACTGACTGGTCAATGGGCACTGTTCATTAACGTGGTTCGTCAATGGACCGTCAACTACGGCACGACCCTGATCTAGGAGAACAGACATGTTGAAACTTGCTTGGCGCTGGCTAACCAGCATGCGCACCGCTCTCATGCTGCTCTTCCTGCTTGCTCTCGGTGCGATCCCAGGCGCGCTCCTGCCGCAGCGCTCGCTCAACGAGTCCAAAGTAGACGAATACATCAAGAACAACGGCGAGCTCGCCCAGTGGTACGACAAGCTCCAACTCTTCGACGTCTTCTCCTCCCACTGGTTCACCGCCATCTACGTCCTCCTTTTCGTCTCCCTCATCGGCTGCATCCTGCCCCGCTCCTGGGATCACTACAAGGCGTGGAAGGCCGACCCGGTTAAGGCTCCCAAGAACTTTCAGCGCCTGCCACATCATGGGGCTGGGGTCGTCGATAAGCCACTTGAGCAGGTGGAAGAGGAGGTCCGTGCTGCGCTGAAGGGCTGGCGCGTGGCGTCCTACACCGCCGAGGAAGACCGCGACGGCAAGCGCTCCTTCGCCGCCGAGCGTGGCTACTCCCGCGAGCTGTTCAACCTGATCTTCCACCTCGGCCTCGTCGGCGTGCTCGCCACGGTTGGCGCAGGCAAGATGCTGTACTACGAAGGCCAGGTCATCGTGGTCGCGGGCGCGGACAACAGCGAGTTCTGCAACACGGCCGTCGCCAACTTCGACAGCTTCCGCGCCGGCACGCTTGTCGACGGCACCGGCCTGACTCCCTACTGCGTGAACGTCAATGACTTTTCCGCCGAATACCTGCCGAACGGGCAGGCCAAGATGTTCACCTCGAATGTGGACTACGCTGCGGGCGATGACATCACGAAGCCGCACTCTGAGTGGGACAAGTACACCCTGAAGGTCAATCACCCTCTGCGCATCGACGGCGATCGCATCTACCTGCAAGGACACGGCTTCGCGCCACGATTCACGGTGAAGTGGCCGAACGGCGAAACCCGCACCCAGATGGTGCAGTTCCGTCCCGATGACCCGACGTTCTTCCTCTCCTCCGGCGTGATGCGTTTCGACCCACCGGCCGGCATGTACCCGGACCTGCAGGAACGACGCACCAAGGGCATCGCCATCCAGGGCCTGTTCGCACCGACCGCGCAGTGGACGGGCGAAACTGGCTCGCTGTTGCAGTCGGCCTACCCGGCGATGAAGGACCCTGCCGTTGCTATCGATATTTACCGCGGCGACGCCGGCCTCGACTCCGGTCGCGGCCAGTCGATCTTCACCCTCGACCCAACCCTCATGCATACCGGCGCGCTGCAGAAACTGGAGCGCGTGAACCTCAAGGTAGGCGAGTCGATCACGCTTGACGACGGCACAGTTGTCACCTTCGATGGCGCCAACGAATTCGCGAACCTGCAGATCTCGCACGACCCGACCCAGTTCTGGGTACTGGTCACCACCCTGATTTCCCTCGGTGGATTGGTTGGTTCTCTCTTTGTCAAGCGCCGCCGCGTATGGGTACGCCTGTCACCTTCCGGCACTGGAACGCTGATCGAAACTGCAGGCCTCGCGCGTACCGACCGTGCGGGCTGGGGCGAGGAATATGACCGCATTCACCGCCGTCTCCTGGGGCTACCGGAGCCGGAGGAGGATTAAGGCGCGTACTCAAGATGTAGTATTACTCCTTCCAACGCCCAGAATTGCCCAAAATTTTGCCCTTGAATGTAGTACTACTACATCGCCGGTACCCCATTGCGTCTGTCGGTCACCTATCAGAACTTGAATCCCCAGGCTATGCCCCGCTAAGGTACCTTTATCCATCGAAAGTTTGATTTCGTCTCCAGGAAGGCCCCATGCCGGTCAATCACACGCTCGCGAATTACTCGGACCTTAGCTTCAAGACGGCTTTTGTTATTTACGTTTTCGCGCTGATCTTGTCGATCGTGTACTACGTCAAGCAGTCTCAGGTACTCGCAGAACCAGCGAAGGAGCTTGTGGGCGCGGGTGGGCCTTCGGTCGTCGAAAAGCCAGAGCCTGCAGATAGCGGCGAGAAGTGGGCGGGCATGACCCAGTCCATGATCTGGCTGGCCATCATCTTCCACGGGGTGTCGGTGGTGTTGCGCGGTATGTCCGCGTCGCGTTTCCCGTTCGGCAACCTGTATGAGTATGTCGCGATGGTGACTTTGGTGGCCATGGCGATCGCCGCGTGGGTAATCCAGCGACGTGAACTGCGTGCGATGTGGCCATGGGTGCTCACACCGGTCATTGTCCTACTGTTCTACGGAGGCATGAAGCTCTACGCGGCCTCTGCGCCGGTGGTGCCTGCTCTGCAGTCTTTCTGGTTCCCGATCCACGTCTCTACTGTGTCCATCGGCGCTGGTGTCGGCATGATTTCCGGTATGGCATCGCTGCTGTACGTGCTGCGTATGCACCAGCCAAAGGGCTCTGAGCATGGGATTTTGGGTGCGATTCTGCGCCCGCTGCCGTCCGCAAAGACCCTTGACGGTCTTGCCTACAAGGCCGCTGTCTGGGCGCTGCCGATCTTCGGTATTGGCGTTGCACTCGGCGCCATCTGGGCCGAGTCCGCATGGGGACGCTTCTGGGGCTGGGACCCAAAGGAAACGATCTCCTTGGTCACCTGGGTGCTCTACGCCGCGTATCTGCACGCTCGTGCGACCTCCGGCTGGAAGAACTCCGCCGCGGCGTGGATCAACATTGTCGCCTTCGGCATGATGGTGTTCAACCTGTTCTTCATCAATATGGTGGTGTCCGGCCTGCACTCCTACGCGGGGCTGAACTAAGCACGAAATTTGGCGCGCGGATGGGACGCAGTCGTCCTGTTCGTGCGCTTTCGTCATTTAGACTCGGTGGTGAATAGAGGTGCATTATGACTGAAAAGCTTTACGCCCCGATTCATCCGGGTGAGGTGTTAATGGAGGATTTCCTCAAAGAGTTTGAAATTACGCAGCACAAGCTCGCGGTTTCCATTGGTGTCCCTCCGCGCAGGATCAATGAAATTGTTCATGGCAAGCGTGCGATTACTGCTGATACCGCGCTTCGTCTTGGGAGGTTCTTTGGCGTGGAACCTCAGTTTTGGTTGAACCTTCAAAGCCAGTATGAGCTGGAGCTCGCCGAAGAAAAGGTGGCAGATCAGCTGCAGGAAATTCAGCCAGTTCAGGTTGCCTAGCATCCGGCGGGATATCCTAGAACCATGAAAATCCTGGTCACCGGCGGCGCCGGCTTCATCGGCTCTAACTTCGTGCACCGCACTCTCGCGACGCACCCCGAACACGACATCACCGTGCTCGACAGCTTCACCTACGCCGCCAACGAGGCCAACCTCCCAGCGGACATCGAGGTCCTCCGCCAGGATATCCGCGAACCCCTGACCGGTCGCTTCGACCTCATCGTTCACTTCGCCGCCGAGAGCCACAACGACAACTCCCTCCGCGACCCCTTACGCTTCATCAAGACGAACGTCGAGGGCACCGCTCAGCTGCTCGAGTACGCACGCCTTAACGACGCCCGGTTCCACCACATCTCAACGGACGAAGTCTTCGGGGACCTGGCCCTCGACGACCCTGCCCGCTTCACCCCTGAAACTCCGTACAACCCGAGCAGCCCCTACTCAGCCTCGAAGGCTGCCAGCGACCACTTGGTGCGCGCCTATGTGCGTTCCTTCGGGGTGCAAGCCACGATCTCGAACTGCTCCAATAACTACGGCCCGCGCCAGCATCCGGAGAAGTTCATTCCGCGCCAGATCATTAACCTGCTGCACGGGGAGAAGCCACGACTGTACGGCGATGGTTTGAATGTGCGCGACTGGATTCACGTGGACGACCACAATGACGCGGTCTGGACGATTATCAAGAAAGGCTCGATCGGCCAGACCTACCTGATCGGAGCCAATGGCGAGCGCTCAAACAAGCAGGTCGTGGAGGACTTGAACCGAGCCTTCGGTCGCTCCCCAGACGACTACGTGCACGTGACTGACCGCCCGGGCCACGATCGTCGATACGCCATTGATCCAGCATCGACGAAAAGCTTGGGTTGGAGCGCGTCGCGCACCTTTGACCAGGGTCTGCGGGAAACCATCGACTGGTACCGCGAGAACCCTGAGTGGTGGGCGGAGTCGCGTGCGGCGTCGGAGGCAGGCTACGCAAAAGTAGAGCGCGAACTACACTAGACAGCATGTTGAAGCCTGTTGCTGAAGTTCAAGGTGTGTTCCTCTCCGAGCCGAAGATTTTCCCGGACAACCGGGGGACGTTTAACGAATGGTTCAAGGCCTCCGAGTTTGAGGGAGCAATCGGTTATCCGTTTGACCTGCAGCAATCGAACATTTCTTTCTCTAAGAAGGGTGTGCTCCGCGGCCTGCACTTCGCGGACATTCCTCCTGGACAGGCCAAGTTCGTTACCTGCATGTCCGGCGCCATCCTGGACGTGGTGTTTGACTGTCGCGAGGGGTCGCCGACCTTCGGCAAGTGGTTTGCAGTCGAATTGACCGCGGAGAATCGCAAGAGCCTCTACCTGCCGATTGGCGTGGCCCATGGCTTCCTGGCCCTGGAGGATGCGACGGTCGCGTACCTGGTGTCCAGCGAATATGAGCCGGCGCTGGAGCACACGATTGACCCATTTTCGGTGGGCATCGACTGGCCACAGGCGGACTACATCCTCTCCGACAAGGACAAGGAAGCACCTTCCCTGGAAGAAGTGCAGCTGCCACAGTTCGCGGACTGCGCCGAGTTCGAGAAGATGCTGCGCGAAGGCTGGGCCGAGTGAAAGGCATCATTCTCGCAGGTGGCACGGGTTCGAGGCTGCGCCCGATTACGCTAGGCGTCTCCAAGCAGCTCGTCCCGGTCTATGACAAGCCGATGATCTACTACCCGCTGTCCACGCTCATGCTCGCGGGCATCCGGGACATCCTGATCATCACCACGCCCGAGGACCGACCTTCATTCGAGCGCTTGCTTGGCGACGGCAGCCAGTTCGGAATCAATCTGACGTTCAAGACGCAGGACGCGCCCCGCGGTCTCGCGGAGGCATTCATCCTGGGGGCCGACCACATCGGCGATGACTCCGTCGCCCTCGTCCTCGGCGACAACATCTTCTATGGCGCAGGCCTTGGCACTCAGCTCCGCCGCTTCCAAGACATCGATGGTGGCGCCATCTTCGCCTATTGGGTGGCCGAACCATCCGCTTATGGCGTTGTGTCCTTCGACGAGGAGGGACGTGCCACTGGCTTGGAAGAAAAGCCCGCCAACCCAAAGTCGCATTACGCGGTACCCGGCCTGTACTTCTACGACAACAACGTGGTCGACATCGCCCGTGGCCTCACCCCAAGCGCTCGTGGCGAATTGGAAATCACGGACGTCAACAACGCCTACCTCGAGTCCGGAAAACTGCAGGTGGAGGTGCTCCCGCGGGGGACTGCATGGCTGGATACGGGAACCGTCGATATGCTCATGGCCGCCGGCGACTTCGTCCGCACCATCGAGCAGCGCCAAGGCCTCAAAATTGGAGCGCCGGAAGAGGTGGCGTGGCGCATGGGCTTTATCGACGACCACCAGTTGCAACAGCGCGCGGAGGCCCTGAAGGCGTCCGGCTACGGCGATTATCTGCTGCAGGTGCTGCAGCGGGGCTAATTACTTAATGATGTCCGAGGCGAGCGTCTCGATACACGTAAACAGGCGCTCGTTCACGGAGTAGTAGGCCCACTTGCCGCGCTGTTCGCGCTTTACCAGGTTCACCGCGATCAGCTTCTTCATGTGGTGAGTGACAGTTGGTGCAGAAACCCCAAGAGCTTCAGCGAGCTCAAGCCCACACACATCTTCGCAGCCCTTCTGTGCAACGAGATGGAGAAGACGAAGACGGGTTGGATCGGCCAGCGCCTTGAAAACTCCCACGATGTGGTCGAAATCAGGGTTGTCCGAAACAGGCCGCCAAGGTCCATTTATTGTCGCCGTGGCGAATGGGCTTGCAGTCATATCATCGATACTACGCCTCTGGGCCCTGCTCCTTTTTGCGCTCCTCTTCACGACGCTTTTTGAAGCGTTCCTTCTCCAATTTCCAGAGGAATTCCTCGTCGTCATCCGGGCCCTTGATCATCGGAGGTTCAGGGCGAGAGGCGCCACCAAGAGACTGAGGAGCAAAGGCCTTCCAGAGCAGGACGATCGCCACAATGATCAACAGGAGTAGAAGTAGTCGTCCCAAGGTTTTAGCTCCCTCGTAGGCCTCTAGTATGGTCATGGATGTGAATCAAGAACCGATCCTCGATAAGTCCCTGCGAAACAGGGCATGGCGAGACATCGCTCTCTACGGGCTGGCACGATTGGGCCTCTTCATCGTGCTTACCATTGTCATTCAGTCTGCAGCAATCCTCATCGGCGCGCCAGTACCCCTGCTCATCTCATCATTGCTGGCGCTGCTGGTCGCGTTCCCGCTGTCGATGTTCGTATTCAAGGGACTGCGCCTGCGTGTGAACCAAGAAGTCGCCGCCTGGGATGAGCAGCGTAAGGCTCACAAGGCATGGGTCAAGCAGGAACTAGCCGAACGTTAGTTTTCCAGTTGTCCCTCCCGGAGGAATGTGTGCCCTAGGTGTAGGTTCCTCCGGGTTTTTGCGTCTTGTGCTGGGGAATGCGTTGGAAAGCCGGGGAAATTTGTCTTGCGTTTTAAATTCCTCCGGGTGGTGACAGCCCAGAGGTGGTTTGAAGCCTGGCGAGGTTTCAGATCCTTGGCGTCCCGGAGGAATGTGTGCCCTAGGTGTAGGTTCCTCCGGGTTTTTGTGTCTTGTGCTGGGGGAACAGTTCCAAAAGCCGGAGGAATTTGTCTTTGAGGTCAGATTCCCCCGGGCAGGCCCCCGGGCAGGCCCCCGGGCAGGCCCCCGGGCAGGCCCCCGGGTGAGCCCCCGGGCAGGCCCCCGGGTGAGCCCCAGCCAAGCCTCCCTAAACCCCGATGCTTACTGCAGTCAGCACTGCCCACACCAGCATGGCTCGTCCGGTCAGACCCAACACGGGGATGAGGGCGGGGCCGACCGCACCGGAAGTGATCGGCTTAGAAGCCGGTACCAGAAGAAGTCCGGCTGCCAGTCCTACCAGGGCCCACGGAGTGCACAGGATCGCCAGGATCACGGTCACCACTAGTGGCATCGACGCGAGAACAAGCCATAGGCGACGGGTGCCGGCATCGCCCAGGCGCACCGCCAGGGTGATCTTCCCAGAAGCAGTATCGGAGGGGATGTCGCGGAGATTGTTGGCCAGGTTGACGGCGGCGGAAATAGATCCGACGGCTACGGACGTCGCAAAGCCCGCCCAGCTGATCCGGCCCGTTTGAGTCAGCTCTGTGCCGCAGACGGCGACCAGGCCGAAGAAGGTGAAGACGGCGACTTCGCCAAGTCCGCGGTAACCGTACGGGTTTTTACCGCCGGTGTAGAACCAGGCGGCGAGGATGCAAAGCAAGCCGACCAGGATCAGCCACCAGTAGGAGGCTAAGGAGAGGGCGATGCCGAAGACTCCGGCGATGCCGAAGGAGATGAATGCCGCGCGCTTGACCGATGCGGGGGCAGCGAGTCCGGAGCCGGTGAGACGCAGGGGGCCGGTGCGGTCATCGTCGGTGCCCTTGATGCCGTCGGAGTAGTCGTTGGCGTAGTTCACGCCGATAATCAGCGCCCAGGCGACACCGGCCGCGAGCAGCGCGCGCCACCAACTGAATCCGCCTTGGAAGGCTGCGACGCCGGAGCCGGCGATGACGGGTGCGAAGGCATTCGCCCAGGTGTGAGGGCGGGCGGCCTCCCACCAGTCGGCAACAGTTGCTTGTGACATAGCTACCATTGTGCCCGTCGCGGTAGTGTGTGTAGAAATTGGCCACTAAATAAGAAAGCGAGCGTGTTCGAAGCGATGATGTGGATCGGCTATACCCTCGGGCAGATCGCCAGCTTCTTCCTCACGTGTTTTCGCATCATCCCGCTGTGGCTTGCGAACCGCCTGTCGCGCACCCGCATTCCGCAGGACGGCGATGTGGTCATCTCCCTCACCACCTATGGCAAGCGCCTGCCGAAGGTATATCTAACACTCGAATCGATCGCCCGCGGTTACGTCAAAGCGCCGATCATCCTGTGGCTCGACGAGCCCGACTTCAACTCCGAATACCCAGACACCCTCAAGCGCCTCATCAAACGTGGCCTGCAAGTGCGCTGCTCCGACGGTCGCTACGGCCCCCACACCAAATACTGGGGCCAATTCCGCGAGGTCTACGGCACCAACACCCGCGTCGCCACCATCGATGACGACATGATCTACCCAGAGTGGTTCCTACAGAACCTCCTCTTCATCGGCGACCTGCGCAACGACGTCGTCATCGCCTACCGTGCTCACCGCATCGAGCTTCGCGACGGCCACATGCTGCCCTACGCCAAATGGAGCGCCGCCGACACCTGCCAGGCCTCCTACCTGCACTTTGCCACTGGCGTCTCCGGGGTCCTTTATCCGCCAACCTTCATTTCCTACGTGGTGGCTCAGGGCGATGTCTTCATGCAGCTCACCCCACGGGCCGATGATGTCTGGCTCCACGCCTGCGCCCTACGCTCGGAACACCCAATCCGCCAGGTGTACGCGCAGCCCCGCCACTTCGCAGTCATCCCATCGACACAGGTCGGAGCCCTCGTCGTGGGCAACACCCTGATGGGTGGCAATGACGAGCAGATCAACAAGGTCTACACGCAGGAGGACCTGGACAAGTTGCTGGAGGCCTCGTCTCGGGAGGACTAGGGGGTTCTTTGAGGGCCCCGCGGCAGCGATAATCCCCTTTAGATATTGGCCACTTCAAGAGTGCTACTGGCCCATTATCTAACGGGGATTATCGTCCTCGCGGAAAAGGCTGCCCGCCGAACCCCCCCCAACCGAAAGCCTCTAAACACCTACCCAAACATCTTCCCGACCTTCACTCGGTCCACTTTCCCGGGACCCGTCAGTGGCAACGCCTCTACGCTCTGCAATTCCCGGGGCAACTGCCATCTAGGCAGCTCGTCCAACGCTGCGATAACTTCCCCCGGATTCAAGGAGCCTGTGTAAGCAGCCACGATCTTTTGCCCAAGTCGCGGATCGGGCACTCCGACTACGCATGCTCCGGTAACTCCCGGCACATCCAGCAATGCTTGTTCCACTACTTCGGGGTGGATTTTCAGCCCGCCGGTGATGATGACATTGTCGAGTCGCCCAGTTACTCGCAAAACACCGTCTTCCAAGACTCCCGTGTCAGAGGTGGCGAACCACCCCGGTTCTTCAAAAGCCGACGAAGAGGGCACATTCCGGTATCCCGAGGCGATCATCGGCCCGCCGAGGTGAATCCTTTCGCCCACGAGGCGGATTCGCGCGCCGGGAATTGGGCGCCCGTTGTAGACACAGCCTCCGGAAGTCTCCGAGGACCCGTAGGTGGTCACCACGTTGATTCCCATTTCGCGGGCTGCCCGGAGGATGTCGCGGGAAATGGGTGCGCCGCCGACCAGGATGGCGTCGAAAAGCCTGAGGGCGTCGATACCTTGCAGGGTGTCCATCGCTTTGATCAGCTGGTTGGGCACGAGGGAGGTGTAGCTGCGGTCTCCGGTGGAGGCGAGTTCGGCGGCGGCGCTGGCGAAGGCGGGGATGGAAAAGCCGGCGCTGACGTCCTGAAACGTCGGCTCGATTCCCGCGACCAGCGAGCGGATGAGCACTTGAATCCCGGCGATGTGGTGGGCCGGCAGCGCGAGGTGCCATTGTCCGGTGCCACCGAGGAATTGGTGGGTGGCGTCGGCGGAGCTCACGAGGTTGGCCGGCGAAAGCAGTGCGCCTTTGGGAGTGCCGGTGCTTCCCGAGGTTGCCATGACGAGTGCGGCCTCGCACTCCTCGCCCACGCTTTGCGACGACCGAAGCGTTGCCGCGCGCCCCTGATCATGGTCGGGGAGGGGCAGCAGGGAGCGAGTTCCGGAGATGGCGGCTTCGAGGTCGTCGAGGATCCGAACGGGGTTGTCGCTGGGTACGACGAGGGGCTCGAGAATTAAGTTACTCACGGCTTTCAAGTGTAGTGGCCCCCACAATTGCGGTCACTATTCAATAACGTTTGCGAAATGTCCCTATAAGCGCAGTGGGGGAGGGGTGCCACTCAAACTGAGTCCGAGGCCAACTCAAGGTAAAACCCCAGGTGTGAGACCTTTTCGTGACCTATTGAAAATGAGTTAATTCATTCACCTGCTTAACCTTGTCTTAAGCAAGCGGCGTTACTGGGCGTCGCACAGACATAAGGGAATAACCGTGTTTAAGAAGTCCATAAACATTGCTATGGCATTCGTCGGAG
Organism: Corynebacterium sp. H130; assembly: GCF_037572395.1. NCBI lineage: Bacteria > Bacillati > Actinomycetota > Actinomycetes > Mycobacteriales > Corynebacteriaceae > Corynebacterium > Corynebacterium sp. H130. Next base: position 324,546 of record NZ_JBBHLA010000002.1, on the reverse strand, counting down.
TTGTTGTTGGCGCAGGTTTCGCCTCGGGTCAGGAAGCGCTCCAGTTCTTTGTCGCGTTCGGCCCGTGGGGCATCGTGGCTGCCGTGTTCGCCGGAATCATGCTTGGAATCGCCGGCATGATCGTGCTCAAGTTCGGCTCCTACTTCCTCGCCGATGAGCACAACGCTGTGTTCAGCAAAGTGACCTACCCAGTGCTGGCCCGAGTCATCGACTATGGCATCATGGCCACCCTGTTCGCCGTCGGCTTCGTGATGTTCGCTGGCGCCGGCGCCAACCTGCAGCAGCAGTTCGGCCTTCCGATGTGGATGGGTGCGGTGATCATGCTGGTGCTCGTGGTCGCAACCGGATTTCTTGATGTCGATCGCGTCAGCCAGGTGATCGGCGCGGCCACCCCATTTATCATCTTCTTCCTGGTCCTGGCCATGTACTTCGCTATTCGCCAGGCACCGGCCGACCTGTCGACCCTGCAGCCGTACACGGAGCAGGTGGCAACGGAGCTGCCTAACTGGTGGGTTTCCAGCATCAACTACATCGGTTTCAGCATCATCGTTGCCGCATCTATGTGCATCGTGATCGGTGGTGCTCATCATGACACCCGCGCCGCCGGTTGGGGCGGACTGCTTGGTGGCGCCATCTACGGCCTGCTTCTGACCGGCCTGGTCGTTTCTCTCTGGGTGGCGCTGCCAGTCGTTGGAAACCAGGCAATGCCAACGCTCGCCCTGGTCGATAGCGTAAATCCTGTGCTCGGCGACATCATGGCCATCGTCATCTTCGCCATGATTTACAACACCGCGATCGGTATGTTCTACGCGATGTCGCGCCGATTGACCGTCGCAAAGCCTACGCGTTTCCGCGCGGTATACGTCGCGATGTGCCTCGTCGGTTTCGTCCTCAGCTTCGTCGGCTTCAAGACTCTCGTGTCTTACCTTTACCCGCTGCTCGGCTACGTCGGCGTGGTGCTGATCGTGGTGCTTATTGTTGCCTACCTGCGCGGACGCTCCCGCATCAACGCCGAAATTGAGCGTCGTGAAACCATCCGTGGCCTGCTGATGCGCAAGCTGAACCCTAAGGTCGCGTTCACCAAGATCCACGCGCGCAAGCTCAAGGCCGTGGTCGCCGCCTCCCCTGCGGAGGACGCCACGCTGGAGGAATCCATCACCAGTGACGTCACGCAGGAGCTTATCGACGACGGGCACCTCGAACTCGCGGATATTGAACCCGTCGACGAGGCGCCGAAGAACTTGGTGACCCGCTAGTAGTAGTACGGGAACTCGGACCAGTCCGGGTCCCGCTTTTCCAAGAAGCTGTTCTTACCTTCCACGGCCTCATCGGTCATGTAGGCAAGTCGGGTGGCCTCGCCCGCGAAGACCTGCTGGCCCATGAGGCCGTCGTCGGTCAGGTTGAAGGCGAACTTCAGCATGCGCTGCGCGGTAGGGGACTTGCCGTTGATCTCTCGGCCAAGCTGGATTGCTTCGTCCTCGAGGTCTGCGTGATCAGCGACGATGTTGACGGCACCCATGCGCTGCATCGTTTCGGCGTCGTAGGTGCGGCCGAGGAAGAAGATCTCGCGGGCGAACTTCTGGCCCACCATCTTGGCCAGGTAAGCCGAGCCGTAGCCGGCATCGAAGGATCCGACATCAGCGTCGGTCTGTTTGAACTTGGCGTACTCGCGGGAAGCAATCGTCATGTCGCAGACCACGTGCAGGGAGTGGCCGCCGCCGGCCGCCCAGCCATTAACAACAGCGATAACGACCTTCGGCATCGTGCGAATCAGGCGCTGCACCTCGAGGATATGCAGGCGTCCGCCTTCAGCCTTGGTGCGCATCTCATCTACCGTGTCAGCGGTTTCACCGGAGGCGTAGCGGTAGCCGGAACGTCCGCGAATTCGTTGATCGCCGCCGGAACAAAACGCCCAGCCGCCGTCCTTTTCCGATGGGCCATTGCCGGTGAGCAGCACCGTTCCCACATCTGGGGTGCGGCGGGCGTGGTCGAGAGCGCGGTACAGCTCATCCACGGTGTGTGGGCGGAACGCGTTGCGCACCTCAGGGCGGTCAAAGGCGATGCGGACGATACCGTCGGCACGCGTGTCGCCAATGAGGCGGTGGTAGGTGATGTCGGTGAGGTCTTCGAAGCCCTCGACGGGCTTCCATAGTTCTGGCTTAAAAGGATTAGTCATGCCTCTACTTTAGGTGTCCCCCGGCCTCTCGCCGCGGAAGCCTGATCCCCCGATGGCTTCCGCGGCGTGCATGAGAAAAGCATGTCCAGCTGGTTCTCCCCCGAGTCCCCCTTAAATGGCCTGCTGGCGCATGCGATCTGCGACGGTTTCTTGTCGGAGCACTCCCGCTTCCCCCGTGCGGCGTCGCTGTGATGCTCGTCTCTATTATGACTTGTTGATAACGCCTATCAGAGCTGCACCTTAGGAATTGCTTCAGTGTGATTTCTTTTCCCGCGGTGTTGGTGATGAAAATCGACAAGAAGCTGAGGAATGTTGAACCGAGGGGGTATGAAGCCCGATTATCGGGGGTGTAAAGCATCACTTGAGGGTCCTGCTTAGACTTAATGACATGACAATAAACCCTGCTGATGCCCACGACATTATCAAAGTTCGTGGCGCTCGCGTCAACAATCTCAATGATGTCGATGTGGACATTCCGAAACGACGCCTCAATGTCTTCACTGGCGTCTCCGGTTCCGGCAAGTCGAGCCTCGTCTTCGGCACTGTCGCCGCGGAATCCCGCAGGTTAATCGATGAAACCTACTCCACCTTCATTCAGGGGTTCATGCCAACTCTTCCTCGCCCCGAGGTGGAATCGCTAGAGAACTTAAGCCCCGCGATCATCATCGACCAAGAGCGCATGGGAGCGAATTCCCGCTCTACTGTAGGTACCGCGACGGATGCGCACGCCATTTTGCGCCTGCTGTTTTCCCGCATGTCCGAACCGCATGTGGGCACCTCCAGCGCCTTTTCATTCAACCTTCCCGACGGCTGGTGCCCGACCTGTGAGGGCTCCGGCCAAGCAGCAACGCTCGATGAATCCAAGATCATTGACGAGTCGAAATCGTTGAACGACGGCGCCATCATGGCACCCGGCCACAACGTGGGGGAGTGGTACTGGAAGACCTACGGCGAAACGGGCCTGTTTGACCTGGACAAACCGATTAAGTGCTTCAGTAAGGATGACCGCGACATGCTCATGTACGCGGAGCCCCAAAAGATCAAGGTCAACGGCAAAAACACCTCCTACGAGGGCCTGATCACCCGCGTGCGTCGCCTCTGGATTGATCGCGCCGAGCCACCAAAGGCGAAGCAGATCGTGAACTTCGTGGCCGAGATTGCCACCACCTCTACCTGTCCCGATTGCCAGGGCACCCGCCTGAAGGAAGCGGCCCGTACGGCAACCGTCAATGGGAAAACCATCGGCGAGTTGGCTTCCATGCAGGTGAGTGACTTGCTGGGCTTCGTCGAAAAGCTTGGGGCTGAGGTTGGGCCGGCGCGCGACAACCTGCTCGGCATCCTGCGGTCCATGGTTGATATCGGCCTCGGCTACCTCAGCCTGGATCGCGAGGCGGGCACCCTGTCCGGCGGCGAGGCGCAGCGCGTGAAGATGATTCGGCACTTGGGATCTCCGCTGTCGGACGTTACCTATGTCTTTGACGAGCCGACCATCGGCCTGCACCCGCACGACATCGCGCGCATGAATTCGCTGCTTCACGACATTCGCGACAAGGGCAATACCGTCCTCGTGGTCGAACACAAGCCGGAGGTCATCCTGGCCGCCGACAACATCATCGACATCGGTCCAGGCAGTGGTAGCGATGGCGGCACCGTCGTGTTCACCGGCACCCCGGAAGAACTGAAGAGCTCCTCTTCGACCACTGCGCAGTACCTGCACACGCCACTGGCGCTCAAAGAGCCACGCACCCCAACCGGCGAGCTGACCATCGAGCACGTCACCCGCAACAACGTCCGCGACGTTACCGTCACCTTCCCGCTCGGCGTCCTCACCGCGGTTACGGGCGTGGCAGGTTCCGGCAAGTCCTCTCTGGTCGCGGCCGCGCTGGAGGGGCGTGACGACGTCCTCGTGGTCGACCAGTCCGCTATTCGCGGTTCCCGCCGCTCGAACCCAGCTACCTACACCGGCATTTTGGACAAAGTTCGCGCGAAGTTCGCCAAGGACAATGGCGTAAAACCAGCACTGTTTTCTTCGAACTCTGAGGGCGCTTGTCCAACCTGTAAGGGCCTCGGCGTGGTGTACGTGGACCTCAGCTTTACCGCGGGCGTGTCCACCACCTGCGAGGAGTGCGGTGGCAAGCGATTCAAGGATGAAGTGTTGCAGTACAAGGTCGAGGGCAAGGATATTTCCGAGGTGCTCGACATGTCTGTCGGGCAAGCTGTGAAGGTATTCAAAACGGGCGAAATTAATAAGGTTTTGAAGCGCCTGATTTCCGTGGGTCTGCCCTACATTAAGCTTGGCCAACCATTGACAACCCTGTCTGGTGGTGAACGTCAACGACTCAAACTCGCAGCTCGCATGATAGAAAAGGCGCCTATCATCGTTTTGGATGAGCCAACCTCCGGCCTCCACCTTGCTGACACCCAGACTCTAATTCAGATGATGCATTCCCTCGTCGACGACGGCCGCACCGTCATCGCCATCGAGCACAATCTGGCCGTGATGGCCGCCGCTGACCACATCATCGACATCGGCCCAGCAGCCGGACACGACGGCGGTCAGATCGTCTTCGAAGGATCCCCGAAGGATATGGTGAAGGCACAGACCACCACTGCCGAATACCTAAAGAAAGCGATCTAAATGATCCCCAGCCTGGACGACCTCATCGAGCGCTCTCACGTTGTCAGCCTGCCCCTGCGCGTGAAATTCCGTGGCATCACCACTAGGGAAGCCCTGCTCATTGAAGGTCCCGCAGGCTGGGGCGAATTCAGCCCTTTCAAGGAATACGGCCCGTCGGAGGCCTCACACTGGCTCGCCTGTGGCATCGAGATGGCCTACCAGGGCCCACCTGAGTTGCAGCGCGACAAGGTGGAGGTCAACGGCACCATCCCAGCGATCGAACCGGAGCGAGTCCCCGAGCTGCTGGAACGCTACCCAGGCTGCATGACCATCAAGGTGAAGGTAGCGGAAAAAGGCCACACGCTGGAGATGGACCGAGCCCGCGTCGAAGCTGTCCGGCAGGCTCGGCCAGGCGCGAAAATCCGCATCGATGCCAACACCGGCTGGAGCATCGACCAAGCGGAAGAAGCGGCCAAGACCTTTGGCCCCCTCGACTACCTGGAACAACCCTGCGCCACCCTAGAAGAACTCAAAGAATTGCGCACCCGCCTGCAACGCCAGGGCATCTTCCAACGCATCGCAGCAGATGAGTCCATCCGCAAGGCCGACGACCCCTTCAAGGTGGTCGATATGCGCGCTGCGGATGTGGGAGTGGTGAAGGCCGCTCCGCTGGGTGGGGTGAGGCGCCTGTTGGCCGTCGCCAAGCACCTGCGCAGCCACGGTATGGATGTGACGGTCTCGAGTGCGCTGGATACCGCGGTGGGACTGAATGCCGGTATCGCTGCGGTAGCGGCGCTGCCGAGCCACGATGACGACGACCTCATCGACGTACCACCCGCACCCGCAGGACTCGGAACAGGCAGTTTGTTCTTGGAAGATGTGGCGGAGCCCCGCGAACTGTACGACGGATTTTTGGACGCCGCGCCGGTCGTGCCAGATCGTGCCCGGCTCGCCGAGTTCAAAGCTGACGCAGAGACAACGCGCTGGTGGCTCGAAAGGCTGCGAGCAACGCATGAGGAGCTCGCACGCCACACCCACTAAACTGGGGTCCCATGACTGCTGTGGATGTTGCTTCCGCCCTCGTTGCCGAACTTCGCGCTCAGGGGATGACCGACGTTGTTGCCTGCCCGGGCTCGCGAAATGCGCCGCTTTTGATGGAGCTCGCCCGCTCCGACCTGCGCCTGCACATGCGTATCGACGAGCGCAGCGCCGCCTTCCTCGCCCTTGGCATCGCCCGTGTTCAGCGTCGCCCGGTCGCCGTGGTGATGACTTCGGGTACTGCCGTTGCCAACACGTTGCCCGCTGTGATCGAAGCTCGCCTGGCCGGTGTTCCGCTGATGATCCTTTCCGCGGATCGCCCGCGCCACTTCGTGGGAACCGGTGCCAGCCAAACCATTGAGCAGTTTGGACTGTTTGAGCCGTATGCGACCACCTTCGGCATTGATGTTGATACCCGTCCAGAGGTGGCTGCCGCGACGCTTCGACGCGCGCTTTCTTACCCGCAGTCGCACGTCAACGTTGCGTTCCGAAACCCGCTGGTCGGCGCACCGGAAGAGACACCTGCGGAGCACCGCGAAATTGCTCAAGGTGCCACTGACTGGGGTGAGGTCGAGCTTGACCTCAGCGAAGACACCCTGGTCATCGCAGGCGATGGGGCGTGGTCCGTCCCAGGCCTGGAGGACGTTCCAACGATCGCCGAACCTACCGCTCCGGCGCCACACAACCCGATTCACCCGCTGGCTGCGTCTGTGTTCAGCAAGCAGCAGGTTTCCGGCGAAGGCTACGTGGTGGACACCAAGCCAAAGCACATCGTCATCGTGGGGCATCCGACCCTGCACCGCGAAGTGTTGGCATTGGCCCAGGACAAGGACATTGACATCACTGTGCTCACTCGCACGGCCGACTATCACGACCCAACTGGTGTGGCGCGCCGGGTAGCTTCCCGTGTGAAGGTCAGCGGTGAGCCGACGAAGCAGTGGCTGAAGATCGCCGAAGCAGCCTCGGAACTTGCCATCGAAGCAGTACGAGAAGGACTGGAAAAAGTCGAAGAATTTACGGGCCTGCACGCTGCGGCCGCTGTGGCCGATACCCTCGGCACCGGCGATACCATCGTGATCGGTGCCTCCAACCCGATTCGCGATATGTCCTGGGTAGGCATGCCTTTTGATGGTGTGAGTGCTTACGCTCCCCGTGGCGCCGCTGGTATCGACGGAACCGTTAGCCAGGCCGTCGGCGTCGCGCTTGCCACCCAAGCTATGCACCCAGCTGAGATCCGCGCCCCGCGCACCGTCGCGCTGCTCGGCGATGTCACCTTCCTCCACGACATCGGCGGCCTGCTCATTGGTCCCGATGAACCGCGCCCGGAGAACCTCACCATTGTGGTCGCCAACGACAACGGCTGCGGCATCTTCGAAACACTCGAACAGGGCGCCGAGGAGTACCGCGACCGCTTCGAGCGCGTCTTCGGCACCCCACACGACGCCCAGATCGAGGACCTTTGCACCGGTTACGGCGTCGCCTACTCTCGCGCCGAATCTCTTCCCGAACTCATCGAGCAGCTTGTCGACGCCATCGACGGCCCACCCGAGTTCCGCGTGATTGAGGCAGTGACGGTGCGTTCGGGCAGGCGCTCGTTGCATGAGTCCATCAAGAAGTCTGTGGCTTGGTAAGGCACGCATGCTGAGATTCCATCGTCGCCTTACCCAGCTGGTGCTCATTTTGTACCTGTGCATCGTGGTGGGCTGCTTTGCCCTGGTAGTGGGGCCACTCATTGGTGACCGTGAAATCAACGAACATCACGGCCGGGCGCTGGCCAGGGTGACGTCGGTGTCGGCTTTTCGCACGACGGTCGATTATCAGGATGAATCGGGTCTCTACCACTCGCCACGCACAGGCGTGCTGTATCCCGGTGGCCTTGGTGAGGGACAGCGAGTGTGGGTCGACTACTCGAAGAAGAACCCTGAGCTAGTCAAAGTGGAGGGGCGTACCTGGAAGCTCGCGCTGTTGCCTGCGACCAGTGTGTTTTTTGTCTCTTCTGCACTGTTTGCCCTGATCCTGGTTGCGCTTGGCCGTTGGCGACGGGCGCTGGAGCGCGTGGTTGAGGTTACCGCGCGGGGGTAGGGTCTAGGATGGCCTGGGTTCCAAAGCGTTTTCAAAAATTCGCTTGGACTTAACCTGCCGACAAGGTGTTGGTGGCTTTCAAAGGAGAATATGGCTCACATGCGTGTCGCAATTGTTGCCGAATCATTCCTGCCAAATGTCAACGGAGTGACCAACTCCGTGCTGCGGGTGCTGGAGCACCTGCATGCGAACGGCCACGAGGCCCTGGTTATTGCGCCGGGCGCCCGCGACTTTGAAGAAGAAATCCCTGAATACCTGGGTTTTGAGATCTTCCGTGTTCCGACCATCATGGTCCCACTGATCAACTCCCTGCCTGTCGGCGTCCCAATTCCGGCGGTTACTCAGGCACTTCGCGCTTTTGACCCAGACATCATCCACCTGGCATCCCCATTTGTGCTCGGTGGCGCAGGCGCTCTCGCTGCGCGTCAGCTGCGCATTCCAGCGATCGCGATCTACCAGACCGATGTCGCGGGCTTCGCCACGAAGTACAAGCTCACCATGCTGGCAGCAGCGAGCTGGGAGTGGACCCGCACGCTGCACAACATGTGCCAGCGCACCCTGGCGCCGTCCTCGGTCACCATTGCCGAGTTGGAGAGCCACGGCATCAATGAGATCTACCACTGGGGACGCGGCGTCGACACCGTCCGTTTCCACCCTTCGAAGCGTTCCGAGGAACTGCGCCGCGCCTGGGACCCAACCCGCTCCAAGCGCATCGTCGGCTTCGTCGGCCGACTGGCGGCGGAGAAGGGTGTCGATAGGCTCGAGGCCCTCGCACACCGCTCCGACCTGCAGCTGGTCATCGTCGGTGACGGCCCGGAGCGTCAGCGCCTCGAAAAGCTCTTGCCGACGGCCGTGTTCATGGGATCTCTCGGCGGTGAAGAACTTGCTCGCGCCTACGCCAGCCTCGATCTGTTTGTTCACACCGGCGAATTTGAAACCTTCTGCCAGGCCATCCAAGAAGCGCACGCCTCCGGCGTCCCAACGATTGGCCCTCGCGCCGGTGGCCCGATTGACCTGATCACCCCGGGCGTGGACGGCGACCTTCTGGACGTGGAAACCTTCACCGAAGAACTTCCTGACGCCGTTGACCAGATCCTCGATCCGCGTCGCTACGACCGCTACGCTGCCGCCTCCCGCAACACGGTGCGCACTAAGACGTGGGAGAGCCTGTGCGAGCAGCTGCTCAAGCACTACGCAGCCGTTATCGAAGAGTCCAAGCGCGTCCCTCTCACCATCTTCGGTCCTCGCCCAGAGCTACCACTGTGGGCAGCCAAGGCACTCGGCGCCCGCGTGGACTAGTACGCTTGAGGCGTGGCTAAAAAAGGAATCAAGGCAACGCTGGACAAGCAGCCTATCGACGTCGCTCGGATGTTTGACCAAGTAGGCAAAAACTACGACATCACCAACACCGTCTTGACGATGGGCATCGACGCCCAGTGGCGTCGCCGCACGCGCGAACGCCTAGCCCTCAAACCCGGCGAACTCGTTCTTGACCTCGCCGCCGGCACCGCCGTGTCCACCGAAGAACTCGCAAAATCGGGCGCTACCTGCATCGCCTGCGATTTCTCCCTCGGCATGCTCGCCGCCGGCACACACCGCGACGTCCCCAAAGTAGCCGGCGACGGCATGAAGCTGCCCTTCCCGGACAACACCTTCGACGCCGTCACCGTCTCCTACGGCCTCCGCAACATCCACGACCACGAAGCCGCCATCCGCGAACTCGCTCGCGTCACCAAACCAGGTGGTCGCCTCTGCATCGCCGAATTCTCGACGCCCATCATCCCGGTATTCTCCCAGGCCTACGCACTCGTGCTCCGCGTACTCCCAGCAATCGCACGAGCAGTGAGCTCCAACCCCACCGCCTACGAATACCTCGCCGACTCAATCCGAGCCTGGCCAGATCAAGAAGAACTAGCGCGCCGCATCAACCGCAACGGTTGGGAAGGCGCTGGTTGGCAGAACCTCACCTTTGGTGTTGTTGCTCTGCACTCCGCCACCAAGCCTGTATAAGGAAATCTTTCCCGTCTTTGGGCTACCCATCCTGGGGTTTTGCCCCAAAACCTGTCCAAACAGGGGATGTTTTTCCTTCCGCCCGAAATCTTTCCCGTCTTTGGGCTACCCATCCTGGGGTTTTGCCCAATTTCTGGTCCAATTACGGGAAAGATTTCCCCCACAGCGGCGCTTCGGAGCGCGCCCCGCTGAGATACTTCCCGGCTTTCCGCCAGCTCCAGGACACTACGTCTTTGTCTTCCTCGGTGACGAGGTTGCCCATGAGTCGCGCTGCTGATTGCATGAGCACAGGTACGCGCAGTCCGATTGGCCCGAATACAGGCAGGAATTGTGGGTAGGTGAGTGCGCGGGCGAGGGTGCGTGCCAGGAGGAATGCTTCGCCGTAGTGTTCTCGCAGCACGTGTGGCCATACGAGGGTCAAATCTTTTGTCGTGGTGCATAGCTGTGCTGCTAGTTCTGCGGTTTCGAGGGCGTAGTCGATGCCTTCGCCGTTGAGAGGGTTGACGCAGGCTGCGGCGTCGCCAATGAGCATCCAGTTAGGTCCTGCCACGTTGGTGACTGCGCCTCCCATTGGGAGCAAGGCTGAGGCGACGTTTTCTGGTGTGCCGAAGGACCACTCGGATTCCAGCGATAAGGCGTATTCGCGAAGTACCTTCTTGGTGTTCAGGCGTGCTGGTCGCTTGTCGGTGGAGAGGGCTCCGCAGCCGACGTTGGCGGTGCCGTCGCCGAGTGGGAAGATCCAGCCGTAGCCTGGTTGTGCGATTCCGTCGGAGCGTAGCTCTAGGTGGGAGTGGATCCATGGTTCGTCGGCAAGCGGGGTGGTGCAGTAGGAGCGGGCGGCGATGCCGTATACCTCGCCGCGGTGCCAGGTGCGTCCGAGTTGCTTGCCGAAGGTGGAGCGCACGCCATCAGCCACAATCACGTGCCGTGGTCGCACGCGCTTGTCGACGCCCTCGTGGGTCACCGTAACTTCCGTGATTCGGCTGGTTATGACGGGGGAGTGGACTGTTGCGCCCAGCCAGGTGGTGACTTCTGGTTGCGCTGCCGCATGCTTGACCAAGAGGTGGTCGAGTTCGGTGCGTCGGCAGGCGGAGCCTACTTGGCCGAAGGGGGAGTCGGGCCATGGGGCGGTGACGGAGCCGCCGAACCCGTGGAGTTTGAGGCCATTGGATTGGTAGCGCTCGGTGATGTGGTCGAGCAAGCCCATCTTGGCCAATTGGTGTGTTGCGCGTGGGGTGAGTCCATCGCCACAGGTCTTATCGCGAGGGAATTCTTCAGCGTCGATAAGCAATGCAGATAAACCCTGCTTGGCTGCAAAAAATGCGGCGGCTGATCCCGCCGGGCCCGCGCCGACAATGAGGACGTCTGTGTCAATGGTTGTGCTCACGGCTTCCATTGTGGCAAGGATTCCTGCAAAACACTTACCCGGGGTGTGTAAGCAGGAATTGTTTAAGCTACCGTAGATATCTAACTACTACATCCGTTTGACCCCTTGTCACCTTCACGAGGGGTTGCATGCAGAAATTCGAGGGCAACGACGTATGAGCAACGGCCAGGCCGGTGTGTCGACCACTGGCGACCAGCCAGCAGAGCTTATTACCCAGGTGACCGCGGCGGAAGGGAAATCTCCGCAGATTTCACTCGGAGATTCTGAGCTTGAGGTAGCCATCAACCAGGGATTGTCCGAGGTTGAAGACTACCTGTATGCCGAGCTTGCTCGCGGTGAAAGTTTTGTCACCGATAAGGTGCTGCACCTGGCACAGGCCGGGGGCAAGCGCTTCCGTCCGATGTTCGCCCTGATGGCCTCGCAGTATGGTCCGAAGCCGGGCTGCATGGATGTGGTGAAGGCTGCCACCGTCGTTGAGATGACGCATCTGGCGACGCTGTACCACGATGACGTCATGGACGAGGCGGACAAGCGTCGTGGCGTCGATTCTGCCAATGCGCGCTGGAATAACTCGGTTGCCATTCTCGCCGGTGACATCCTCCTCGCGAATGTTTCCCGCATCATGGCGGAATTAGGCGTGGAAACTGTCGCACACTTCGCCGAGACATTCCATGACCTGGTCACCGGCCAAATGCGCGAAACGGTGGGCCCTGAGGGGCGCAACCCCATTGATCACTACATGGACGTGATCCGCGAAAAGACCGGCGTTCTCATCGCCTCTGCTGGCTACCTTGGCGCACTTCATGCTGGCGCCACTCCCGAGGTGCGTGACGCCCTCCGAAACTTCGGCTACGACATCGGCATGGTGTTCCAGATCGTCGATGACATCATCGACATCTTCTCCGACTACTCTCAGTCCGGAAAGAACCCAGGCACCGACCTTCGCGAAGGCGTCTTCACCCTCCCCGTCCTCTACGCACTCGAGGAAGAGGGCCCAGTGGGCGACCAGCTGCGCGCCAAGCTCACCGGCCCAATCGGTGACGACGACGCCCTTCTCGACGAAATCCTCACCCTCCTCGGCCAGTCCACGGGCCGCCAGCGCGCGCTTGACGACGTCCACGCGCTCCTCGCCAAGGCCGAGGCGGAACTGGCGAAGTTGCCATCCGGACCTGCCACTGAAGCGCTGACCACTCTGGCCCGAATGACGGTCGCACGCGTCGGCTAATTTCTATGGGATGACCTGCCGATTTGCTTCCCGGTAGGTTGTTCATAGTAGAGTGTGTAACGCACCTTGGTGCACGCCAGATTGCCCGAGCGGCCAAAGGGAGCGGATTGTAAATCCGTCGGCATTGCCTACGTTGGTTCGAATCCATCATCTGGCACCCTGGAGAGCCCGCCTCACTCACATTGTTGAGTGAGGCGGGTTTTTCTTTGTCTGCACTTCCTGGCTTTCGAGCGTGTTTGCCTTGAGGGTTTGCCTCGCGTGTTTGACGAGTCTGTTTTGACGAGGATTGCAGGATGGCGGTTGGGGGCGGAGCGAACGACCTTGAATTCTCGTCCAAACGTTCTCGTCAAACATGGGGCTGCTGAAGTGTGTTGCAGGTGTTTAGCTGGGCTGGGTTTTCTCCTGAGCGTTTTGACGAGTCTGTTTTGACGAGGATTGCAGGATGGTGGTTGGGGGCGGAGTGAACGACCTTGAATTCTCGTCCAAACGTTCTCGTCAAACTAAGGCCACATGGAGCATCGCAACAGGCATGAAACAGATAGAGTAAAAACTGGCTCTGACCACCTGATTTGTAAAGTAAAGCAAAGTACGGTTATTCTACTCAAGGCTTCAACGGAGCGGGCAGGTAAAACTGCCAGGCACAAAGAAGCTGTGCCCCCTTAGCTCAGTCGGCAGAGCGTTTCCATGGTAAGGAAAAGGTCGACAGTTCGATTCTGTCAGGGGGCTCTGTTCTTTTTCTGGCTTAGGCTATGAAGATGAACGTGGCGGTGTAGCTCAGTGGTAGAGCAAACGACTCATAATCGTTGTGTCGCGAGTTCAATTCTCGCCATCGCTACTGAAGCTAGCGAAATTGTCCCTGGTGCCGTGAGGTGCGGGGACTTCTTTGCAAGATGCTTCATCGCAAGTCACCTTGGTTATTGTCTGAATTTTTGAAATGCAGACAGTTTGTAGCTAAAGTGGTTCCGTACTGCTCAATTTCGAGCGGTGCATGAAGGGGCGTAGCTCAATTGGCAGAGCAACGGTCTCCAAAACCGTAGGTTGCAGGTTCGATTCCTGTCGCCCCTGCAAGGAAACCTTCATCAGTTAATCAAGGAGCTCAATCGGTGTCTGAAGATCGACAGCCAGAAAACGTGGCGGCAGCTGCTCGCCCTGCTGGTAAGCGTCAGGTCACTGGAGCTTCCACGACCTCTACTGCTCAGCTTGAGGCTAAGAAGGTTGCCCGTACCTCTGATGACGAGAAGGTTGGTGGCGGTGTCGCTGCTTTCTTGCCAGAGGTTGGTTCTGAGCTCAAGAAAGTTATCTGGCCTACTGCAAAGCAGATGGCAACGTACACTATCGTTGTGTTCCTGTTCCTTATCTTCATGACTGCCCTGGTTGCAGGAGTTGACTTCCTGGCTGGCCTCGGAGTTGAAAAGATCTTCGTGCAGTAACTAGAATCAAATCTCAAACATCCCGCCGAATGCCCCCAGGGTACGGCGGGATAATTTATTGCCCTGGTCTTCGAGGGTAGACTTACGAACAAACCGGCTTCGAAAAGAAAGTACACAATGAGCGACGAATTCACTCCTGATACTGATCTCACTGATGCTGCACAGGCAGCAGAGGCGAAGGAACAGGCCACTGACGCTGAACTCGCACAGGCTGCTGAGGCTCTTGGCGATACCGACGTCAGCGCCGAGGATGCCGCTCTTGCCGAGTACAAGACCCGCCTGCGCGCGTACATCAAGGAGCTGAAGAAGCTCCCAGGCCAGTGGTACATCATTCAGTGCTACTCCGGCTACGAGAACAAGGTGAAGACCAACCTGGACATGCGTGCCCAGACCCTTGAGGTAGAGGACTCCATCTACGACGTCGTCGTTCCGATCGAAGAGGTCACCGAAATTCGCGACGGCAAGCGCAAGCTGGTCAAGCGCAAGCTGCTCCCGGGTTACGTTCTCGTTCGCATGGACGTCAACGACCGCTCCTGGTCCGTTGTTCGCGACACCCCGGGCGTGACTTCCTTCGTGGGCAACGAGGGCAACGCCACCCCGGTCAAGCACCGCGATGTTGCAAAGTTCCTCATGCCACAGACTGCACCTGCAGAGGGCGAAGCCGACACCACCAACGCCGAAGGCGAGAAGGTCATCGCTCAGCCAATGAGCGAAGCAAAGCAGAAGGCACAGACCGACTTCGAGGTCGGCGAAGCAGTCACCATCCTCACCGGCGCACTGGCATCTGTTTCTGCAACCATCTCCGAGATCGACGCAGACTCCGGCAAGCTCCAGGCACTGGTGTCCATCTTCGGTCGCGAGACCCCAGTCGAGCTTACGTTTGACCAGGTAGAGAAGATCTCCTAATTCAGTAAGTTCAGCGCCCGCCGTCGAAAAGCCAGCGATTTGGTTCGACGGCGGGCGTTGGCGTAGGGTAGAACCTCGCGTGTCCTAATCTGGCGCGCCCATAATCATCCCCGGTGGCTCATAGAAATAAGGGCATCCGGACGTTTCCTGAGGCAATCATCGAAGGCCTCAGGAGGCGGTACCACGGAAAGAAGGTAATTCGATGGCTAAGAAGAAGGTCACTGGCCTCATTAAGCTGCAGATCCAGGCAGGCGCTGCAAACCCAGCTCCTCCAGTTGGCCCAGCACTCGGTGCACACGGCGTTAACATCATGGAATTCTGCAAGGCTTACAACGCAGCGACTGAATCCCAGCGCGGCAACGTTGTGCCTGTTGAGATCACCGTCTACGAAGACCGCTCCTTCGACTTCAAGCTGAAGACCCCACCTGCTGCCAAGCTGCTGCTCAAGGCTGCTGGCCTGCAGAAGGGCTCTGGCGTTCCTCACACCCAGAAGGTCGGCTCCGTGACCTGGGATCAGTGCCGTGAGATCGCTACCACCAAGAAGGAAGACCTCAACGCTAACGACGTCGAGGCAGGCGCACGCATCATTGCCGGTACTGCTCGTTCCATGGGCATCACCGTCGAGGGCCAGTAATTAATCAACAACCGTGGTAGGGCCCGCTTCGGCCCGCACCACAGTTTTCTTGTAAAGGAAAAACCAAATGAGCACCAAGTCTAAGGCTTACAAGGCTGCTGCCGAGCTTATCGACGCCGGCCGCATCTACTCCCCACTCGAGGCTGCAAAGCTCGTCAAGGAGACCTCTTCCAAGAACTTCGACGCTTCCGTCGACGTTGCAATCCGCCTGGGCGTTGACCCACGCAAGGCTGACCAGCTCGTTCGTGGCACCGTTAACCTGCCACACGGCACCGGTAAGACCGTTCGCGTTGCAGTTTTCGCTGAAGGCGAGAAGGCTACCGAGGCTGAGGCAGCAGGCGCTGACATCGTTGGCACCACCGAGCTGATCGAGCAGATCACCGCTGGCACCATCGACTTCGACGTTGCTATCGCAACCCCAGACCAGATGGCCAAGGTTGGTCGCGTTGCACGTGTCCTCGGTCCTCGTGGCCTCATGCCAAACCCTAAGACCGGTACCGTGACCACCGACGTTGCTAAGGCAATCGAAGAGGTCAAGGGCGGCAAGATCTCCTTCCGCGTCGACAAGGCTGCTAACCTGCACGCTCTGATCGGCAAGGCGTCCTTCGACGCTGAGAAGCTGGCTGAGAACTACGGTGCGCTCATCGACGAGCTCATGCGCCTCAAGCCTTCTTCCGCCAAGGGCGTCTACCTGAAGAAGATCACCATGTCTTCCACCACCGGCCCAGGCCTCCCAGTGGACCCATCTGTTCTTAAGAACTACGCTGGCTAATCTTTAGCCGGGTCAAAAATGACCCCGTTGTGCAGTAACTCTGCGCAGCGGGGTCTTTTTGCTATTTCGGGAACAAAAAGTGGGTTATGCGACTCCTATGTACGAAAGGAGCGCAACGCATGTACCAACAACACAACTACCTTCCGCCACAGCCAAACTCTTGGCTCATCCCCAATATTTTGCTCACTATCCTCTGCTGCAACTTCTTCGGCATCATCGGCATTTTGTTCAGTGCTTTCTCCCGTAGCTCTTGGACTAGGGGAGATATCCATGGGGCTCGAAATTGGGCTCGCTGGGCGGCTCTTACATTCTGGTTTTTGCTTATCGCCACGATCATCTTCATCGCTGCCACGATAAAGGTGGAGGATGGCGCCGTGAGCTGGGGGTTTGATGTCGGAACCACAAAGGAATTCGAATTTTAGCTTAGATTTCAAAACGATATCAATGTTAGGGAAATCCTGTCTTCGCAATGCCGTGTCGCTGCAATCTTGTTACGGTTGGAAAGACATTTTTCGACATTCTATTCATTAAAGGAAGTGCAGGTTAAAAATGACCACGCCATACAACCCATACGGCAACGACGGCCAGAACGACGGCATCTCCGGTGGCGACAACTCTGCCAACAACAATGGCTACGATCAGGGCAATGCAAACCCTTACGGTGGCGCTTCCTCTTACGACCAGTCCGCTAACTCTGCCTACAACACCGCAGGTGGCTACCCAACCAACGACATGAGCAACCAGCCAGTAGGCCAGCGTCCAGAGAACTACCTCGTGTGGGCAATCCTGGCTACCGTGCTGTGCTGTCTGCCTACCGGTATTGCTTCCATCATCTTCGCTACCCAGGTGAACTCCAAGTGGGATGCTGGCGACTTCGCTGGCGCTGCTGAGTCCTCCAAGAAGGCAAAGCAGTGGGCGATTATTTCCGCAGTCCTCGGCATCGTTGTTACCGTTATCTCCATCGTGGTTCAGGTCATGGCCGGCGGCCTGGCAGCTACTTCTTCTTCCTACTAAGTGAAGTCTGTTAGTAACAATCCCATCGCCCCGATCATGGTCGGGGCTGGTGCAGTATGTGGCTGCATGGCCATCGCTGCGGCGGACCCTGCCACTCCAGGCGGGGTCATTCCCGTTTGTCCCACGAAAGCGCTCCTGGGCATCAACTGCCCGGGGTGTGGTTCGATGCGCATGATTCAGGCGCTCACGCAGCTGCGCTTTGACGACGCGCTTCGCTACAACGCGCTCGGCCTGCTGTTTGTCATCTTGCTCATCTGGGCCTGGATTGCGTGGCTTGGTAAGACGCTGGGGAAACGGATCCCCGACATCCTGCAACATCGGCGCGCTCCGCAGGTCATCTTTGTGCTGGTGGCTATTTGGTTCATTGTTCGACTGTTGCCGTTTGAACCGTTTGCATCCTTGCAGGTGTAGGTGGGGAAGCGGCGTCGAAAAGCGCCTGGCCTGGCGATTTGGAGAATGTGCATGTAACCACTAGGGTTAACCCCTGAAGTTTGAAGCGCTCTTTTGAGTGCCACTCAAGTTTCACCGAAGACCGTCGGTCACCTCTTAGGAGGTCGAAGGAGTTCCGATCCCGGGACCGGCCCACGCAGGAGTAACTAGAGTCCATCCTCACTATGTGAGTTTGTTCCCTGTGCTCTTGCACGGGGTTTTTTGTTTTTGCAGGAAACCTCGGCGGACAACGTACATATACATGAGGAAGGAGGCGAAGTAATGGCAAACGCAAAGAACACCGCTGCTCTGGCAGAGCTGAAGGAGAAGTTCGCAGCTGCTAACTCGATCGTTCTGACCGAGTACCGCGGCCTGACCGTGGCTCAGACCACCGAACTGCGTCGTGCTCTGGGCTCTGATGTCCAGTACTCCGTCGCCAAGAACACCATGATCAAGCTGGCTGCTAAGGAAGCTGGCATTGAAGGTCTTGATGATCTCCTTACCGGTCCTACCGCTGTTGCCTTCATTCAGGGCGAAGCTGTGGACGCTGCTAAGGCACTGAAGAAGTTCGGTGGCGACAACAAGGCATTCGTGGTCAAGGGTGGCTACATGGATGGCAACGCTCTGAGCGCAGCTCAGGTCGACGCTATCGCCGAGCTGGATAACCGCGAGACCACTCTCGCAAAGCTGGCTGGCGCCATGAAGGGCAACTTGGCAAAGGCTGCAGGCCTGTTCAACGCTCCTGCTTCCCAGGTCGCACGCCTCGGCGCTGCGCTCCAGGAAAAGAAGCAAGGCGAATAATTTCCCACCGCCGGGAAAACAAACCATTTACTTCCCTGACTCACCAGAGTCACACAAACGAAAGGACTTGCCATCATGGCTAAGCTCACCAAGGACGAGCTCATTGAAGCTTTCAAGGAAATGACCCTCATCGAGCTCTCTGAGTTCGTTAAGGAATTCGAAGAGGTCTTCGAAGTTACCGCTGCTGCTCCAGTTGCAGTTGCTGCTGCTGGTGCTCCAGCTGCTGGCGCTGCTGCTGCTGAAGAGAAGGACGAGTTCGACGTCGTTCTCGAGGATGCTGGCGCTAAGAAGATCGGCGTTATTAAGGCTGTTCGCGAGATCGTTTCCGGCCTGGGCCTGAAGGAAGCTAAGGAGCTCGTTGAGGGCGCACCTAAGGCTATCCTCGAGGGTGCTAACAAGGACGACGCTGAGGCTGCTAAGGCTAAGCTCGAAGAGGCTGGCGCAAAGGTTACCCTCAAGTAATCTCGCTTTACTCTTTGTGCTGCCCGCTGTTCTGGTTTCCAGACAGCGGGTTTTGTCTTTGTGCTGCCTTTTGACGAGATTGTTTTGACGAGGTTCGCTGGATGCGTGCTTGGGCCTGGGTGGGTGACCTTGAATCCTCGTCCAAACGGCTTCGTCAAAGTCGGATTTGGGTGGGCTGGGTGCCGTTTCATTTGCTTTTGACGAGATTGTTTTGACGAGAATCGCTGGATCCGAACCCGGCCGCCAACCAGTGTCTACGAATCCTCGTCCAAACGACTTCGTCAAAACCGAACCTAAAGCGACCAGACAGCCGCCTCGAGTTCTCATCACACAACGTGGAACCGGTAACATAGCCACCATGCTTCCAAAGTCCCGCATCTTTTCTGCTTTGACCATTGGCCTCGGCGTCATGCTTTTGGCCTGGGGACTTCTTGCACCCTTCTTCCTGCATTTTGATGGGCGCATACCGCTCAACCTCGGCAACACCACCTTCACGCTGTCTGATCCGAAGGCAAAGACCTATATCCATCAGCAGGACAAGGTGGTCACGGTACCAGTCACGCGGCAGTATCACTCCGAGTTCATGGATCCGGTGGATACCAATTCCGTCACCGCGCGCATCGGCGTGACCACGATGCGCGACAGCAACCAGTCTGATTTGGACCGCCTTATCGACGCCACAGTGTGGAGCTATCGCCTGGACCGCTTCACGGGACTGGCGTTAACGGAAGCAACGATGAACGATCAGCCGGCTAGCTCTTCCAAACAGGTGCCGATCGATTCCCTCTGGGTGAAATTCCCGGTTGGTGCGGAGCAAACCACTTACCAGGTCTTTGATGTGACGCTCCGCAAGGCCATCCCTGCCGAATTCCAGGAAGAGCTCACGATCGATGGCCGCACGGTTTACCGCTACCGTCAGAACATTGAGCCGACTAACGTCGCGATGAGCTACGCAGGCCCATTCAATACGAAGAAGTTGGGGGAGGAGACCACCTACCTCTTCCACTCGGGCACGCGCGACTACTTTGTGGACCAGAAGTCCGGCCTCGTGGTCGACGTCCACGAAAAGCTCGATGATTTCTACGGCACCAAGACCGGAGAGAAGAAGGAACAGGCGCTGCTTTTCGACGGCACCATGTCCGAAGAAGCTCGTAGCGAGAAACTTGCGCAGGCCGCGAACATCAATGATGGCTCGACTTTGAAGCTGATCAATTGGATTGCAACCGGGCTTGGTGCCCTGCTGATCGTCGTTGGACTCGCGGGCGTATTTGGATTGTTTGGGCGTAAACAATAGGCGTGTCGGTACTGCAGAGCGCAAAGTTGTGTTAGAGTCCCCGCAACGGCAATCGCTTTACTTCCAGGTGAGATTGATATAGGCTGTTTCGTTGCACTGGAATCTGTAACCAGTTTTTTGAAAGACCTTGGCAATCGGAATGAAAAAACCGATTTGACAAGGTCATTCCGTGCTATTCAGGCCCAGGTCTGATGGTGGAAAACTGGGGAGGATCCTAAAGCAGACCGAATGCTCAAAGTAAGTGACTAATGCTCCGTACCCACTTTTAGGGGTGTTAGTTGCGTGAGGTGCTGGAAGGACGCATCTTGGCAGTCTCCCGCCAGACCAAGTCTATGGCCGAAATCCCTGGAGCTCCGAAGCGATACTCGTTCGCTAAAGTAACGGAGCCAATCGAGGTCCCAGGTCTCCTGGACCTTCAGCTCGAGTCTTTCGCATGGCTGATTGGTACGCCGGAGTGGCGTGCCCGCATGCAGGAAGAAGTCGGCGAAGGCCAGCGCGTGACCAGCGGTCTCGAAGACATCCTGGAGGAATTGTCCCCAATTCAGGACTACTCCGGAAACATGTCTCTGTCCCTGTCTGAGCCTCGCTTCGAAGAGGTTAAGCACTCTATTGACGAGTCCAAGGACAAGGACATCAACTACTCCGCGCCGCTGTACGTCACCGCGGAATTCGTTAACAATGAGACCGGCGAAATCAAGTCGCAGACGGTCTTCATTGGCGACTTCCCAATGATGACGGACAAGGGCACGTTCATCGTCAACGGCACCGAACGTGTCGTTGTTTCTCAGCTGGTGCGTTCCCCAGGTGTGTACTTCGATCAGTCGATCGACAAGTCCACCGAGCGCCCACTGCATGCCGTGAAGGTGATTCCTTCTCGTGGTGCATGGCTGGAATTTGACGTCGATAAGCGCGACACCGTTGGTGTCCGCATCGACCGCAAGCGTCGTCAGCCGGTGACCGTTCTGCTGAAGGCTTTCGGCTGGACCACCGAGCAGATCAAGGAGCGCTTCGGCTTCTCCGAGATCATGATGTCCACCCTCGAGTCCGACGGTGTCGCAAACACCGACGAGGCACTCCTGGAGATCTACCGCAAGCAGCGCCCAGGCGAGCAGCCTACCCGCGACCTTGCACAGTCCCTGCTGGACAACTCCTTCTTCAAGGCGAAGCGTTACGACCTTGCCAAGGTTGGTCGTTACAAGGTCAACCGCAAGCTCGGTCTCGGCGGCGACCACGAGGGCCTGATGACCCTCACCGAAGAGGACATCGCTACCACCATCGAATACCTCGTGCGTCTGCACGCTGGCGAGACCCAGATGACCTCCCCAACCGGCGAGATCATCCCAGTGGAAACCGATGACATTGACCACTTCGGTAACCGTCGTCTGCGCACTGTTGGTGAGCTGATCCAGAACCAGGTTCGTGTTGGCCTGTCCCGCATGGAGCGCGTCGTTCGCGAGCGCATGACCACGCAGGATGCAGAGTCCATCACTCCTACCTCCCTGATCAACGTTCGCCCGGTTTCCGCAGCGATTCGTGAGTTCTTCGGTACTTCCCAGCTGTCCCAGTTCATGGACCAGAACAACTCCCTGTCGGGCCTGACGCACAAGCGTCGTCTGTCCGCACTGGGCCCAGGTGGTCTGTCCCGTGAGCGCGCCGGCATCGAGGTCCGCGACGTTCACCCATCTCACTACGGCCGCATGTGCCCAATTGAGACTCCGGAAGGCCCGAACATTGGTCTGATCGGCTCCCTGGCTTCCTACGCCAAGGTGAATGCTTTCGGCTTCATTGAGACCCCATACCGCAAGGTAGAAAACGGCGTTCTCACTGACCAGATCGCGTACTTGACCGCTGACGAAGAAGATCGCTTCGTCATCGCTCAGGCTTCCATCGACGTCGACGAAAACGGCAAGATCGTGGAAGACCGCGTGGTTGTTCGTCTGAAGAACGGCGACATCGAGGTCGTCGATTCCAAGACCATCGACTACATGGACGTCTCCCCACGCCAGATGGTTTCCGTGGCAACCGCCATGATTCCATTCCTCGAGCACGACGACGCTAACCGTGCACTGATGGGTGCGAACATGCAGCGTCAGGCTGTGCCACTGGTTCGTTCCGAGGCTCCTTACGTGGGCACCGGCATGGAGAAGCGCGCAGCATACGACGCAGGCGACCTCATCATCTCCAAGAAGGCCGGCATCGTCGAGAACATGGACGCCAACTTCATCACCATCATGGGCGATGACGGCATCCGTGACACCTACATGCTCCGTAAGTTCCAGCGCACCAACCAGGGCACTTCTTACAACCAGAAGCCACTGGTCAACATGGGCGACCGTGTTGAGGCTGGACAGGTGCTTGCCGACGGTCCAGGTACCGCTAACGGTGAAATGGCCCTCGGCCGCAACCTGCTCGTGGCATTCATGCCATGGGAAGGCCACAACTACGAGGACGCCATCATCCTCAACCAGCGCCTGGTGGAAGAGGACATCCTGACCTCTATCCACATCGAGGAGCACGAGATCGACGCTCGCGACACCAAGCTTGGTGCCGAAGAGATCACCCGTGAAATCCCGAACGTCTCCGAGGACGTGCTCAAGGACCTCGACGAGCGCGGTATCGTCCGCATCGGTGCAGACGTCCGCGACGGCGACATCCTGGTCGGTAAGGTCACCCCTAAGGGCGAGACCGAGCTCACCCCAGAAGAGCGCCTGCTCCGAGCCATCTTCGGCGAAAAGGCTCGCGAAGTTCGCGACACCTCCATGAAGGTTCCTCACGGCGAAACCGGTAAGGTCATCGGCGTTCGTCGCTTCTCCCGCGAAGAGGACGACGATCTCGCTCCTGGCGTCAACGAGATGATCCGCGTTTACGTGGCACAGAAGCGCAAGATCCAGGACGGCGATAAGCTCGCTGGCCGCCACGGCAACAAGGGTGTCGTTGGCAAGATCCTGCCTCAGGAAGACATGCCATTCATGCCGGACGGCACTCCTGTCGACATCATCCTGAACACCCACGGTGTGCCTCGTCGTATGAACATCGGCCAGGTGCTCGAAGTTCACCTCGGCTGGCTCGCAGCCGCTGGTTGGAAGATCGATCCAGAGGATCCAAAAAACGCTGAACTGCTGAAGACCCTCCCTGAGGAGCTCTACGACGTTCCAGCTGGATCCCTGACCGCAACCCCAGTGTTCGACGGTGCATCCAACGAGGAACTTGCAGGTCTGCTCGGCAACTCCCTGCCTAACCGCGACGGCGACGTCATGGTTGACGAAAACGGTAAGGCACAGCTGTTTGATGGCCGCTCCGGCGAGCCATTCCCATACCCAGTGTCTGTCGGCTACATGTACATCCTGAAGCTGCACCACTTGGTTGACGAGAAGATCCACGCTCGTTCCACCGGCCCTTACTCCATGATTACCCAGCAGCCACTCGGTGGTAAGGCCCAATTCGGTGGCCAGCGCTTCGGTGAAATGGAAGTGTGGGCAATGCAGGCATACGGCGCTGCCTACACCCTGCAGGAGCTGCTGACGATCAAGTCTGACGACGTGGTCGGTCGTGTGAAGGTCTACGAAGCCATCGTCAAGGGCGAGAACATCCCAGACCCAGGTATTCCTGAGTCCTTCAAGGTTCTCCTCAAGGAACTCCAGTCCCTGTGCCTCAACGTGGAGGTTCTCTCCGCAGACGGCACCCCAATGGAACTGGGTACCTCCGACGATGATGAGTTCGATCAGGCTGGCGCGTCCCTGGGCATTAACCTGTCCCGCGACGAGCGCACCGACGACATCGCGTAGCTGGTCTTAGGCGCTTATCGACGGCCATGAGTGGTCACCACCTGTGGCCGTCGATAAGGCGCAAAGGCGAAAACGAACAAGAACTTTTAAAACCCAAGACATAAAGGGAAAGGGAGTTACGTGCTCGACGTCAACTTCTTCGACGAGCTCCGCATTGGACTCGCAACCGCCGACGACATCCGTCGTTGGTCCAAGGGCGAGGTCAAAAAGCCTGAGACCATTAACTACCGTACGCTCAAGCCTGAGAAGGACGGCCTCTTCTGCGAGCGCATCTTCGGTCCAACCCGCGACTGGGAATGCCAGTGTGGCAAGTACAAGCGCGTCCGTTACAAGGGCATCATCTGTGAGCGCTGTGGCGTTGAGGTGACCAAGTCCAAGGTGCGTCGTGAGCGCATGGGCCACATTGAGCTCGCCGCTCCAGTGACCCACATTTGGTACTTCAAGGGCGTGCCATCTCGCCTGGGCTACCTGCTGGACCTTGCTCCAAAGGACCTGGAGCGCATCATTTACTTCGCTGCCAACATCATCACCTCCGTTGATGAAGAGGCACGTCACAACGACCTGTCCACCCTGGAAGCAGAAATGCTCCTGGAGAAGAAGGACGTTGAGGCAGACATGGAGTCTGAGCTCGCCGAGCGCGCTCAGAAGCTGGAAGAGGACCTCGCTGAACTCGAGGCTGCCGGCGCAAAGGCCGACGCCCAGAAGAAGGTTCGCTCCGCTGCCGAAAAGGAAATGCAGCACATCCGTGAGCGCGCAGAGCGCGAGATCGACCGCCTGGAAGAGATCTGGCAGACCTTTGTCAAGCTCGCTCCAAAGCAGATGATCATCGACGAGACCATCTACACCGAGCTCGTCGACCGCTACGAGGATTACTTCACCGGCGGCATGGGTGCTGAGGCTATTCAGGAGCTCATCCGTGGCTTCGACCTGGATAAGGAAGCTGAAGAGCTCCGCGAGATCATCAACAACGGCAAGGGCCAGAAGAAGATGCGTGCCCTCAAGCGCCTGAAGGTTGTTGCAGCCTTCCAGCGCTCCGGCAACGATCCTGCTGGCATGGTCCTGGACTGCATCCCAGTGATCCCACCAGAGCTGCGCCCAATGGTTCAGCTTGACGGTGGTCGCTTCGCAACCTCCGACCTCAACGACCTCTACCGTCGTGTGATCAACCGCAACAATCGTTTGAAGCGCATGATCGACCTGGGTGCACCAGAGATCATCGTGAACAACGAAAAGCGCATGCTGCAGGAATCTGTGGACGCGCTCTTCGACAACGGTCGTCGCGGCCGTCCAGTCACTGGTCCGGGCAACCGCCCTCTGAAGTCCCTGTCTGACTTGCTCAAGGGCAAGCAGGGTCGCTTCCGCCAGAACCTGCTGGGTAAGCGTGTCGACTACTCTGGTCGTTCCGTTATTATCGTTGGTCCTCAGCTGCGCCTCCACGAATGTGGTCTGCCAAAGCTGATGGCTCTCGAGCTGTTCAAGCCATTCGTCATGAAGCGTCTGGTTGAGAACGACTACGCACAGAACATCAAGTCTGCAAAGCGCATGGTTGAGCGCCAGCGTCCAGAGGTGTGGGACGTCCTCGAAGAGGCCATTTCCGAGCACCCAGTGATGCTGAACCGTGCACCTACGCTGCACCGCCTCGGTATCCAGGCCTTCGAGCCAGTGCTCGTTGAAGGTAAGGCAATTCAGCTGCACCCACTGGCCTGTGAAGCATTCAACGCTGACTTCGACGGTGACCAGATGGCAGTCCACCTGCCACTGTCCGCAGAAGCACAGGCTGAAGCTCGCGTGCTGATGCTTGCTTCCAACAACATCCTGTCCCCAGCATCCGGTAAGCCACTGGCTATGCCACGTCTGGACATGGTGACCGGCCTCTACTTCCTGACCCTGGAAAAGAGCCTGGACGAGTTCGGTGGCCAGGGCGCATACCAGCCTGCAACTAAGGATGGCATCGCTCAGGGCGTTTACTCCTCCATGGCAGAAGCCATCATGGCTTACGACCGTGGCGTACTCGGCCTGCAGGCTCCGATCAAGGTGCGTATCTCTCACCTGCGTCCACCTGCAGACATCGAAGCAGAGCAGTTCCCAGAGGGCTGGAACAAGGGCGACACCTGGTTGGCATCGACCACCCTGGGCCGCATCATGTTCAACGAGCTCCTGCCTTGGAACTACCCATACCTTGAGGGCGTCATGGTCCGTAAGGGTGGCGGTTCCGACAAGATCATGCTCGGCGACGTCATTACTGACCTCTCCGCTCGCTACCCAATGATCACGGTCGCTCAGACCATGGACAAGATGAAGGACGCCGGTTTCTACTGGGCAACCCGTTCCGGCGTGACCATCACCATGTCTGACGTGCTCGTTCTCCCGAACAAGGACGAAATGCTCGACCGTTACGAGGCTGAAGCTCGTACCATCGAGACTAAGTTCCAGTTCGGTAAGCTCACCGCCCGCGAGCGTTATGACCGCCTGGTTGAGCTGTGGAAGGACGCAACCGACGAGGTTGGTAAGGCTGTCGAGGAACTGTACCCAGACGACAACCCAATTCCAATGATCGTTAAGTCTGGTGCAGCAGGTAACATGCGTCAGATCTGGACCCTGGCCGGCATGAAGGGCATGGTTGTGAACTCGAAGGGTGACTACATCACCCGACCAATCAAGACCTCCTTCCGTGAAGGCCTGACGGTTCTCGAGTACTTCAACAACTCCCACGGTTCCCGTAAGGGCCTGGCCGACACCGCACTGCGTACCGCAGACTCCGGTTACCTCACCCGTCGTCTCGTCGACGTCGCACAGGACGTCATCGTTCGCGAAGAGGACTGTGGCACCCGTCAGGGCGTCCGCGTCCCAGTCTCCGAGAAGTCCGGCGACAAGTTCGTCCGCCACTCCCTGGTCGAGACCTCCGTGTCCGGCCGTGTGCTGGCTGCCGATGCCGTCGATAAGGCCGGCGAGGTTGTCCTGCCTGCAGGTACCGACCTGGGCGAGCTCGAGATCGACAAGCTGGTCGACGCTGGTGTTGAGCTGATCAAGGTTCGCTCCGTCCTGACCTGCCAGACCCCAACCGGTGTTTGCGCAAAGTGCTACGGCAAGTCCATGGCATCCGGTCACCAGGTCGACATCGGAGAGGCAGTCGGCATCGTCGCTGCACAGTCCATTGGTGAGCCTGGTACCCAGCTGACAATGCGTACGTTCCACCAGGGTGGTGTCGGTGGCGACATTACCGGTGGTCTGCCACGTGTTCAGGAGCTCTTCGAAGCCCGCGTTCCTAAGAACCGCGCGCCGATCGCTTCTGTCGCAGGTAAGGTCCACCTCGAGGACGAGGGCAACTTCTACACCCTGACAATCACCCCGGACGATGGTTCCGACGACGTCATCTACGAGAAGCTGTCCAAGCGTCAGGGCCTGGCCATGGTGAAGGTTCCAATGGAATCCAACCCAGACGCCATGATCGAGCGCACGCTGCGTGAAGGCGACCATGTTGAGGTGGGCGACCGCCTCCTGCGTGGCCCAGCCGATCCACACGACGTGCTCGAGGTCCTCGGCCGACGTGGCGTTGAGCAGCACCTGATTGATGAAGTGCAGGCCGTGTACCGCGCCCAGGGTGTGGCCATCCACGACAAGCACATCGAAATCATCATCCGCCAGATGCTGCGCCGCGGTACCGTCATCGAATCCGGTTCCACCGAATTCCTGCCGGGCACCCTGGTCGATCTCTCCGAAGCAAAGCGCGCCAACGCCCAGGCAATTGCCGACGGCGGCCAGCCAGCCGAGCTGCGTTCCGAGATCATGGGTATCACCAAGGCCTCCCTGGCAACCGAGTCCTGGCTGTCCGCGGCCTCCTTCCAGGAGACCACCCGCGTGCTTACCGACGCTGCCATCAACAAGCGTTCCGATAAGCTGATCGGCCTCAAGGAGAACGTGATCATCGGTAAGCTGATCCCAGCTGGTACCGGTATCTCGCGCTACCGCAACATCTCGGTCAAGCCAACCGAAGCAGCACGAAACGCCGCCTACTCGATCCCAACCTACGGCGATTCGATCTACGGCGACGACGGCTACGGTGAGTTCACCGGCGCCTCCGTGCCTCTCGACGAGACCTTCTAGGCCCTCGGTCTGCTTTAGATAAGTAAAACCCCGCTTCGCACAGACAACCTCCCAGTGGGTGGGAGGGCGCGAAGCGGGGTTTTCAGTATGGAAAAGCGCTAGCGGCGTACGCGCTTGATGGTCACCCCGCCCATCAGTGCTAGTCCAGTCACGCGCAACGTAGGGGAGTTTTCCGGAAGATCATTAAGCACGATGGTCACTTCTCGGTCATCCGTGACCTCAAATCCACCCATGACGGCCACGCCATCGCACCGAATTCGTACGTCTTCAGGCACGATGATGTCGATACCGCCCATAACAGCCCAGGCATGGATCGTGACGTCGCGACCAGCGAAAGTAGCCTTAGTCAGGTCAATGGTGTTGCCACCCATCAAGGTGATCGAGGTGTGGGAAGGAGCGATAGTCCATGCGCCCTTCTTCTCCGATCCTCCCATCAGTGAGAACGAGAATGAGTCACCCGCGGTAGAAGGTGAAATTGTCTGTGCAGACGTCGCGATGTCCGCATCGGGTCGCCTGACAATATCGGAACTGATCACTTTTGCTGGTTCGTGCACAAGGTCATGAAGTGGTGCCAGAAGCTCGTCCCGGTATTTTGCCTGCATAACGGCCTTGGATCGTTCGTCATACTCCGCGAAGTCAAGCTGGCCATTGGTGAGGGCTTGGCTCAGGACCGCAATGACCTGATTGCGTTCGTTATCGGTGGCACGAATCTGGGGTGGGTTCATAAGGCCCATCGTACTGGCGGATTTGGGAATTCGTAGGTCAGTGCGGTAGTGTTCGTTGCAGTCCCACGTTTTCATGGTGGGAGCCTTGCAAACGTCCAGTTCGGTGCGTTGCGATGGAAACTTACGGTAGCGGCCCCGGAAAGAGCCCCTTTTTTCGTTTGTCTACCCAAA
This sequence comes from Corynebacterium sp. H130, assembly GCF_037572395.1. Taxonomy (NCBI): domain Bacteria; kingdom Bacillati; phylum Actinomycetota; class Actinomycetes; order Mycobacteriales; family Corynebacteriaceae; genus Corynebacterium; species Corynebacterium sp. H130. The sequence goes on along the minus strand of NZ_JBBHLA010000002.1, from coordinate 295,484 downwards.
GTTTCCAAGGCTGAAACTAACATCGTCAAAATCGAAAGACATTCAATGCCTACTATTCAGCAGCTGGTCCGCAAGGGCCGCCATGATAAGAGCACGAAGGTCGCTACCGCTGCACTGAAGGGTTCCCCTCAGCGTCGTGGTGTGTGCACCCGTGTTTACACCACCACTCCTAAGAAGCCTAACTCTGCACTGCGTAAGGTTGCCCGTGTGCGCCTGACCTCCGGCATCGAGGTTTCCGCTTACATCCCAGGTGAGGGCCACAACCTCCAGGAGCACTCCATGGTGCTCGTTCGTGGCGGTCGTGTGAAGGACCTCCCAGGTGTTCGCTACAAGATCGTGCGTGGCGCACTTGACACCCAGGGTGTTAAGGACCGCAAGCAGGCACGTTCCCGCTACGGCGCAAAGAAGGGATAAGTAAATGCGTAAGGGAAAGGCTCCAGTACGCCCGGTCGTCAAGGACCCGGTATACGGCTCTGAAACTGTTACCCAGCTCGTAAACAAGGTTCTGCTGGACGGCAAGAAGTCCACCGCAGAGCGCATCGTTTACAGCGCACTCGAGGCTTGCCGTGAGAAGACCGGCACCGACCCAGTTCTGACCCTGGAAAAGGCTCTTGGCAACATTAAGCCAGACCTCGAGGTTCGTTCCCGCCGCGTCGGTGGCGCAACCTACCAGGTTCCTGTTGAGGTTCGCCCAGGTCGTGCAACCACCCTCGCTCTCCGTTGGCTCGTGACCTTTACCCGCCAGCGTCGTGAGAACACCATGGTTGAGCGTCTCGCTAACGAGATCCTGGATGCTTCCAACGGTCTCGGTGCTTCCGTGAAGCGTCGCGAAGACACCCACAAGATGGCTGAGGCTAACCGCGCCTTCGCTCACTACCGCTGGTAGTAGCTGCGGTAACAAAGGCCCCGTCGCCGATCCACCCGGCTCCTTCAATAGGGGAGTTGCGGCGACTTCGGTGCGGGGCCTTTTGCCCTTAAGTCCGTTCTTAGGCTGTAAAACTGGCCAAAGAATGGCAGAATTGATCGAGTACCATATTCATCGGCGAATTTGGCCATCGATATGGCGTGTCAGACACAGCCGTCGAGAAGCTTAAATTGGCCACAACGAACGAGTTGGGGAACCACTGTGGCACAAGAAGTGCTTAAGGACCTGAACAAGGTTCGCAATATCGGCATCATGGCTCACATCGATGCTGGTAAGACGACGACCACCGAACGTATCCTTTTCTACACCGGCATCAACCGCAAGGTCGGCGAGACCCACGATGGTGGCGCTACCACCGACTGGATGGAGCAGGAGAAGGAACGCGGCATCACCATTACCTCCGCTGCCGTGACCTGTTTCTGGAACGAAAACCAGATCAACATCATCGACACCCCGGGCCACGTTGACTTCACCGTTGAGGTTGAGCGCTCCCTGCGCGTTCTCGACGGCGCTGTCGCAGTTTTCGACGGCAAGGAAGGCGTTGAGCCTCAGTCCGAGCAGGTGTGGCGTCAGGCTGCTAAGTACGACGTGCCACGTATCTGCTTCGTTAACAAGATGGACAAGCTCGGTGCAGACTTCTTCTTCACCGTTGGCACCATCATCGACCGCCTCGGCGCAAAGCCATTGGTTCTGCAGATCCCAATCGGCGCAGAAGATGACTTCGACGGCGTTGTCGACCTCATCAACATGCAGGCTCTGACCTGGCGCGGCAAGGTTGAGGTTGGTACCCCAGCTACCGTTGAAGAGATTCCAGCTGACCTCGTTGACAAGGCTAACGAGTGGCGCGAGAAGCTCCTCGAGACCGTTGCAGAGTCCGACGAAGAGCTCATGGAGAAGTACTTCGGTGGCGAAGAGCTCACCGTTGAGGAGATCAAGAAGGCCATCCGCAAGATGACCGTCAACTCCGAGGTCTACCCAGTTCTGTGTGGTACCGCATACCGCAACAAGGGCATCCAGCCTCTGCTCGACGCAGTCATCGACTTCCTTCCTAACCCACTGGACATCGGCGAGGTTCACGGCCACGCTGTTGGCGACGAGTCCACCGAGCTCGTTCGTAAGCCTGCTGACGACCAGCCATTCGCTGCTCTTGCGTTCAAGATTGCTGCTCACCCATTCTTCGGCAAGCTGACCTTCGTCCGCGTTTACTCCGGCGTTTGCGAGCCAGGCGCTCAGGTGATGAACTCCACCAAGGGCAAGAAGGAGCGCATCGGTAAGCTGTTCCAGATGCACGCTAACAAGGAAAACCCTGTTGACGCTGCACACGCTGGTAATATCTACGCCTTCATCGGTCTGAAGGACACCACCACCGGTGACACCCTCTGTGATGTCAACGACCAGATCATCCTCGAGTCCATGGACTTCCCGGATCCTGTTATCGAGGTCGCCATCGAGCCTAAGACCAAGGCTGACCAGGAGAAGCTGGGTACCGCTATCCAGAAGCTCGCTGAAGAGGATCCAACCTTCACCGTTAAGCTCGACGAAGAGACCGGCCAGACCGTCATTGGCGGCATGGGCGAACTCCACCTCGACGTTCTTGTTGACCGCATGAAGCGCGAGTTCAAGGTTGAGGCAAACGTCGGTGCACCTCAGGTTGCTTACCGCGAGACCATTCGCAAGGCAGTCGAGAACCTCGACTACACCCACAAGAAGCAGACCGGTGGCTCCGGTCAGTTCGCAAAGGTCATCGTCTCCATCGAGCCTTACGCTCCAGCACCGGAGGAGCTCGAAGAGGGCGAGTCCCCAATCTACAAGTTCGAGAACGCCGTTACCGGTGGTCGTGTTCCAAAGGAATACATCCCATCCGTCGACGCTGGCATCCAGGACGCAATGCAGTACGGCTTCCTCGCTGGCTACCCACTGGTCAACATCAAGGCAACCCTCGTCGATGGTGCATACCACGACGTTGACTCCTCTGAAATGGCCTTCAAGATTGCTGGCGCTCAGGTTCTGAAGGCTGCAGTCGAAAAGGCAAAGCCAGTTCTTCTCGAGCCAATGATGGCCGTTGAGGTCACCACTCCTGAGGAGTACATGGGCGACGTTATCGGCGACATCAACTCCCGTCGTGGCCAGGTCTCCGCAATGGAAGACCGCTCTGGCGCCAAGGTCGTTAAGGCTAAGGTTCCTCTTTCCCAGATGTTCGGCTACATCGGTGACCTGCGTTCCCGCACCGCCGGCCGCGCGAACTTCACCATGATCTTCGACTCCTACGCAGAGGTTCCTGCAAACGTGGCAGCCGAGATCATCGCAGAGCGTAACGGCAGCAAGTAAGCCGTATTTGCGCAAAGGGAGGGCTAGTTTTGTCAGTTACTCTGGCCCTCCTATAATGCGAATAGTTGCCCGAGTAGTGGCTTGCTGAGTGTCCTTTAAAAGGGGTGTTGAGCTGGCCATTACTCAAGGCATCGCTAGGGGTACCTAGGGGTTTGTTTTCTTGCCCTGGTAGCCCTAGTATCATGTAACTGGCAGAAATAATGCTGTGCCCATCTCAGGTCGCCTAGCGGCTTGCAGTGGGTTCGGATATAAACCACCAATGTGGCTGCGAAGGTCGTAGCCACCATGAAGTCCAGGAGGACATACAGTGGCAAAGGCGAAATTCGAGCGTACGAAGCCTCACGTAAACATCGGCACCATCGGTCACGTTGACCACGGTAAGACCACCACCACCGCTGCAATCACCAAGGTTCTGGCTGACGCTTACCCAGACCTCAACCAGGCTTTCGCTTTCGATGCCATCGACAAGGCACCGGAAGAGAAGGAACGTGGTATTACCATCAACATCTCCCACGTTGAGTACCAGACCGAGAAGCGCCACTACGCACACGTCGACGCTCCTGGCCACGCCGACTACATCAAGAACATGATCACCGGTGCTGCTCAGATGGACGGCGCAATCCTCGTTGTTGCTGCTACCGACGGCCCAATGCCACAGACCCGTGAGCACGTTCTTCTCGCTCGCCAGGTTGGCGTTCCTTACATCCTCGTTGCTCTGAACAAGTGCGACATGGTTGACGATGAGGAAATCATCGAGCTCGTCGAGATGGAAGTTCGCGAGCTTCTCGCTGAGCAGGAGTACGACGAAGAGGCTCCTATCGTTCACATCTCCGCTCTGGGCGCCCTGAACGGCGAGCAGAAGTGGGTTGACTCCGTTCTCGAGCTCATGCAGGCTTGTGACGACAACATTCCTGACCCAGTTCGTGAGACCGACAAGCCATTCCTCATGCCTGTCGAGGACATCTTCACCATTACCGGTCGTGGCACCGTTGTTACCGGCCGTGTTGAGCGTGGCTCCCTGAAGGTTAACGAGGAAGTTGAAATCCTCGGTATCCGCGAGAAGTCCACCACCACCACCGTTACCGGTATCGAGATGTTCCGTAAGCTCCTCGACTACACCGAGGCTGGCGACAACTGTGGTCTGCTGCTCCGCGGCATCAAGCGCGAAGACGTTGAGCGCGGCCAGATCATCGCTAAGCCAGGCGCTTACACCCCTCACACCGAGTTCGAGGGCTCTGTCTACGTTCTGTCCAAGGACGAGGGTGGCCGCCACACCCCATTCTTCGACAACTACCGTCCACAGTTCTACTTCCGCACCACCGACGTTACCGGTGTTGTGAAGCTCCCTGAGGGCACCGAGATGGTTATGCCTGGCGACAACGTCGACATGTCCGTCACCCTGATCCAGCCAGTCGCTATGGACGAGGGCCTGCGCTTCGCTATCCGCGAAGGTGGCCGCACCGTTGGCGCTGGTCGTGTTACCAAGATCATCAAGTAATAACTTGCTGATTTAACACATCAGAGAAAGAGCCCAGCCGATTCGGCTGGGCTCTTTTCTTGTCTTATATATGTGTACCGGCGCTGTAGTACTACTACGGAAAAGCGTCCCAAAAGGCAGGATTAACGGCGTAGTTGGTAGTAGTACTACATCGCCGGTACCCGTACGTGCGGAGCAACTAACCTGCCAGGCGCTCAACCGGAGCTACGTGAAACTGGAACACGGTAGCAATTGAGTCATCAGCGATGACTTGGGCGAGATCTTCTTCTACTGAAGCAGCATGCGCTGTCAGCTGCGACAGGTTTGCCGTAGCTTCCGCGTCAACAGTGATGATGAGCAGCTTTCTGCCACGGTCTTCCTTCACAACAGCCCGGCTGCGAATGACCTTCGGCACCTCGGCAAACGTCTGAGCGGCGGCGTCAGCAACCTCAGAGATATCGAAGCTAATCGTGCCGAATCGGTCGCTTTCCGGTGACTCAATTCGCCGAATTCTGTGGCTTTGCAGGTTGAGAGCGAGCCCGAAAAAGCCCAAAGCAAGCATGAAGACACCGAGCGAGCCCACGGTGAAAAGGAACCACGGTGAATTCGGTACGGCGCCCCATTCACGTGGCCGGAGGGCGTCGACAAAGCTTTGAGCTGCTGGTACATCGAAATAGAGACCGACGGCCAGCAGCCCTACGAACAACGCAGCGCAACCAACCACAAATACGAATAGTCGGTTCAGGAAATCTTCTAGCTTCGTCATTGTTCGGCCTCGCTTAGCGAATGCAGTTTAACTGTCAACGTGCGCTCGTCTGCAAGCTGATCGAGGATCGGCTGCACTGCTTCCGCGACCCGCTCGGCGAGATCCGCATGGCGGTCGCTTCCGGTGATGGTGACGGTCACGTGCCGAGGAGCAGCATAGGTGGATGCGGTGGCCACACTTGGGACTCGTTCAGCCGTTGCGGTGCAGAGGCGTGCGACGTCAACATTTCGGATCCAGAAATTCGGTGCTGCAGCCAACGCTTCATGCGTGCTTGGCCGTGGCTTCAGCGCGATGATGACCAGAACTAATCCAACGACGGCCGAAATTACCCCAGCGGGAAACATCCAGGATTCGAAGTGAGCGCGGGAGATGGTGTCGAAAACTGGACGAAGCCAGCTTTCCAAGGCGGTGCCGGTGCGCTTGGTCCACAGTTCGCGAGCCGCTGCTGCTGCGAGTCCGAAAGCTCCAAGACTGAGCAGGACAGCAACGACCTGTGAGGCAGGCATTGCCTTCGGCTTATACGGTTTCACCGGCGACCACCTACCGTAATTGGCTGCAGCCTCAGTGACGGGGGAGCGGGGACCGGGGCAGGCTGCAGCGCCGGCAGAGCCAGCGATTCCTTTGTGATGCGTTCCTTTGAAGGAAGGACAGGGCCGACCACCACGTTGCATGCCAAGACTTCAATGCCACAGAGCACCCCCACATGCTCAATGATGTGGTCGCGCACGGCGGCGGCTACGGCGCCGACTGGGCAAGGCCAGGTGACCGCTATAAATGCTTCGATGGTGGCTGTGTCTGCGTCTGGATCGAGCTGGACGTCAAAGCGTGGAAAACCGCGACCGGTGATCCGGCCCATGGACGTCGAAAAGCCAGTGGTGCCCGGTACTGAAGCTGTCGCCGCGGCCACCACCTTCGTCACCGCGCGCTCGGAGATGCGTACGGACATGTTAACCACGGCGTCCTCGGGTGATGGAGGTCCACAACTCGCGAGAGTCGATGAGGCCGTCGAATTGAGCGCCCAGCAGGCCACCAATGCTACCCAGCAGTAGCGCGACGAAGAATCCAGTCCAGCCACCAAGAATGCCGGCGAATGCAAGCGCGAGACCAAGCGCGATGCCGAGGTATACGTGATTAGTCATGTCAGTTCCTTACTCAATGTCACCGATGATGACCTGGACTGGGATGGAGGCGCGGGCGCGGATGGCAGATCCGAGGTCGTGGAGGTTGCCTGCATCGCGCTTTGCGACGACATGAACTTCCACTCCTTGGTCTGTGCACCGTACACCGGGGACCCGTTGCCCGGGAAAGAGCAGTGCGATTTCGCCGAACTCGCCCCGATGCATACTGGAGACGCCAGGGACCGAAAGCACCTGTTCCACGAGCTTCATGGCGTCAAACTGGGAAAGCGGGTACATCTACGTCACTCGGCCGTTTCCTCGACGGTACCCAAATAGATATCGTGCACAGTGATATTGACTTTGGTGACGCTGAGACCGGTCATCTTCTCAATCGCGGAGATGACGTTGTGGCGGATAACTTCCGCGAGTTCGTGAATGGCAACGCCATATTCCGCGACGATAGAAACATCCACGGTGGCCACGCGTTCCCCGACCTCAACCACGACGCCCTGAGTGAGTCCCGGGCCCTGTGCACGTCCGGCGCTGCCGAGAGAGTGAACACCGGACACTTCCCGGGTAGCCATACCAGCAATCTTTGCCACCACGGTGTCTTCAATCTGTGTCCGACCGTGGTCGAAATTGGCAGTGGTCATGACGCCTAGCTCCTTGGATCGTCGTAAAAGTTCTTGTCTTCTAGAGTACTAGCGTGGGCCAATTGTGGAACTGATAACAAATAGTCGAATAAGGGCTTGTGTTTTAAGTGCTGACATGGTTTACTATCCAGGTTGCTTTAACAACACGTGAACTTTTGGTGCAATCCAAAGGGAAGCGCTGATGGTGAGGCAAACATGAACTTCCTTCAAGGAGGTTGTTCAATCCCCTCGGGGATTGGAGGACCGATCTTTTGAAGGGGCATGGCAAATAAACAGCGGCAGTCGGCAAGGAACACGCTTATCGCGAGATAAGATCCCTTCCACTTGACGGTAAAGCCACGAGCATGGCGTGAGTAACACGGTGCTTGAAGCTTTCCAATCGAGGCTCGACATGCAGGTGATTAGGAGCTTTCAGCCCTTTCCTGGATCGAGTCCACATTTGATTGACAGTCAAGTAACTGGCGTTGTACGCCAAGCCCTTTGAAAAGGCTCGGACAACGTTATAGAGAAATCAGCGAACTCCCACCGCTCAGGAATTGATGTGGGACAGCGAAGGAAGAGGATAAGCGTGGCGGGACAAAAGATCCGCATTAGGCTCAAGGCCTATGACCACGAGGCAATCGACGCTTCCGCAAAGAAGATCGTCGAGACGGTCACCCGTACCGGTGCCCGTGTTGTTGGCCCAGTGCCACTGCCTACTGAAAAGAACGTTTACGCAGTTATTCGTTCTCCACACAAGTACAAGGACTCTCGTGAGCACTTCGAAATGCGTACTCACAAGCGTCTGATCGACATCCTCGACCCAACGCCAAAGACCGTTGACGCTCTCATGCGCATCGATCTTCCGGCCAGCGTCGATGTGAACATCCAGTAATCGACCAGAAGATACTTGGCGGAGAATAAACAATGAGTGTAAACGAAGTAAAGGGCATTCTGGGCACCAAGCTCGGCATGACCCAGATCTTCGACGAGGAGAACCGCGTTATTCCGGTTACCGTCGTTGAAGCTGGTCCATGTGTCGTCACCCAGATTCGCACCGTAGAAACCGATGGCTACAACGCTATCCAGATCGCTTACGGCGACATCGACCCACGCAAGGCAAACAAGCCTGCAACCGGCCAGTTTGCAAAGGCTGGTGTTACCCCACGCCGTCACGTAGCGGAAATCCGTATGGATGATGTTTCCGGCTACGAGCTCGGCCAGGACGTCACCGTCGACATCTTCGAAGGCATCACCTTCGTCGACGTCACCGGTACCTCCAAGGGTAAGGGCTACGCCGGCGGCATGAAGCGCCACGGCTTCGCAGGCCAGGGCGCTGCTCACGGTAACCAGGCAGCACACCGCCGCGTCGGTGGTATTGGTGCTTGTGCTACCCCAGGCCGTGTCTTCAAGGGCACCCGCATGGCAGGTCGCATGGGTAATGACCGCGTCACCACCCAGAACCTGAAGGTTCAGAAGATTGACGCCGAGGCAAACCTGCTGATCATCAAGGGTGCAATCCCTGGTGTTCGCGGCGGCCTCGTAACCGTTAAGACCGCAGTGAAGGGCGGTGCACACGCATGACCAATCTGAAGCTTGACGTCCACACCGCTGATGGTAAGACGAACGGCACGATTGAGCTGCCTGCAGAGATTTTCGACCGCGAGGCATCCATTGCTTTGATGCACCAGGTCGTTAACGCACAGCTCGCTGCTGCTCGCCAGGGCACCCATGCCACGAAGACTCGTGCCATGGTCTCCGGTGGCGGCAAGAAGCCATTCCGTCAGAAGGGCACCGGTCGCGCTCGTCAGGGCTCGATCCGCGCTCCTCACTTCACCGGTGGTGGCATCGCACACGGCCCACAGCCTCGTAACTACGAGCAGCGTACCCCTAAGAAGATGATCAAGGCTGCACTCTTCGGCTCCCTGTCCGACCGTGCACGCAACGATCGTATTCACGTGGTTACCGAGCTGGTTCCGGGTCAGACCCCATCCACGAAGTCTGCACGCGCTTTCATCGAGCGTCTGACCGAGCGCCGCAACGTGCTCGTCGTCCTCGGCCGTGAAGACATCACCGCATGGAAGAGTGTTAACAACCTGCCAGGCGTTCACACCCTGGCTGCTGATCAGCTGAACACCTACGATGTCCTCAAGTCTGACGACATCGTGTTCTCTGTTGAAGCTCTTAACACCTTCATCGACCGCGCAACTGGCGCGGCCAAGGAGGAGGCTAAGTAATGGCTACCATCGCAGATCCACGCGACATCATCCTCGCACCGGTCGTATCCGAGAAGTCTTACGGCCTCATGGAGCAGGGACAGTACACGTTCTTCGTTGCTCCATCCTCCAACAAGACTGAGATCAAGATTGCTATCGAGCAGATCTTTGGTGTCAAGGTTGCTTCCGTTAACACCATCAACCGTGAGGGCAAGCGCAAGCGCACCCGCACCGGTTATGGCCAGCGTAAGGCTACCAAGCGCGCCATCGTCACCCTGCGCGAGGGCAGCGATCCAATCGACATCTTCGGCGGTTCCGCTTCCTAATCGGGCGGAAAGTTAAGGACCAGAAAAACTATGGCTATTCGTAAGTACAAGCCGACAACCCCGGGTCGCCGCCAGAGCTCCGTTTCGATGTTCGAGGAGATCACTCGCTCGACTCCGGAGAAGTCTCTGCTGCGCCCACTGTCCAAGTCGGGCGGCCGTAACGTTCACGGCCACATCACTACTCGTCACAAGGGTGGCGGACACAAGCGCCAGTACCGCGTCATCGACTTCCGTCGCTCTGACAAGGACGGCATCACCGCAAAGGTCGCTCACATCGAGTACGACCCGAACCGTACCGCTAACATTGCTCTCCTTCACTTCCGTGATGGCGAGAAGCGTTACATCATTGCTCCTAAGGGCCTCAAGCAGGGCATGATCCTTGAGTCCGGCGCTAACGCCGACATCAAGGTTGGTAACAACCTGCCACTGCGCAACATCCCTGCTGGTGCAACCATCCACTGCGTGGAGCTCAAGCCAGGTGGCGGTGCCAAGATGGCACGTTCCGCTGGTACCTCTATTCAGCTGCTCGGTAAGGAAGGCAAGTACGCAATCCTGCGTATGCCATCTTCCGAAATCCGTCGCGTTGACATCCGTTGCCGCGCAACCGTTGGTGAGGTCGGCAACGCTGACCAGATCAACATCCGTTGGGGCAAGGCCGGCCGTATGCGCTGGAAGGGCGTTCGCCCAACCGTCCGTGGTGTCGTTATGAACCCGGTTGACCACCCACACGGTGGTGGTGAAGGTAAGACTTCCGGTGGTCGTCACCCAGTTTCCCCATGGGGCAAGCCAGAGGGTCGTACCCGTAAGCCTAACCGTCCGTCCGATCGTCTGATCGTACGTCGTCGCCGCTCCAACAAGAACAAGAAGCGCTAAGAGGAGGATAGAAAATGCCACGCAGCCTTAAGAAGGGCCCGTTTGTCGATGAGCACCTCCTCAACAAGGTCGACGCTCAGAACGAAAAGGGCACCAAGCAGGTCATCAAGACCTGGTCTCGCCGTTCCACCATTCTGCCTGATTTCATCGGTCACACCTTCGCCGTCCACGACGGTCGTAAGCACGTACCGGTGTTCATCGACGACTCCATGGTTGGCCACAAGCTCGGCGAGTTCGCACCAACCAAGACCTTTAAGGGTCACGTCAAGGAAGACAAGAAGGGACGTCGATAAGCGATGAGTGACCAAATCACCACCGCCCGCGCGACTGCGCGCTTCGTCCGGGTCACCCCGATGAAGGCACGCCGCGTCATCGATCTCGTTCGCGGCAAGTCCGTGTCCGAGGCACTGGCAATCCTGAAGTACGCCCCACAGGGCGCTGCAGAGCCAGTAGCAAAGGTCGTTGCATCCGCAGCCGCTAACGCTGAGAACAACTTCGGCCTGGACCCACGCACCCTGGTCATCTCTGAGGCTTACGCCGACGAGGGCCCAACGATGCGTCGTTTCCAGCCACGTGCTCAGGGTCGTGCATACATCATCCGTAAGCGCACCAGCCACATCACCGTGGTTGTCGAAAGCCAGAAGGAAGGGGCCAAGTAGTGGGCCAGAAAATCCATCCACACGGCCTACGCTTGGGCATCACTTCCGATTGGAAGTCCCACTGGTACGCCGACAAGTCTTACTCCGATTACATCGCAGAAGACATCAAGATCCGCCAGTTCCTCGCTAAGGGCCTCGACCGCGCCGGCATCGCCGACGTTGTCATCGAGCGCACCCGCGACCGCGTCCGCGTCGACATCCACACCGCCCGCCCGGGCATCGTGATCGGTCGTCGTGGTTCCGAGGCTGACCGCATCCGTGGCCAGCTGGAGAAGCTCACCGGCAAGCAGGTTGCTCTCAACATCCTCGAGGTTAAGAACATCGACGCTAACGCTCAGCTGGTGGCTCAGTCCATCGCCGAGCAGCTCACCAACCGTGTGGCATTCCGTCGCGCAATGCGCAAGGCAATCCAGGGCGCAATGCGTCAGCCACAGGTCAAGGGCATCAAGGTTGTATGTTCTGGTCGTCTCGGCGGTGCCGAGATGTCTCGCACCGAGCGCTACCACGAGGGTCGCGTTCCGCTGCACACCCTTCGCGCCGAGATCGACTACGGCACCTGGGAGGCTCACACCACGTTCGGCCGCATTGGCGTCAAGGTGTGGATCTACAAGGGTGACGTCGTAGGTGGCCGTCGCGAGTCCGAACTCAACGCACCAGCAGAGCGTCGCGGTCGCGGCGACCGTCGCGAGCGTCCACGCCGCGGTGGTCAGCGCCGTCAGCGTGCTGAGCAGAAGCAGGAGGGCTAAGAATGCTTATCCCTAAGCGCGTCAAGTACCGTCGCCAGCACCGTCCACACCGCACCGGTGTGTCCAAGGGCGGCAACCGCGTCACTTTCGGTGATTACGGCATCCAGGCTCTCGAGCCTGCCTACATCACCAACCGTCAGATCGAGTCCGCTCGTATCGCCATCAACCGCCACGTCAAGCGTGGTGGCAAGGTGTGGATCAACATCTTCCCAGACCGTCCACTGACCCAGAAGGCACTCGGTGTGCGTATGGGTTCCGGTAAGGGTGGCGTGGAGAAGTGGGTCGCCAACGTTAAGCCTGGCCGTATCCTCTTCGAAATGTCCTACCCAAATGAGGAGATCGCTTTCGAGGCCCTGCGTCGCGCAGGCCAGAAGCTGCCATGCAAGGTCCGCATCGTTCGTAAGGAGGACCAGTTCTAATGGCATCTGGTATCGCTGCACACGAGCTCCGCGAGCTCAGCGCTGAAGAGCTGACCACCCGTCTGAAGGAAGCCAAGGAAGAGCTGTTCAACCTGCGCTTCCAGATGGCTACCGGCCAGCTGACCAACAACCGCCGTCTGCGCGTGGTCAAGCAGGACATCGCCCGCATCTACACGATCATTCGTGAGCGCGAGCTGGGCCTGTCCGTTGTCCCGGGAGCTGAGGCTTAATCATGAGTGAGGCAACTGTGAACAACACCGCTAAGAAGGAAAAGGGCGCACGTAAGGTTCGTACCGGCTACGTCGTTTCCGACAAGATGAACAAGACCATTGTCGTCGAGTTGGAAGACCGTAAGCAGCACGCACTGTACGGCAAGACCATTCGTACCAACTCGAAGGTCAAGGCTCACGACGAGAACGAGATCGCTGGCATCGGCGACCTCGTCAAGATCGAGGAGACCCGCCCACTGTCTAAGGACAAGCACTTCCGTCTCGTCGAGATCGTCGAGAAGGCTAAGTAAGTCCTACGGAATATGCGGCTAGCCCGCAATTCCATCACAAAAGCCCCAGTCAATTTGGCTGGGGCTTTTTGCTGCGCTTGTCGACGCGCCAAAGGCTGCTTGTCGCTACCAGGAGGACAGCGGTGGGCGCTGTGGCGACTGGGCACCAGCAAGGAAGTCGTCGGGAAGCGTGCCCTCGGTGGCTACCTTCTCGCCGTCCCAACGGAAGGTGAGGGCGCCGGCGTACTTGCCAGGATCGGCATCGTTGTTCTTCCAGTAGTGGTAGTCGATGGTGAGTGAGGAGTCGTCGGCAACGCGGACGGTTTGGAAGTCGTAGCCCCGTTCGAGCGTGGTGCCGATGAACTGTCCTCGGTGGAAGAGCAAGTACTGCTTCTTTCCAGGGGTAGCCTTTGTTACTTCACGAAGCTCTGCGTAGCTGAGGTCTCGGCAGGGATTGAAGTTCGTTTCGCCAGTGAATTCCCAGCGCGTGAAGTCCGATGGTGGCGCGATCTGCTCGATGTAGGTAGCGAAGCCGTCCTCGAATCCCACGCCACAGTTCGGATCGTTGTCCACCGGGGAAGGAATGTTGCCAATTGGTGCTGGAGGCTGAGGTGATGGGATGATTCCGGAGCTGAGGTCTGGGAGGGTGAAGGCCTGAGCAGGGGAGGCAAGTCCCAGTGGGATGAGGGCTGCCAGGCCAATGGCGAAGCGACGAATGGTGCGGGTCATGTTGTCTTCCTTATTCCGTGTGTCCTGGGATGGTGCCGTGCATTTCAACGTGGCCGCCTACGAATTCGTAGGTCACCGGTTCGTGCCAAATGACGTCGGCATTGCTTTGGCCAGGGGTGCCGTACTCGACGGTGACGTAGTTATCGCCGAAGCCTACGATGCGCTGGTAGCCCACGTGGTGGATGGTGCCGGTGCCGAGGTATTGGCCGTAGTGGAACAGCATTAGTTGCTTCGGAGAGGATGCGGTGCCCATTTCCGTCTCGAGCACGACGTAGCTGAGCTCGCGGGTAGGCTCGAAGTTGGACTCCTGCTCGTCGACGATCCAGTCTGCGCCCTCAGCCGGCGCAGGAATGGTGTGGCTGGCTTCAACCACATATGGTGGAACTTCGTTGGCGCCAGCGGAAAGTGGAGATAGTGTTGCGGCTGCGACCGTAACCGAAGCCGCGAAGAGAGATAGCTTATTCACGGGGAAACTCCTTCGTGGGTAGGTGGCGGGGTTGCCATCTGTTTAATCGGTGTGGGCCCTGCCGCGTTGCAGCTAAAATTGCTGCACAAGTGCCAGAAATGGGCCAATTTGTGCGTCGAGCTGGCGCTATCAAGACTGAGACTCGTTTGAGTTATTATTGGAAACTAAATGAAAAATCGCAGCTAGAAGAAAGAATCATGAAGGACCCCACGAGAATCGCGCCGGTGATGTCTGCTCTGCAAGATCTGTGGGAGGCACTGCCGGACATGGAGTTCTCTGACATCCTCAGGCTTTTGGAAAGCGAAGGGTTTGAGAGCCTCGATGATCACGATGCGCTTCAGAAACTGCACGCGCTGAGTGGTCGTTTCCCGCGTACCTTGGGCTATGGTGTGCGATGCGCAACCGTGAGTGGCTGGCTCATCACCATGGATGACAGGAATGTCGCGGTGTGGCGCAGCTCCAAAAACCCAACTGTGCCCGTCGTGTGGCCCTACCAGGAGATCGTGAGCGGACAAGTGGGGTACCCCTTGCACGTTGTAGACACCGAAGATCAGCATCGGCGGTTTGGTCTCATCGAAGCGATCAGACCGGTGGACACCCGCAGCATGAGTATGGACAGCATGCCAACGCTTCACCGCGGGGACATCGGCGATGCAGTTTACTTGTTGACTTCCACCGAGGGGCAGAAGTTGCTCATCGGACGTAGCCTGCAACTTTTCGACGTCGGCCGCCGCGACACGGAATGCACAGTCATGGCGTGGCAAACCGTGTACGCAGCTGCAAAGGGGCAGGATGTGCGCATTGAGCTGGCGAATGGGGCGGGGCAGGTAGCGTACTCTGCAATAGAGGATATTTATCGACTGCGCTGAACAGGGGAACTGGGTGGAACAAGTATCGATCCTGGGCCTGCTCTGGGTGGCAGCTAAATTCTGGATCCTCCCAGCGCTCGTCATTGGTGGGCTGCCGATCCTGCTGGAATCGACGAGAAGAGATGATCCACCACGAAGGCACACGTCTCCCGGAGTGTATTACCTCGGAGCCACACTCATCGGACTGCTGGGTACGGGACTGTTTACATTCCTAGCCGCCCTACAGTCGGAACTTGTGGGTTGGGTTCTCCTCGTAATCGTGATTGTTGGTGCGCTGTGGATTGTGCTCATGAGCAGGAAAAAGACCTGGGATCCTTTTCTTGGCGCGTGGTGCACGCTCAACGGGGTCAGCGCATTCATGTTGGGCTTCAACATTTGGGAACGTCCGCTGGTGAAGGACTACATGTTTCCGGGTATTGAATACGTGGCAGCGTGGGGCTGGATCGGATTACCGCTGATAGCAGTAGCCCTAATCTACTGGCTTTTTTCAACCCAGTGGCGATCTGCAACAGCTCCCGAAACTCCGCGTAGCGATTCCGCACATCAAGCATCGGGGGAGTGATCTCGGCTGCCGATATCTCGGCCACTTCTCGTCGCAAAGCCCGAAGGGTGCCCTGGTTGGGTGGAGCGTGCTGGCATAGCTGGACTCGGTGATCAGCATCAGCCTTCGGGAGCAGGCCAAATAACAATTCCAAATATGACGGCCATATATCGATTGCACTGGCTATGGTGAGCGTATGCACCTGTACGGCGTTATCTCACTTTCGGCAATGGCGTGGCTGGTACCCACCTTGGTTTTCGTTGCCATGCTGTTCTTCCTGGAACCCACCTTTTGGAGTTTCCGCCGACCTCGGAGGTGGTGGTTCTACGTGGTGGCCCTACTGATCGGAGCAACATTAACTGCCGCACTGCCACCACTAGTGGAACGCCTCCACCTTGACGCCCTCGAGGCCTGGCCGATGATTACGGTGCCGATCGCTGCCCTGTGGATCATTCTTTATGGCACCAAGCGCAGTTTCGATCCCTTCTACGGTGCCCTCTGTGTGGTGTCGGGTGCCTGCCTGTTCGTCGCTATCGAAGCGCTCATCAGTGGCCCCGGAGACGGAACGGGACTCTGGAGCATCGGATTCGTATTCGCCTGGTGGTTCCTTGGGGGCCCGCTGGCGGTCATCGCAATCATTCAAACTATGGTCTGGGCGTACCGAAAATGATCGCTGCACTCAAATTCTGGCTTATCCCTGCTATTGCTTCCGGGGTTCTTCCTTGGCTCATGGAACTCAAGCGCGAAAAGAAATTGCCGCACCGCAAAATTCGCCCGCTGTGGTACTACCTCGGGGCGTTAATCCAAGGTCCCGTTGTCGTGGCTTTGGCGATTGCTGCCACTCGAGGTGGTGACAGTACTTTCCCGCTCGTTGCAGGGGCGACGATCGTCCTCGCAACCGTGTGGATCGGCGCGTTTAGTCGCCCTCACAGCTTTGATCCCTACCTCGGTGCGTGGTGTGTTGTCAACGGCATTTGTGCCACATTCACCGTTGCTAACCGGGACTGGGGAGACTTGGCTTGGCTCAGTCACCTGATGGTGTGGTTTTTTATCGGGCTACCGCTTGCGATGGTAGCCCTGGTGGTTGCTGCTATTTTGAACCAGTTGCCAACTGTAATTGCTCCCGAAATTCCGCGTAGCGATTCCGCACATCAAGCATCGGGGGAGTGATCTCGGCTGCCGACATTTCCGCCACTTCTCGTCGCAAAGCGCGGCGGGTGCGCGAGCGGATTCCGGAGCTGATCAGCCCACCAAACACGGCGGTGAGCAGACCAAGAACTATGCCCAGCAAAACGCCACCGAGGATGAGCAGGGTCGGGATCGGCCAGCCTTCGACATCCGGAGTCAGATCTTCGCCGAGCATCGGAACCAAGGCGCCCGGCAGGAATGCCACGAGCAGGTACCAGATGACACCGACGAGTGCCGCCAGCAGAGCCAGCCACTGAATGAACGTGAACACGCCCCACGCCTTGCTTGGCTGTGCAGGAAGGCGCGTGCCGGCTGCTGCGCGGTCAAGTTGCGCAGGAAGCTTCTCGACGACCCCTTCGGTCACATCGTGGAGTTCGTCAGCCCAACGGGCTGGCAGGCCTTCGGAAAGAACCTGGGCGTAGCCCCGCACGCCTTGGTTGGCGACTGCCTTTCGGGAGGCATCCAGTGGCGGCAGAGAGGTGCGGTGCACGCCCACTTCATCGGCTTCTTCCCGCAAACCGAGGCGGCGAAGTGGATCGGGGCGCAGGCGCAGCATCCATGAGGTGAGGAGCCAACCGGTGCTCTGCCCGAGGCGCTTGCGGTAGGCGGCTGCGGTTGCCTGGGAAATGTGGTCGGCGCCGGCGGCTTCTGCTAGCGCTGCATCCATGTCCTTTTTCGCGGAATCAGGGATCTTGGCGAGCTTTTCTGAGCCCAGCATCGAGGTGGTAGCAGAGGCAATGTCGGCCTCAAGGCGTGCGGTTTGAGCCTTGCGCGCGGAGGCAACCTTCGCGATGGCTGCGCGGATGTCATCGATGCCAGCGCCAGTCTTTGCGCTGGTTGCGACAACTTTGACCTTCTTTAAGCCGTCATCGACCAATAGTTGTTCGAGCGAATTCTTGACTGGGCCCAGGTCTTCAGGGCGGAGCTTATCGGACTTATTGAGCACCGCCAGCGTCACTGCGCTGTGTTCGGCGTGCGGGCGAATGAAGTGATCGTGAATTACGGTATCCGCATATTTTTCGGGGTCGGTGACCCACACCAAAACGTCCACTTGGCCGGCAAGACGGGTCGCGATTTCCCTGTTGGAAAGCTCAACGGAGTCAAAGTCCGGCAGATCCAGCAGGATCAACGGGCCCGCGTCCTTGGCAAAGTCGCCCGTGCGGTTACGTCGATCTTCTACCTCGAGCCAGTCCAACAATGCTTCGGAACCTTCTGGGTGCCAAATGGCAGCCAGCGGAGAAGACGTGGTGGGGCGCCTGGCAGCGGTCTTACCCAGATCCTCGCCGACAACGGCGTTGAACAACGACGTCTTGCCGGAACCGGTGGCACCAAAGAAACCTACGACGGTGTGCTCGGCGGACAGCGCACGACGCTCCGCCGCGCTGGCGATCACGCGCTCAATTGGGGCCAACTCTGTCGGGGAATACACGCCCTCCGCGAGCTCGGCGGCCTTTTCTAGCGCTTCCAAGCGCTGCGCGAGCGATGGCTTTGACTTGAACACTTAGGCACCTGCCTTTGCCACTGCGCGCAGCTCGTCGGAGTCGGTTCCAGCATCGAGAATGTCAGTGACATCTCGGTAGCGATCGCGCTCGCTGAGGAACAGAGTCTCGATCCGCTCATCCAGGTCAGCGCGGGCGTTCTTGGCCATCTTGCGTACTGCTTCTTCGCCAAAGATTGTCTCGAGCATCTTTTGTCCCAGCACCGCGGAACCACCAGCGATAGCAAGTTCGCCACCCGTCAGGCCCGCGGTGGAGGCGAAGACGACCAGCATCAACGCGACAGTGGCAACATTCAAACCGAAGGACATCAGACGTGCCTTCATGCGCTTGTCGCCGGCGTTTTCCTGAATGTTGGTGACGAGGCTTTCTTGCCAGTCGCGCACCAACTGGGCCGTAGCTTCGGAAATGTCTGTGCTTGCGTGCGCCAGGGCGGGGCTTGCCGACGCGCGAAGCTCCGGTGCCACGCTGCCGAGATGAGACCAGGAACGAGCAGCTGCGGATTGAGCTGCATCTACGATGACTGCGTGCAGGCCTGCTTCGATCTCCGTCTCTACCTCACGAACTGGGGCAGGCTTGCCGGTGAAGAAACTGCCAATGCGGTCGACAGCGAGCGAGTACCAGCGCTCCATAGTGCGGAATGCGTCCGAGGTGCCGACGTAGTCCTGCCAGCGTTGCAGAACTTCCTTGCGCAACAAATTGCCGTCCTGGGTTGCTGCGATCACTTCATCGCGGCCTCGAAGGTAAGCACCATCGATCGCCTCGTCGATTTGGTCCGCGAACTCTTCTTCTCGTTGCTTGACATCGGCCAGCGCGGCGACCTTCGTGCTGATCTGGGCAAGCACGCCATCCACCGTTTTCAACGCCATCTCGCGGCGGGCAGCTGCATCTCCCGCAATCTCGCCCAAGGTGTTCTTCAGGTCGCCAACCAATTCGGGCGCGAGCAGCCCGGAAAGATGCTCGACATAAGGGACCGTGATGAGCTTTGCATTTCCGAGGCCAGCCTCGGTCATCATGCGCTTGAGGTCATCAGGGACGGTCTTCATGGCTTCCTCGTCCACGCGGTTGAGAACCACGATGACTTCAATGTCGCGGCTGGCCGCATCGTGAAGGAAGTTCCATACCAGCTGGTCCGCATAACGAGCCGGGGTGGTGACGAAGATCCACAAGTCGGCTGCAGCGAGCAGCTGGGAAGCTAGAGCGCGATTGCCGTCGTCGATGGAGTCGAAGTCTGGGGCGTCGAGAAGCGCAAGACCTGGTTGGATGTGCTCGGTGGTGACGGTGCGCAGGGTGGTCGCGGTAGGGTTCGCGCCGGCTTCGCCACGTTCGCGAGCAAGGCCGGGGAGTACCTCGCTGGAGGCGAACCACTCCTCGTCCTGAGGATTCGTGACCAACACCGGCTGCCTGGTAGTGGGGCGAATAGCGCCGGAGAGGCTGACTTGCGAGCCCACGATCGCATTGACCAGTGTGGACTTGCCACTGCCTGTGGAGCCACCGATGACGGCGAGGAGCGGGGCATCGATGTTGGTGAGGCGGGGCAGGACGTAGTCGTCGATTTGCTGAGCAAGAGCTCGCGCCTTGGTTTCGGCCTCCGGCTCGAGGGTGAAGGAAGAAGCAGTCAAAAGGTCGCGGACCTCAGTGACGCTGGAGAGGGAATGCTCGATCATTCCTCTATTGTTTCATTAAATGCTGCGTTCATGTCAGCAGAGTTGAATTCAACCACCGCAGCGACGATTGAGCACAGTAAGGCAAGCAGAGCTGGACTGAACGGGGCCAGCAAGAATACGCCAGATACGATGGACAATGGTTTGGCGATGCTTTTCGTGCTGGAGCGCAGACCCATAGCAATCTGGGTTGCTCCGATGACGATCGGAGCCAACAAAGTCAGCCAAAACCCATCAGACCGTGCGGGGCCCGACAGGTCAATGTAAAAGACGTAGAAAAACGCCTCGTTTGCGAAGATGAGCAGTGCAAAAAGCCATGCCCAGGTGCGCCGGGATTCGTCTTTGCCCCCAAAGCCGGCGACAACTGCAGTGGCCACGGCGCATGCGGTGAGCGCCCATCCTACGACGCAGAGCAGCCCCGTGATGTTGATGACCGGGTCTCCCTTTTCCTCGAAGAGGGTGACCAGGATCCAGCTGGCCCACCCAATCATGCCCGCTAAACTACCGGCAAAGGCAAAGGTGCGGAATACGGGCTTCGGCCCGGCTTTGATTCCCGCTGCTACGACAAATGCGATGCCCACTAGGGAAGTAAAGCTCAGGGCGAGCCACCCGGCCTGCCAGCTCAGCGGAGTGTCGATTTTGGTGCCCAGCATCGCGAGAATCTGGATCGCCACCCCGATGGCCAGCAGTAGTCGATACATTATTCGCCTTCGTCGGAAACCAGCTTCTTGACCAAAGCGATGCGTTCCCGCACCTGCTCCGGAGTGCTCTCAGCGTTCAGGGACAGGCCCACCAAGAACGCAGACAACGGTGCACCAGGGCGTACGGCATTGTGTGCCACATCCTTGGTCAGGTCCAGCAGGTCATCCCGCACGGCCTTAATCAGCTCAGGGTCCGTGCCGAGCGTCTCGGAAACCTTATCCAGAAATTCATCAAGCTTCATTACAGTTCCACCTCTCCTGAATAGACGTTCATCCGGTTGCCCCTTGTAAAGCCAGTTAACAAGAGCCCCGATTCGCGGGCCAGGTCAACGGCAAGGGAAGTTGCCGCGGACACCGCGACTAGACCAGAAAAGCCAGCCAGCACGGCCTTTTGCACCAACTCAAACGAAGCGCGCGAACTCATCACCAGCAGCAGGTTCTCCGCCGGAAGTTTGTCTTCCTGCAGGAGCGCACCGATGACTTTGTCGGCAGCATTGTGGCGGCCCACATCCTCGCGGATCAGTAGAGCTTCTCCTTCGAGAGTGAACGTACCTGCCGCGTGGATGCCTCCGGTGCGTCGAAAAGCTTGTTGGTCTTGCTCCAGCCTGTCAGGCAGGTTCATGAGCAAGCTTGCCGACGGCCGGACCTGGGCAATCTCGTGGCGTTGCCGCTTCACGATCTGATCGATCGACGTCGTGCCACAGACTCCGCAAGCGGAAGTGGTGGTGACGTTGCGAATGAATTCTGGCTGCAAGGGGCCAGTTTTGGTCTGAACGTCGATGACGTTGTAGGTATTTTCCCCATTTGGCCCGGTGGCCCCAGCGCAATAGCGCATGGTGAGGAGATCTGAGGCCTTCGTGATGAGGCCTTCTGCGTGGAGCAGGCCAGTGACCAGCTCAAAATCGTGCCCAGGCGTGCGCATAGTGGTGGTCAGAGCAGTGCCGTTTACCCTGATCTCCAAAGGCTCCTCAACGGCGAGGGTGTCAGCCCGAGTGTCGGTGCTGAGGCCCTCGCCGTTGGAAACAATGCGGGTCACGCGGGCGTTGCGCGTAATCCGTCCCATTTAGACGTTGACGTTTACTTTCTCGACGTCTTCAGCGCGCTTGCCGAGTGGCTCGAGGCGAACAACCACGGACTTGGAGACCGGGGTGCGGGACTCGTCTGCGAAGGAATCGACAGGTACGAGGACGTTGGCCTCTGGGAAGTAGGCCGCAACGCAGTCCTTGGCCGTGGAGTACTCGACCACGCGGAAGTTAGGAGCGCGACGCTCTTCGTCCTTCCATACGGACACGATGTCCACCAGGTCGCCGTCCTTGAGGCCACGCTCGCGACAGTCCTCAGGGTTGACGAAGACCACGCGACGGCCACCTTTGATGCCACGGTAGCGGTCGTTGAGTCCGTAGATGGTGGAGTTGTACTGGTCGTGGGAACGAACCGTGTTGAGCAGCAGGTAGCCCTCTTCCAGTACGAGTGGCTCGAGCTTGTTGACGGATAGGTGAGCCTTGCCGTCTGGGGTGTTGAACACGCGCTCACGTGGGCCGTTAGGCAGCATGAATCCGCCTGGGTCCTTGATGCGACGGTTGAAGTCGTCGAAGCCTGGGATGGTTGCCTCGATGTGATCGCGGATCACGTCGTAGTTGTCAACCATTGGCTGCCAGAAATCGTCGCCGAACAGGCGCTTGCCGATCTCGCAGGTGATCCAGATTTCGGACTTCAGATCAAGGTCAAGGTTGGCCTTGCGGTCGCCGGTGGAAGCATGGACTGCGGATGCGGAGTCTTCCACGGTCACGGACTGTGGGCCGGATGCCTGCATGTCCAGGTCGGTACGAGCCAGAACTGGGAGGATCAGGGACTTCTTGCCTGGCCACAGGTGGGTGCCGTTGAGCTTGGTGTTCAGGTGAACGGTCAGGTTCTGCTTCTCCATGCCGACCTCAGCGCGGGTGGTGTCGCTGACCACGCGCACGTAGTTGCCACCCATGGACATGAAGACCTTGGAGCGACCTTCCCACATTGCCAAGGTTGCATCGACGGTGGAGTAGCCGTGCTCGCGTGGGGTTTCGAAACCGAAGTGGTTCTGCAGTGCGTCGGAGAACTTTTCTGCTGGAGCCTCGGAGATGCCCATGGTGCGGTCACCCTGAACGTTGGAGTGGCCACGCAGTGGGGCGGTGCCGGCGCCTGGCTTACCGATGTTGCCGGTGAGCAGCAGGAAGTTGGTCATCTCGCGGATGGTTGCAACAGCGTTCTTGTGCTGGGTGACACCCAAGGTCCAAGAAACGATTGCGGTGGCAGATTCTTCCACCATGTCAGCGACCTTCATGATCTCAGCCATGGTCAGGCCACAAGACATGAGGGCAGCTTCCTCATCAACGTTCTTGAGGTGCTCGATGGTCTCCTCAACGTTGGAGCAGAACTTGTCAAGGAAGACGTGGTCGATGGCGTCGCGACGGATCAGCTCGCGGTTCAGCAGCTGCATGAAGGCCATGTCGCCGTTCAAGCGGATCTGCAGGTAGACGTCGGCAAGCTTGGAAGCCTTACCCAGCAGGCCACCAGGGGTCTGTGGGTCCTTGAAGCCAAACAGGCCTGCTTCTGGCAATGGGTTGACGGCGATGATCTTGCCGCCGTTCTTCTTGCAGTTCTCCAGCGCCTTCAGCATGCGTGGGTGGTTGGTGCCAGGGTTGGAACCCATGGAGATCACAAGGTCGGTGTTGTAGAAGTCCTCGATGACAACGGAACCCTTGCCGAGGCCCACCGTGGAGCCCAGTGCCTTACCGGTGGAGTCGTGGCACATGTTTGCGCAGTCTGGCAGGTTGTTGGTGCCGAGGCGACGGGCCAGCAGCTGGTACACGTATGCGGACTCGTTGGAGGTACGGCCGGAGGTGTAGAAGATGGCGTCGTTAGGGTTGTCCAGGGTCTTGAGCTCATCGACGATGACGTCGATCGCTTCATCCCAGGAGATTGGGCGGTAGTGGTCGTCGCCCTGCTCGCAGTACATAGGCGTGGTGAGGCGACCCTGGCGACCAAGCCAGTAGTCGGTCTTGTTACGCAGCTCGGAGATGGAGTGCTCAGCAAAAAACTCAGGGCCAACGCGACGGCCGGTGGTCTCTTCTGCGATGGCCTTTGCGCCGTTTTCACAGAATTCAACAACGCCTTGATCCTGCTGTGCAGGGTCTGGCCAAGCACAGCCCGGGCAGTCGACGCCACCGTGGCGGTTCATCTTCCACAGGGACGCAAGGCCGTGTTCTTGCAGGCCATAGGACATGCCGATCAGCGCGCCAGGCAAGCCGACGGCGGAGGTTTCGCGCTTACCCACCTTCGGGTGGTCGAAACGGTTCGCGAGCTCGTTAACCGAGGAAACTTCAGTGCGAGAGTTAGTCATGGGTACTAGTCTATTGATTTCCTCGGAAAATGGAACCTGAGCCTGGTTTGGCCAGGAATTTTGTCGCATTCTGTCGGCGTGTTAGTCTATTCCAGTTGCAAATTCGGATGATATAGATCGTCCGCAACATTGACCGCGTGCGCTCGGGACGGAAATCCGGCGTACATCAAGATTCAACCAGGTCAGGAGACCCTAGTGATTCAGCAAGAATCGCGTCTGAAGGTTGCCGACAACACTGGTGCACGTGAAATCCTGTGCATCCGCGTTCTCGGTGGCTCTACTCGACGCTTTGCTGGCATTGGCGACGTCATCGTCGCTACTGTCAAGGAAGCTGCCCCAGGCGGCAACGTAAAGTCTGGCGACATCGTCAAGGCAGTTGTTGTTCGTGCGAAGAAGGAAACCCGTCGTCCAGACGGCTCTTACATCCGCTTCGACGAGAACGCAGCCGTCATCATCAAGAACGACAACGAGCCACGTGGCACCCGTATCTTCGGCCCAGTCGCTCGCGAGCTTCGTGACAAGAAGTTCATGAAGATCGTTTCTCTCGCACCGGAGGTGATCTAACTTATGAAGATCCATAAGGGCGATAACGTACTCGTCATCTCCGGCCCAGACAAGGGCGCTAAGGGCAAGGTTATCCAGGCTTTCCCTAAGACCAACAAGGTTCTTGTTGAGGGCGTTAACCGCATCAAGAAGCACGTTGCTAACTCCGCACCAGAGCGTGGCGCTGAGTCCGGCGGCATCGTAACTCAGGAAGCTCCAATCCACGTCTCCAACGTGATGGTTCTGGACTCCGACGGAAACCCAACCCGCGTTGGCTACCGTGTAGACGAGAACGGCAAGCGTGTCCGTATTTCTCGCAAGAACGGGAAGGACATCTAAAATGAGCGAAAACTACACCCCTCGTCTCAAGACCCGTTACCGCGAAGAGATCCGTACCAAGCTCAACGAAGAGTTCAAGTACGACAACGTTATGCAGATCCCAGGCCTGACCAAGATCGTGGTCAACATGGGTGTCGGCGACGCTGCTCGTGACTCCAAGCTCATCAACGGCGCTCTCGAGGACCTCACCGCAATCACCGGCCAGAAGCCAGAGCTTCGCCGTGCAAAGAAGTCCATCGCTAACTTCAAGCTCCGTGAAGGCATGCCAATCGGCGCCCGCGTTACCCTGCGTGGCGACCGTATGTGGGAATTCCTCGACCGTCTCCTGACTGTCGCTCTCCCACGTATTCGTGACTTCCGTGGTCTCTCTGACCAGCAGTTCGATGGCCACGGCAACTACACCTTCGGCCTCACCGAGCAGACCATGTTCTACGAAATCGACGTGGACAAGGTTGACCGCCCACGCGGTATGGACATCACCCTGGTGACCACTGCTACCAACAACGACGAAGGCCGCGCCCTGCTGCGCGAGCTGGGCTTCCCATTCAAGAAGCCAGGCCAGGCAGAGCACTAATTCTTTGCTTGTAGAACCCGGTTCTTCCAATTTGGAAGGGCCGGGCTTTTGCATGTTTAGGGCTGGGGTTGGCAGGGGATTTGCCCTAGTCGAAAAAATTCCTCCGGTCTGGCGTGGAGTTTTCCCTGTTCAAGGGGCCTCTGGGCGGGAGGAATCTGTTTGCGGTTGCAAGATTCCTCCGGGGAGGGCTTTGTATTCGCCAGGGGTGGGGGAAATTGCCTTAAACGGGAAAGTTCCTCCGGGCTAATGGTTAGAAACACCAGGAACTAGCCCGTCTAACCCGGAGATATCTGTTCATGGTCGCAAGTTCCTCCGGGCTCAGTCCTCGTACTGGGCTCGCTTGCGACGCTCAGAGTCAAAGCACTCGTCAATGACCCATTTGTACTCCCGGACAAGGTAGGGATGATATTCCTGCAGGTAGCGCTCGCCATGAATGGCAGTAGCGAAAAGGGGATGGGAAGTTCTCAAATTGGCTAGCTGGCGACTCAAAGAATAACCAGGGCCTGAAATTACGCCCGGGATTCCTACCAGCTCAAGCAGGGGATTCTGGGAGGCTTTCCACTGAGCATCGGTCACTGTCTTGAGGGGCTGAAAAAGCGGATAGAACAGCACGACCCACACCAACCAACCCAACGCCATCCCGGACAGGGACTCTGGGTTGAGGTTCAACCATTCGGTGCTCACTGTGAATGCGATGAGTAGCCACAGGGGTAAGAAGACAAGAAAGCTCAAGATACCTATGCCTTGACTGAATGCTAGGCAAATTCCCACTCGGCCAGGGACTTTGTGTGCAGACCGGTACCACAGTCCACAGCGCTCAAGCTCACCAACAGCTGCTGATACATCCGGGTTCCTCCTGGGCGTCCACTCAATGCCGTCAGCGTTTCCCTGGGAAAGGATCCGGCGGACAGTAGCTGTTTGAGGGCTTTTCATCAACATGACCCACAGAAGATTCGCTCGCCCACCACAGAGTATGGCTGTGGCCTCGGGAGATAGCTGCACTGCAGCGGGAGGAATGCGATTTTGTTTCTCCCAGGCACCGCGGGCAACGTGGAGCAATAGCATTGATGCTGCCGTGGCGAGTAGGTACCCAGTCAGGATGATGAGGGAAAGGGCGGTCAGCGGATTGTTGGTCATTAGACTGACCGGTTCTTGTCGGCACGAAGGGTTTCTTCGTACATCCAGTGGTGTACTGAGGCTAAATGAGGATAGTGCTGGGCGAGGAACTGAGGACCATAAATCGCGGCTTTGAATGCTTCAGCGGAGGTTGGTCCGAACTCGTTCCGCATGCGCTGAGCAAAATGGAAGCCACTGCCAGTCAACGATCCTTCGATATGTAAACAGGGAAGGGTTTTCCGTTGCTGCTGGATAGTTGTTTCAAAGCGAAAGATTACGAACAAAGAGGCTATGGACATCGTCATGGCAAGGAAGGCAAATACTGCCGCTGTGTCCTTAGAGCTTTCAATGTCGAGTTCGGGCCGGGCCCATTGATAGGCGCTGAAACCAGTCAGCAGAGTTATCAACACTGCACAGGTGCAATACGCGATGATGCCGTTTCGAAATTGTTTGTGCGCAGCTGCCAACGCAGGGCTGACAGAAGAAGAGCTCGTCGCCCACAACTTCGCAGCTTCCAGTTCTTGGAGAGCGTGGTCGAGGTCGGGGAATCTGTCGCGTCGCCACTCAAATGAGTCTGCGTTGCGGATGCGGGCAAGGTGAATAATGGCAGCCGCCATTGGTGCTGGTCGGTATTGTGATTGTAGATACAGAGACAATGCAATGACATGGCTTCTGCCTCCGGAGAGGATCGCAACTGCTAGCGGTGAGAGCGTCGGGGTGGCGAAGTATTGGCGACCGACTCGGTACTCTTCCTGCCAAGCCTTGTGGATCTTGTAGATAGCATGTGCTGAAAAAATTGCGCTTGCTAAGAAAACTGCCCACGCAATGGCGGTTGCAACGAATACCATGTGTTCTCCTACATGCTCAGCGAAGTTTGACTCAATTGTCTAATGGCGTGGGATGGCCAATTGTTCCAAATGAAAAGGAAACGCCATTAACCGCCCGTTAGGGGTAAACAACGTTTTCTTTCACAATTTATCTACCAATGTGAGCCAGCTCTCTCTAGTGTGTGTTGCAAGACACATTCCGAAAGAAGGAGAGCCTCATGGTTTACACAATTCCGCACTTTATTGGCGGCAAGAAGGTCGAAGGCAACCTCGGCAACACTGCAGACGTAATGAACCCATCCACCGGTCAGGTGCAAGGTCAGGTGCCCCTCGCGAGCACCGAGGAAGTGAACCAGGTTATCGCGAACGCACAAGAGGCCCAAAAGGGTTGGGCAAAGACGAACCCGCAGAAGCGCATCCGCATCATCATGAAGTGGATTGCCCTGATCAACGAGAACATCGACGAGATCGCTCGCACCCTGTCTCTCGAGCACGGCAAGACTTTCGAGGATGCTAAGGGCGACATCATCCGCGGTACCGACGTGCTGGAGTTCTCCTTGGGTGCGCCGCATCTCCTCAAGGGTGAATACACCACCTCCGCGGGCACCGGCATCGATGTCTACTCGATGCGCCAGCCACTCGGCGTGGTTGCGGGCATCACCCCGTTCAACTTCCCGGCGATGATTCCGCTGTGGAAAGCTGGTCCTGCTCTGGCCTGTGGTAACGCCTTCGTGCTCAAGCCTTCCGAGCGTGATCCATCCGTACCTATCCGACTGGCCGAGCTGTTCATTGAGGCTGGCGGCCCGGCGGGTGTGTTCAACGTGGTGCACGGTGACAAGACCGCGGTCGATGCCATCCTCGACTCCGAGGTCATCAAGGCTGTCGGTTTCGTTGGTTCCACCCCGATCGCTCAGTACATCTACGAGCGCTGCGCCGCTACCGGCAAACGCGCCCAGTGCTTCGGCGGCGCAAAGAACCATGCGCTCATCCTCCCCGATGCGGACATGGACCAGGTGGTGGATGCCATCATCGGCGCCGCATACGGCTCTGCCGGTGAGCGTTGCATGGCTATCTCCGTAGCCGTACCAGTGGGGGAGGAGACCGCCAACGAGTTGCGCAAGAAGCTCGAAGAGCGCATCCCATCTCTCAAGGTTGGCCACTGCCTGGACCCGAAGGCTGACTACGGCCCGGTCGTCGCGCAGTCCGCGCTGGATCGCATCAAGTCCTTGATTGACGAAGGTGAAAAGGCAGGCGCAGAACTCGTCATCGATGGCCGCGCGAAGGGCGCCACCGACCCCGAGTTCGAGGGTGACTCCCTGGAAGGCGGCTACTTCATCGCCCCAACACTGTTTGACCACGTCACCCCGGACATGAGCATCTACACCGAGGAAATCTTCGGTCCGGTTCTCACTATCGTGCGTGCGGAGAACTTCGAGGAAGCCATCAAGCTGCCTAACGAGCACGTGTACGGCAACGGCGTCGCGATCTTCACCCGCAACGGCGCAGCTGCTCGCGAGTTCGCCGAGCGCGTCCAGGTCGGCATGGTCGGCGTGAATGTCCCAATCCCGGTTCCAATCGCGTACCACACCTTCGGCGGCTGGAAGGCCTCCGGCTTCGGCGACCTCAACCAGCACGGCCCGGACTCCTTCCGCTTCTACACCAAGACCAAGACCGTCACCTCCCGCTGGCCGTCCGGCGCCGCCACCGGCGCAGACTTCTCGATGCCACAGATGGACTAAGGAGAAACAATGACCACCATTGCATTCATCGGACTCGGCAACATGGGTGGCCCAATGGCCGCCAACCTCGTCAAGGCGGGGCACACCGTCCGTGGCTTCGACGTCATGGAGGAAGCAAAGACTAAGGCCCGCGAAAACGGAATCGATGTGCAGGAAACTGCTGCTCAGGCGGTTGAAGGGGCAGACGTCATCATCACGATGCTCCCCAATGGCAAACTCGTCGACTCCGTGATGGCGGAGGTTCTACCGTCGGTAAGCGAAAACGCCCTCTTCATTGACAGCTCGACCATCGCTGTCGCTGAGGCGCGCGCAGCGGCTGACAAGGTTGCGCCCCACCGATTCCTCGATGCCCCGGTGTCCGGCGGCATCGTTGGTGCGCAGGCCGGCACCCTCGCGTTCATGGTCGGCGGTGAAAGCAGCGTGTTCGAAGCTGCCCGCCCGCTTTTCGACGCCATGGGCCGCTGCGCCACCCACTGCGGTGATGTCGGGGCAGGTCAGGCGGTGAAGATCTGCAACAACATGATCCTCGGTGTTCACCAGATCGCACTGGCGGAGGCGATGGTGCTCGGCGAGAGGTTGGGCCTGGACCCGCAGGCATTCTTCGATGTCGTGTCCAATTCCACTGGCGCGAGCTGGGCGCTGACCACAAACTGCCCTGTGCCGGGGCCGGTCCCGAATTCGCCGGCCAACAATGATTTCAAGCCTGGTTTTGCGAACGCGCTCATGAACAAGGACTTGAATCTGGCGAAGGCTGCGCTGGAAGAAACCGGCACGTCAGCAGTACTTGGCCAGGCAGCCGCGGCCTTCTACCAGGAAACCGTGGATGCGGGATTCGGGGACAAGGACTGCTCCTACGTTATTGAGCTGGTCCGTGACCGTTAAGAATCTGCTGGACTAGGTCGGCGTAATAGTCGGCGAGTGCGTCGGGTGGGAAATTCTGGAAGTCCGTATCTCCCACCCGGCGCATCAAAGATAGTCCCGTCAGTAGGGCCATGGCAGCCTGGGCTCGTAGCTTCGGCTCGGGCTCAGGGTGCGGTGCTTCCTCCTGGATGCGCCGCTCGAGTACTGACAAAATGTCGCGCTTGACTGCCTCACCAATTGCGCTGAGGGAGGTATCCGAGCCGTCCGTCACGGTCATCGTTCGAATGATCGAATAATGCGCAGTGGTCGGGGCCGAAAGCGTTTCCTTGATGCTGGTGTGCCCAAGCTGGTCGAAGGGGCCGTCGAAAAGAGCCTCTGCGCTGGTGGAGAAGTCGACGGTCTGTTGGAAGAGATTCTCCTTGGACTGGAAATGCTTGATGATCAGCGGTGCACTGACCCCGGCTGCCTCGGCGATTTCCTTCAGCGACACCTGCGCAAATGTCCGCTCGCTGAACAGCTGGCGGGAACATTCCAAAATCCTTGTTCGTGTATCGCTCATTGTGATCCTTTTTTGTTAAGAATCGGAGCCCCTCATGGTCATTCCTATGATTGGCATCTTCTTGTCGCTCATCGTACTCATTGTGTTGGCGTATCGGGGCCACTCTGTAGTTATCGCTGCGCCCATCGCGGCGCTGCTGGCGACTGCGTTGTCCGGTGCGCCGCTTCTGGCCACGTACACGCAGATCTTCATGCCGGCGCTGGGGAAATTCATCACTAACTACTTCCCGCTGTTCCTGACCGGCGCGATCTTTGGCCGGTTGATGACGGTTTCTGGTCTCGCACATGACCTAGCTCAGGGTATTTCCAAAGCCTTCGGCCCCAAACGCGCGATGGCGTCCACGGTTTTGGCCACTGCACTCCTTACATATGGTGGCGTGAGCGCATGGGTGGTCGCCTTCACGATCGTCCCGATCGCAACAGCATTGTTCCAGGAAGCAGAGATTCCGAAGCGCCTGATGCCGGCAGCCATTGCTTTCGGCACTATTACCTTTGCCATCGCCGCACTGCCGGGTAGCCCGCAGGTACACAACGTCATCCCGACCAAGTACTTTGGCACGACTTCCTACGCAGCTCCCGTTCTTGGACTGGCAGGCACGGCGATGATGCTGGTCATGGGCATGATCTGGTTGGAGTACCGTGTCCGGTCCCTGCACAAAGCGGGAGAGTTCTACGCTCCGGTGGACGGCTCTACTGATGGGGCTGCGGCCCTGAAGGAATTAGAAGATGCCGAGGGCGGGCATTCAGTGGTGCCAGCGCACCGCGGTCCAGGAAACGTTGCAGTCCGTGGCCTGCTCGGATTCATTCCGATCGCCGTAGTGGTGGCGATGAACTATGCCTTCATCTACGTGATCTCCAAGCAGATGGACTTTTCCTATCTCGCCGACAAGAAATTCGGTGGAGTGAAGCTCGAATCGGTCCTCGGCACCTGGTCAGTCACGGTTGCGCTCGCCACGGCAATCATCGTCATCTTCCTCATGCGACCAGGCCTCTTCGGGGTCTTCATCGAAGGCCTCGGTGACGGCGCCAAATCCGCTATCCTCCCCGTCTTCACCACCGCGTCCGAAGTGGGTTACGGTGCCGTGATCGGCTCGCTCGCCGCATTCACCGTGCTTCGCGACGGCGTGTTCTCTATCGCCGACAATGCACTCATCGTCGGGGTTGTCTCCACAGGCGTGATCGCGGGCATCACGGGATCATCGGCGGGTGGCCTATCCATGACCCTCGAAACGTTCGGCGCAGACCTAGCGCGCATGGCTGCTGAACAGGGCATATCGATGGAGTCCATGCACCGAATCATGGCTATGGCGTCGGTAAGCTTCGACTCCTTGCCGCACAACGGTGCGGTGCTCACCATGCTGCTGGTCTGCGGTATGACGCACAAGCAGTCCTACAAGGACGTCGCTGTGGTGACCGTTGTGATTCCGATCGTCACCGTGGCGACGCTGCTGGTGGGGACGGCTGTCTTTTAGCCGATCCAGCACCTAATCCATTGAGTGTGAGGCGCGCCAGGCTCGCCGTTCGGATCTGGGATCGTCGTGCAGCCGCCATCCATACCCATGATTCGGGACGACGTCTGAATAAGCATCATGGAAGACGTGTAGCCAACGGATGGAACTTGCAGGTCAATTGTCTGGGAGGCATGAGCAGTGGCCGGTGTCATTAGAAAGGCGCAGGTGGCAGCGGAGGCCAGGAACTTCTTCATTTGGAATCCTTTGATAGGTGGGAGTTAGTTTCCTCGTCGAAGTTAATCGAAATAAATTCCTGCTAGAAGGGGTGTGACTGAACTGTTTTCTTGTTGTGCCTTTCTCGTGAACAGCTTCTAATAGGAAGCATGAAAAAGATTGCTGGGCTGCTCATTGCACTTTGCATGGTTTTCAGTGTGGTGTCCTGCGGATTCGGGCCAAGCAACAAACGGGTCAACGCGCTCATTGCGGAACTGGAGCAATGGGCAGGACAGTACTCAGAACTCCAGAACGTAGAGTTTCGAAATCCAAAGTCATACCGGAACCACGACTACATCACTGCCAGCATCGAGGCAGATGAAATGAGTCCAGAACAGTTTGTAAGAGCTCTTTCCTTGATGTCGGAAGCCAAGCAAATTGTTCAAAGGCGGAAGGTTACTGATCTGGAGGCCTTCATAAAAGCAGAAGTTGAAGGCACGGAGCTGGAGCTTTCTGGAGTGGCTGGTGACTATGAAAAGAGCGCGCAGCGGACTGTAGCTGCACTGTCGCCAGAACTCGAACGGCTCCACGTCGATGGATCGAATGTGTACCTTACGCTTCGGGCAGGCATTGAAAATCTGACAATCTTCGACAGCCAGGCCCTTGCCGGACTGGCTGCTGGTTATCCTCGCCGGGCCGGGGCGAGCTCAGGACAGAATTTCAGTGTCAAGATTCGAGACCGCAATTTGTTTGCACCCACCCTCGAAGAACTGAAGGGCCACTGGAGAGCAGACCGATTGCTATCAAAGCACTTGGAGGTTGCGGAACTATACAGTGTGAAATACGCAGGCTCGAAAATTAGCCAGATCTCGTTTCGATGTCTTCCAAATTCTGCCTGCGACACCCCACACGCCCTAATGAAGCTGGAGGGAATCAGAAATTTCTTAGTCGGAAACAACATGTCCGTGACTGAGAATTTCGAGGTCATAGTTAACAGGCAAGGAATGAGCCAGCTCGTATTCCATTGGAACGGTTCTCAAATAGGGAGGATTGAGGGCCTAGATTCGCATCGTGGCAAGGAATACTGATCCTCATGAGTGGTCGGGCCTAGTGGTTTTTGGCTGGAGCCCGGAGGAAGTTGAGGACGGGTGAAGATTTCCCCGGGTTTCCCAAAGGTTTTCCCTGCAAGCAAATCTGCTATCCGGGAGGAATTTGTCTATGGCGCCAAAATTCCTCCGGCTAGCCCGGGCGATGGTCTTCCTGGGGGTTCATCGGTGGTGATTAGGCTAGTGGTCCTGGCTGGGCCCGGAGGAAGTTGAGGACGGGTGAAGATTTCCCCGGGTTTCCCAAAGGTTTTCCCTGCAAGCAAATCTGCTATCCGGGAGGAATTTGTCTATGGCTCCAAAATTCCTCCGGCTAGCCCGGGTGATGGTCTTCCTGGGGGTTCATCGGTAGTGATTAGGCTAGTGGTCTTGGCTGGGGCCCGGAGGAAGTTGAGGACGGGTGAAGATTTCCCCGGGTTTCCCAAAGGTTTTCCCTGCAAGTTGATCTGCTACCTCGGGGAAATCTTACGAGTGGGGCAAGTTCCCCCGGTCCTTCCCGAAAATCTACGAAGGACCTCGCAAATCTTCGACCTCGTAAAGCTTCTGGATCCATGCCAACGCGGTTGCCCCAAACGCCGGGTCCACTTTCAGTACGTATTCGCCGCCATACAGTGCAGCATTGACCGCCGGCTCGAACTGGGGAACCTCGCGAAGCTGGTCTACCAGGGCGAGTGCCAGTGGGGAAGTGGTGCCGGCGACCGCGAAGGCGTGATTGTGCACCTTTCCAAATACCCATCGCTTGGTTTGTCGGGAGGGTCCGGCAAAGAGATATCCGAATAGGGCGGCGAACGCCAGAACACGGCCCACAACTGTTAGTTCGCCTGCTTTTCCATCCAAGAGCCAGTCCGCGACGACCACTGCATCACCAATTACTGAGGTGAATAGGGATGCGAAACCGACGCCGACAGCAGCAAATGCGAGGCCGCGCAATCCTTTAGTAGCTGGACTCGGGTCGGCAGATTTCTGCCACAGGCCCTTGGCCTCCAAAACATCCGCGGTTTCTTGAAGCAGAGGACAGTTGCGACTGAAATATACAGAGTCAATGCTCGCACCCCGCTCGACAATGTTGAGCAGCTCGGCCTGACTCCTACCCAAAACCTCACCACCTCGATGGACTGCAAACATGCCATCTGTTTGCACAGTGAGCGCCCCGGCGTCGCGCAATTGCACAAACTGAGCCCACACATAGTTGTCGAAACCACCGGCCAAGAACCCGAGCTCCGGCGGCTCCACAGCGGGAAAACCAGCAACGCGCGCCTTTTCGACGGCCGACTCCCACGCATCCCGTCCCGTTGCGGATGCGTAAAACATGAATCCGATACAAACGAGGAGGAGAAAGTTGGCTGCTGCGACGAAAATATAAAAAGCCATGGCGCGCTTCTTTTCCCAAGGTGAGCTGTGCTTTTCATGCTACTCCGCAAGGCTGCAAATGTGCTCGGCGAAGCGGCCGTCGATAAGCGTGCGCAGCTATTTTGTTTCGGGCGGTGGATGCGGTAGTGTTGCTGGCTGGACTTGAATCTTCGAGTGCCACCTTGTACATTTTCCCTACTTTGTTGTAGGCCCCCCGCCCAATGCGTCCAGCATATTTTTAAGGCAGCGAGCTCCCTAACTATTGAGTGAGGTGAGCGGCAGTGGCCGGTAGAAATGCTGATAACGCCGGGTGGGTAAGGGAACCGCAACGAGAAAGGTTCTAGGTCACCTATGACCATGACTGACCCTATTGCAGACATGCTGTCGCGCGTGCGCAACGCTAACCATGCGTACCACGACTCCGTGTCTATGCCTTCTTCTAAGTTGAAGGTAAACATTGCCGAAATCCTCAAGCAGGAAGGCTACATCGCCAACTACGCCGTCTCCGAGGAGAAGGTTGGCAAGACCCTCAAGCTGGACCTGAAGTACGGTCCTTCCCGTGAGCGTTCCATCTCTGGTGTTCGTCGCGTGTCCAAGCCGGGCCTGCGCGTTTACGCCAAGGCAAACAACCTGCCAGAGGTTCTGGGCGGCCTGGGCGTGGCTATCATCTCCACGTCTCAGGGTCTCCTGACCGACCGTCAGGCTACCGAGAAGGGTGTAGGCGGAGAAGTTCTCGCCTACGTCTGGTAAGGGAGGATTGACACATGTCGCGTATTGGTAAGAACCCTATCGCTATTCCTTCTGGCGTTGAGACCAAGATCAACGGCCAGAACGTTGAGGTAAAGGGCCCTAAGGGCACCCTGTCCGTCGACGTTCCAGCACCGATCACCGTTGCTGTTGAAGATGGCCAGATCGTTGTCTCCCGTCCGGACGACAACCGCAAGAACCGCGCTCTGCACGGTCTCTCCCGCTCCCTGGTGAACAACCTGGTAGAGGGCGTTACCAAGGGCTACACCATCAAGATGGAAATCTTCGGTGTTGGTTACCGTGTACAGCTCAAGGGCAAGGACCTCGAGTTCTCCCTGGGCTACTCCCACCCAGTTCTGATCGAAGCTCCTGAAGGCATCAAGTTCGCTGTTGATGGCAACACGAAGCTCTCGATCGAGGGTATTGACAAGCAGAAGGTCGGACAGATCGCTGCAATCATCCGTCGTTTGCGTAAGGATGACCCATACAAGGGTAAGGGCATCCGCTACGAGGGTGAGCAGGTCCGCCGCAAGGTCGGAAAGACGGGTAAGTAATGAGCAACGAAAGCACTGCAAACAAGCGCCTGCCAATTGGCAAGGACATCTCCACGCGTCGTCGTCAGGCTCGTGCCCGCCGTCACTTCCGCATCCGCAAGAACCTGCGTGGCACCGCAGAAATGCCACGTCTCGTCGTTCACCGCACTTCTCGCCACATGCACGTGCAGATCATCGACGACCTCGCTGGTCGTACCCTGGCTGCCGCTTCCACCATGGAAGATGCAATCCGCGCATTCGAGGGCGACAAGAAGGCTCGTGGCGCCGAGGTTGGCAAGCTCATCGCTGAGCGCGCTAAGGCTGCTGGTATCGAGGCTGTGGTCTTCGACCGCGGTGGCTACCAGTACCACGGTCGCGTCGCCGCTCTGGCTGACGCCGCACGTGAAGGTGGTCTGAAGTTCTAATGATCACCGCAACCATGAACATCAACGGAAGGATCGCGTAATGCCGGGACGTGAACGGCGTAACGGCGGACGCTCCGCCGACGAAAACAACAACAACGAGCGCAACGAGCGCCGCGGTCGCGGCCGTGATCGTGACGATCGCCGCAACCAGCAGCAGGACGAGCGTTCTCAGTACATCGAGCGCGTTGTAACCATCAACCGCGTGTCCAAGGTCGTTAAGGGTGGTCGTCGCTTCAGCTTCACCGCTCTCGTCATCGTTGGCGACGGCCAGGGCATGGTCGGCGTTGGCTACGGCAAGGCTAAGGAAGTTCCAGCAGCAATCCAGAAGGGTGCAGAAGAGGCTCGCAAGAACTTCTTCCGCGTACCAATGGTTGCCGGCACCATCACCCACCCAGTTCAGGGTGAGGCTGCAGCAGGCATCGTGATGCTTCGCCCAGCAGCTCCTGGTACCGGTGTTATCGCTGGTGGCGCTGCACGTCCAGTTCTGGAATGTGCAGGCGTTCAGGACGTTCTGTCCAAGTCTCTCGGCTCTGACAACGCCATCAACGTTGTGCACGCAACCGTTGACGCGCTCAAGCAGCTGGTTCGCCCTGAAGAGGTCGCTGCCCGTCGTGGCAAGACCCTCGAAGAGGTCACCCCAGCCCGTATCCTGCGCGCTCGCGCAGCACAGGAGGCTTAAACCATGGCGCTTAAGATCACTCAGGTTAAGGGCATCGTTGGTGCCAAGCAGAACCAGAAGGACTCGATGCAGACCCTCGGCCTTCGTAAGATCCACCAGTCCGTCGTACGCCCTGACAATCCTCAGGTTCGCGGTCTGATCAACGTGGTTCGTCACTTGGTCGTCGTCGAAGAAGTATCGGGGGAGTAGGTAAACAATGAGCGAACCAATTAAGCTCCACGATTTGCGCCCAGCACCGGGCTCAAACAAGGCTAAGACCCGCGTTGGCCGCGGTGAAGCGTCCAAGGGTAAGACTGCAGGTCGCGGTACCAAGGGTACCAAGGCTCGCAAGCAGGTCTCTGCTGCATTCGAAGGTGGCCAGATGCCACTGCAGATGCGTCTGCCAAAGCTGAAGGGCTTCAAGAACCCTAACCGCGTCGTTTTCCAGGTGGTTAACGTTGCGGATCTGGAGAAGGCCTTCCCTAAGGGCGGCGAAGTCGCAATTGCTGACATCGTCGCAGCTGGCCTGGCTCGCAAGAACCAGCCAGTGAAGATCCTGGGCAACGGCGACCTGGGCGTTAAGCTCAACGTCACCGCAACCAAGTTCTCCAAGTCTGCCAAGGAAAAGATCGAAGCCGCTGGCGGCTCAGTCACCGAGGCCTAAGACTTAACTCGCATTAAAAGCCCGTCCCTTTAAACAAGGGGCGGGCTTTTCGCATGCTGTCAACCCTGCGGACACAGCAGCGACCTAAAACTGTGGATAACTCCAGTTGTCCACAAGCAGCGCAGAAAAGTGCTTTCGAAACAATTGCGTGTGTGTTCTTCTCTTGGCATATCCCAAGCGAAAGGACCAAATCATGAGTGAAAGCATCAAACAGCGAATCCGAAAACTTCTAGTTCAAGCCGAAGATCAAGTCGGTACTCCCGAAGGGGACGCCTTTCAGGCAAAGGCCTTTGACCTCATGGCGCGATATGGCATGACAATGCGTGATATCCCCTGTGACGACTCCTGCCACGAACTCCGAATTGAGTTCACCGGTCACTACTCCGATATGCAGGCCTATCTACTAGCCAATATCGCGAGTGCACTAAGTTGCGTCACCATTGCCATCGGCCGGTCTCGCAGTACCAAGGTGTCGGAAATGATGGTATTTGGCCTGCCACATCACCTTGAGCGGGTCGAGTTCCTCTTCCAATTACTCAATCTCTCCATGCTCAGCGCCGCCCGCAACGTGAATCGACAATTTAGCGTGGTCACCGCCCGTCGCTCCTTCATGATGGGCTTCGCCTGGGGAGTCGCACAGCGGTTAGCGACGGCGGAGCAGAACATTGCCCAAGAGTATGCAGTGGCGCTTGTCGACGACCTATCCCACGCACACTCTGCCCGTGAAGAATACGAACAGCGCAACAACATGAGAGCACAGCGGAAGCGAAGTTCCTATGGAATTGATCCAGAAGCGGTAGCAGCAGGAGAGTCTGCCGCGCATGGGGTGGACATTGGTCAATCGCGACTCCGTAGCCGGAAAGCACTGTTCTAGCACTGCGTCCAACGTCCCTTTGATAAATGTATAAGTGAGCGGATAATG
Organism: Corynebacterium sp. H130; assembly: GCF_037572395.1. Taxonomy (NCBI): domain Bacteria; kingdom Bacillati; phylum Actinomycetota; class Actinomycetes; order Mycobacteriales; family Corynebacteriaceae; genus Corynebacterium; species Corynebacterium sp. H130. The sequence continues at coordinate 256,847 of NZ_JBBHLA010000002.1, read as the reverse complement.
GGAGGTAGGAGAGGAAAAGGAGGAAAGACAATGTTGCGTCGAAAAGCAACGGCCTCGGTTATTGCCGGGGTGCTGGCGATGACACTCGGTGTGGTTCCTGCTAACGCCGACATCGCCACGGAAGGTGAAAACCTTCGGATAATGTATGAAGAAGAGCGAATGGCTCATGATCTATATGTGGCGCTCGCCGACATGTGGGGGCCACAGAAGTTCTCCAACATCGCGCGGGCGGAAACTCGCCACCAAAACATCATGGGGGCGCAGCTAGATCGGATCGGAGTCGCCCGACCCGATGGTCAAACGCCCGGTGAGTATGAGTTTGAGGAACTGAACAAGCTCTACGCGGACTGGCTTGCGCGAGGCGGTGAATCTCAGCAAGCGGCCTTTGAAGTAGGTGCAGAGCTGGAACGCCGCGATATTGCAGATCTGCAAAAGGTTAAGGGCGAAACCGATGATCCACAGCTCATCGGGGCGTGCGACAAGCTCATCGCGGGCTCGGAGCGTCACCTTGCCGCTTTTGAAGGAAAGCAGGGTGACCGGCCAGGCAAGAAGATGAAGCAAGGGAAAGGAGAGCGAAAGGGGCGTATGGAGCGTTCCAATTGTGTCAACGGATGACGGGCAAACCGTCGAGTTGACTGGCAGGGCAAGTAATCTTCCCCAGGAATTTCTTAACTTGGCATTACCTGGTAAAGTTGCCGTGTTGTATCTCTATCGTGTGTAACACGCGCGCGAACCCACGAACTTTAGATTACCGCGCCCTGCCACTGCTTCCTTTAGAAGCGGGGAGGGTGCCAGGAGGATATGTGTCCGCCCTTATCTCAGCGTTTAAGGACGTCGATCTTCGTAAGAAGATCCTCTTCACTCTTGCAATGATTATCCTGTACCGCATCGGTGCACAGATTCCATCGCCGGGTGTGGATTACTCATCAATCGCCGGACGTCTGCGTCAGCTGACCCAGGATCAGGGCAGTGTCTACTCGCTCATCAACCTGTTCTCCGGTGGCGCGCTCTTGCAGCTGTCGATCTTCGCCATCGGCATCATGCCGTACATTACGGCGTCGATTATCGTGCAGTTGCTCACTGTTGTGATTCCACACTTTGAGGAGCTGAAGAAGGAAGGCCAGTCCGGCCAGACCAAGATGACGCAGTACACGCGTTACCTCACGGTTGGTTTGGCACTGCTGCAGTCTTCCGGCATTGTGGCCTTGGCTGACCGCCAGCAGCTGCTCGGCCAAGGTGTTGAGGTGCTGAAGGCTGACCGCAACATCTTCGATCTGATCATCCTCGTTGTCACCATGACCGCAGGCGCTGTGCTGGTCATGTGGATCGGCGAGCTTATGACGGACCGTGGCATCGGCAACGGCATGTCCCTACTGATCTTTGCTGGCATTGCGACCCGCCTCCCAGCAGACGGAATGAACATCTACCGCTCCTCCGGCGTGATGACCTTCTCCCTCGTCTTGGTTGCAGTTGTGATCCTGGTCGTGGGCGTCATCTTCATTGAGCAGGGCCAGCGCCGTATCCCGGTGCAGTACGCAAAGCGTATGGTTGGTCGCCGTCAGTACGGCGGTACTTCCACCTACCTGCCACTGAAGGTCAACCAGGCCGGCGTTATCCCGGTGATCTTCGCGTCCTCCCTGATGTACGTTCCAGTGCTGATTACGCAGATCATCAACTCCAGCTCTCCAACGGTTCCGGACAACTGGTGGCAGCGCAACGTTATTCAGTACCTGCAGGCACCATCCTCCTGGCAGTACATCGTTGGCTACTTCGCGCTCATCATCTTCTTCTCCTACTTCTACGTTTCGGTTCAGTACGATCCGAACGAGCAAGCGGACAATATGAAGAAGTACGGTGGCTTTATTCCGGGTATTCGTCCGGGTCGTCCGACCGCCGAGTACCTTGGATATGTGATGAACCGCCTTCTGTTCGTTGGTTCCCTGTACCTGGGTATCATCGCGGTTCTTCCAAACATCATGATGGATCTTGGCGTGAGCTCCGGCGCTGCAAATGCAACGCCATTCGGTGGCACTGCCATCCTGATTCTCGTGTCTGTTGCACTGACCACGGTGAAGCAGATCGAAAGCCAGCTCCTCCAAAGCAACTACGAAGGATTCCTTAAATGAGACTCGTACTCCTCGGCCCTCCGGGCGCAGGCAAGGGCACCCAAGCCGCAATTCTCTCCGAGAAGCTGGGTATCCCACACATCTCCACCGGCGACCTGTTCCGTGCCAACATTGGCCAGGGCACTCCACTCGGTGTAGAGGCAAAGTCTTACATCGATGCCGGCAAGCTCGTTCCAACCGACGTCACCGCACGCATGGTTGAAGACCGTTTGAGCCAGGACGATGCCAAGGATGGCTTCCTCCTCGATGGCTTCCCACGCACCGTGGAGCAGGCCGACATCCTGGAAGAGCTTCTTGCCAAGACCGGCGACAAGCTCGACGGCGTCGTCAACTTCAAGGTATCCGAGGACGTCGTTGTTGAGCGCATGCTGGCCCGCGGCCGTGCAGACGACAACGAGGAAACCATCCGCACCCGCCTTGGCGTCTACCGCGACGAGACTGCACCACTGATCGACCACTACGGCGACCAGATCATCACCATCGAGGCAGAGGGCTCTGTTGAGGACATCAACGCCCGCACGATGGAAGCACTCGGAAAGTAAAACTTTTCCGCACCAAGAACCGGCTGACGATACCTCGCAGCCGGTTTTGCACTTTTAAGAGGAACAATGGGATTTCGCAAAAAGAACAAAGTCATCGCCGCCAAGACCCCAGGCGAGCTGGACGCCATGCAAGCTGCCGGTGAAATTGTGGGCCGCACGCTCCAAGCCGTAAAGGCGGCTGCGAAGCCGGGCATGAGCACACTCGAATTGGATGCCATCGCTGAGCAGACGATTCGAGAAGCGGGCGCCATCCCAACCTTCCTTGGCTACAACGGTTTCCCGGGCTCCATTTGCGCGTCCGTCAATGACGTGATCGTCCACGGGATCCCAAACAAGGAAACAGTTCTCCAAGAAGGCGACCTCGTCTCCATCGACTGTGGCGCCACGTTTGACGGCTGGGTCGGTGACTCGGCTTGGTCCTTCGGCATTGGTGAGCTTGACGAGGACGTCGACAAGCTCAACCGAGCCACCGAATGGGTGCTCATGGAGGGCCTGAAAGCCATGCAACCAGGCAACCGTCTCACCGACGTCTCCCACGCGCTCGAGGTGGCGACGCGGAAAGCCGAGCAGCTTTTCGACGTGCACCTCGGCATTGTCGACGGCTATGGCGGGCACGGCATCGGCCGTAGCATGCACGAGGACCCTTACCTGGCTAACGAGGGCAAGCCAGGTCGCGGACCGATCATCCAGGAAGGCTCTGTTTTGGCGATTGAGCCAATGCTGACGCTGGGTACCGAAGATTCTGCAGTGCTGGAAGATGACTGGACTGTCGTGACTCTTGATGGTTCCTTTGCTGCGCACTGGGAGCACACTGTGGCCGCTACCGCTGGTGGTCCACGAATCTTGACGCCTCGCAAGTAAACTCCCTGGCTATTTTTAGAACAGTTGCATATAATCCGCATTCGTGGCGAAAACGAATTCTGGCAACGGGGCAGTGATGGTAGCTGGCTACCTCACCGCGGGATCTATCCTGCTTACCAGTCTTTTTGGCATGAATTCCCCGGAGCCAGAACCAGCACAAATCGTTACGGTTGCGGAAGATGCAGTCACGAGCGTTGCTCCGCCACCTACTACACAGGCGACCCCGGAGCCGGAGTATCACAAGTGCCCACCAACAGCGAGGGCATGCGTTGACATCAGCGCGAAGAAATCATGGCTGCAAAAAGACGGGGTAGTGGACTATGGCCCCGTCTCCATCAATACCGGGCAACCGGGGTGGGAAACTCCCCCCGGTGAATTCCACGTAATGAGGCACGTCAAAGATGAGGTGTCCTACGAATTTGGTCTCGAACCAATGCCGTGGTCGACCTACTTTAGCCCGAAGGGAATTGCCTTCCACGAAGGCGATTTGGCTGAAATGTCGCATGGGTGCGTGCACCTAAGCCCTCAAGACGCAGAGCACTACTTCAATACCCTGAAAGTGCTCGACAACGTAGTGATTTTTACTTAAAAGTACAGCTACTTTTCCTCAAAAGTAGCTGTAAATGTGGGAAATGCCTTATACTGCTGAACCATGAGTAAGCACCGTAAGCCATCCGCCTTTAAGCGTCGCGCCTCGATCGCTGCTTCTGCTGCCGTTGCCGCAGTTGCAGTCATGAGCCAGCCAGCGCTTGCGGCTACCAACGGATCCTCCGAATTCCAGGCTGGTTCTAGCGACTTCGCCGCAGAGGCCGCATGGAACGCACGCAACGCTGTCTACAATTCCACTGCTGGTCTGCCACCAGCGCAGCGCGACGCGCTGCGCAAGGCAGCCGATGACAATCTGCGATTCCACTTCCCAGGCCTGCTTGAGTCCAAGCTGCCTGCGCCAGCGCCTGCGCCGGCACCAGCTCCAGAGCCAGCACCTGCGCCGACACCAGCTCCTGAAATCGATCGTGGCTCCTGCCCGCCTCAGGCTCGCGCTTGCCTCGACAAGGCAGGCAACCGCGCATGGCTACAGCACGGTGGCGAGATCACCTACGGCCCTGTACCTGTATCCCACGGCGCCCCAGGCTGGGAGACCCCGAGCGGTACGTTCTACGTCACCCGCAAGGTCAAGGACGAGATCTCTTACGAGTTCAACAATGCGCCAATGCCGAACTCTGTGTACTTCACCAATAACGGCATCGCATTCCACGCTGGACGCATTGACTGGCTGTCTCATGGCTGCGTCCACCTGCAGTACGATGACTCCGCTGCGTTCTTCAACGACCTGCAGCTCGGCGAAATGGTTTACGTTTACTAGAAACGTGTCGCTAAAGCACTTAAGACCGCTCCCTGTGGTAGGGGGCGGTCTTGCTTTTTCTGTGCACTAGCCGGTAGTCTTATCCGTTGGTGTGCGTACACGTGCGTGCACCCGCCGATGCACAACACGCAACGGTGACATCTACCAGGCATTTTGTACTTGGGAATGCCAGGGAAAGTGGAGGATATGGCTAAAGAAGGCGCTATTGAGGTTGAAGGCAAGATCATCGAGCCTTTGCCGAATGCAATGTTCCGTGTCGAGCTCGACAACGGGCACAAGGTACTTGCTCACATCTCGGGCAAGATGCGTCAGCACTACATCCGTATTCTCCCTGAGGATCGCGTCGTTGTGGAGCTGTCTCCTTACGACCTGACCCGCGGTCGCATTGTCTACCGCTACAAGTAAATAATTCATTCGCCTTCACATTCCAGGCGCTGAGCACTTAGCAGCGCTTCTCTTACCTCTGGCTACGGTGGCCGGAGCCCTGTGATTGCGTAGCCCACTATCCGGCCTCTCCGTCCGGGTGAAGCGCTATGAGACAGGGATGAATGTGGAGAAAACCACCGCAACAACCGGAAAGGCACGTACCACTATGGCACGTCTAGCTGGTGTTGACCTCCCTCGCAACAAGCGCATGGAAGTCGCACTTACCTACATCTACGGCATCGGCCCAGCCCGTGCTGCCAAGCTGCTCGAAGAGACCGGCATCTCTCCTGACCTGCGCACCGACAACCTCACCGACGAGCAGATCGCTGCTCTTCGTGACGTTATCGAAGCAACCTGGAAGGTTGAGGGTGACCTCCGCCGCCAGGTCGCAGCCGACATTCGTCGCAAGATCGAAATCGGCTCCTACCAGGGTCTGCGCCACCGTCGTGGCCTGCCTGTTCGTGGTCAGCGCACCAAGACCAACGCTCGTACGCGTAAGGGTCCTAAGAAGACGATCGCCGGAAAGAAGAAGTAAAAAATGCCTCCTAAAGCACGCTCTGGCGCGCGCCGCACTGGCCGTCGCGTCGTAAAGAAGAATGTGGCGCAGGGCGCCGCATACATCAAGTCCACTTTTAACAACACCATCGTGTCCATCACGGACCCTAACGGTGCTGTCATCTCTTGGGCATCCTCCGGCCACGTCGGATTCAAGGGTTCCCGTAAGTCCACCCCATTCGCCGCACAGCTGGCTGCAGAGTCCGCTGCTCGCAAGGCAATGGAGCACGGCATGAAGAAGGTTGACGTCTACGTCAAGGGCCCAGGCTCCGGTCGCGAGACTGCCATCCGTTCCCTGTCCACCGCGGGTCTCGAGGTCGGTTCCATCACCGACGTCACCCCACAGCCACACAATGGCTGCCGTCCGCCTAAGCGCCGTCGCGTTTAATCAGGGAAAGGAAGAGTAACAACAATGGCTCGTTATACCGGCCCTGTAACCCGTAAGTCCCGCCGCCTCCGTGTCGACCTCGTCGGCGGAGACATGGCTTTTGAGCGTCGCCCATACCCTCCAGGACAGGCTGGCCGCGCTCGCATCAAGGAGTCTGAGTACCTCCTCCAGCTGCAGGAGAAGCAGAAGGCTCGCTTCACCTACGGCGTCATGGAGAAGCAGTTCCGTCGCTACTACGCTGAGGCTAACCGTCGCCCAGGCAAGACCGGTGACAACCTGGTCATCATGCTTGAGGCTCGCCTCGACAACGTTATCTACCGCGCAGGCCTCGCACGCACCCGTCGTCAGGCTCGCCAGCTTGTCTCCCACGGTCACTTCACCGTGAACGGCAAGAAGGTAAACGTTCCTTCCTTCCAGGTTTCTCAGTACGACATCATCGATGTTCGTGAGAAGTCTCGCAAGATGATCTGGTTCGAAGAGGCTCAGGACAACCTCGTCGACGCAGTCGTGCCAGCATGGCTGCAGGTCGTTCCGTCCACCCTGCGCATTCTCGTGCACCAGCTGCCAGAGCGCGCTCAGATCGACGTTCCAATCAACGAACAGCTGATCGTCGAGTTCTACTCGAAGTAATCCGACCTTTCGCCACGTACACTTGTGGCGAAAGATCACAAAGTCAAAGATTTTGCCTACAGGCGTCAAATAGCGGGCGTCACACAAGGAGAAGTTCATGCTCATTTCACAGCGTCCAACGCTTACCGAGGAATACGTCGACGAGGCTCGTTCTCGCTTCATCATCGAGCCACTCGAGCCAGGTTTCGGCTACACCCTGGGTAACTCGCTGCGTCGTACCCTGCTGTCCTCCATTCCGGGTGCAGCAGTCACCAGCGTCAAGATCGACGGTGTGCTCCACGAGTTCACCACGATCAACGGTGTCAAGGAAGATGTTTCCGACATCATCCTGAACATCAAGGGCATTGTGCTGTCCTCTGACTCTGACGAGCCAGTGGTCATGTACCTGAGCAAGACCGGCGAAGGCGTTGTCACCGCTGGTGACATCCAGCCTCCAGCTGGTGTGGAGATTCACAACCCGGATCTGCACATCGCTACCCTCAACGAGCAGGGTCGCCTGGACATCGAACTCGTTGTTGAGCGTGGCCGCGGCTACGTCCCAGCAACCCTGAACGCTGGCGGTGGCGAGATCGGTCGCATCCCTGTTGACCAGATCTACTCCCCAGTGCTCAAGGTCAGCTACAAGGTGGAAGCTACTCGTGTTGAGCAGCGCACCGACTTTGACAAGCTGATCATCGATGTTGAGACCAAGAACTCCATCACCGCGCGTGACGCACTCGCATCCGCAGGCAAGACTCTGGTTGAACTGTTCGGTCTCGCTCGCGAGCTGAACACCGCAGCCGAAGGCATCGAGATCGGGCCATCCCCACAGGAGACCCAGCACATCGCCGCCTACGGCATGGCAATTGAGGACCTGAACTTCTCCGTTCGTTCCTACAACTGCCTGAAGCGTCAGGAAATCCACACCGTTGGTGAGCTCGCAGAGTGCACCGAATCGGACCTGCTGGATATCCGCAACTTCGGCCAGAAGTCCATCAACGAGGTCAAGATCAAGCTCGCAGGGCTTGGCCTGACCCTCAAGGATGCGCCTGAAGACTTCGACCCAACCCAGATCGAAGGCTACGACGCTGAGACCGGCGAATTCATCGACTTTGATCCGGAAGATTCTGAGTAAAACGCCCTAGGGCTCTTTTCCCAAAGAGCCTGCGCTCACTTACCTGTACACGAGGAGTACATCAATGCCTACCCCTAAGAAGGGCGCCCGTCTCGGCGGTTCGGCTACCAACCAGCGGAAGATTCTGTCCAACCTGGCTGCTCAGCTGATCGAGCACGGCGCAATTAAGACCACCGATGCCAAGGCAAAGGTTCTGCGTCCATACGTAGAGAAGATCATCACCAAGGCTAAGTCCGGCACCGTTGCAGATCGTCGCAACGTTGCTGCACTGATCCCGAACAAGGACGTTGTTGCGTACCTGTTCAACGAGCTTGCTCCAAAGTTCGAGAACCGCGCTGGTGGCTACACCCGCATCATCAAGATCGAGAACCGTCGCGGCGACAACGCTCCGATGTCTCAGATCTCCCTCGTTCTCGAGGAGACCGTCTCCGCAGAGGCAACCCGCGCCACCCGCGCAGCTGCTTCCAAGAAGGCTGAAGAAGAGACCGCTGTAGTCGAAGAGGCTCCGGAGGTTGAGGCTGACGAGGCTACCGACGCAGCTGCTGAGGCAGAGGCAAAGGAAGCTGAAGCTGAGGAGAAGGCTGAAGAAGCCAAGGACGAGAAGTAAATTCTCTCGTTAACGAAAAGACCCATCTGGACTGCCAGGTGGGTCTTTTTCGCGCGCAACTATAAACTGTGAACATTATGGCCACAATCAGAATTCGACTCGACATCGCCTACGACGGCACCAAATTCCACGGCTGGGCTCGCCAGGAAGGTGACATACGCACCGTCCAGCAGTCGATCGAAGACGTGCTTAGCATGGTGCTGCGCCAGGAGATCCAGCTAACCGTGGCGGGACGCACTGACGCCGGTGTCCACGCACGTGGCCAGGTCGCTCACTTCGATGTGGAAGAGTCGGCATTCGATCAGCGCACCATCGACGGGGATCCGGGCCGGCTGGTTCGTCGACTAGCCCGCTTGCTGCCGGATGACATCCGGGTTAGCGACTGCCGCGAGGTACCGAAAGACTTTGACGCGCGGTTTTCCGCACTCCGGCGCCACTACATTTACCGAATTAGCAACGACCCAGCCGGGGTGCTGCCCACTCGCGCAATGGACACGGCGCACTGGGCTAAGCCGGTGGACATCGCGAAGATGCAGCAGGCTGCGGATCAGCTTGTCGGCCTGCACGACTTCGCCGCCCTGTGCAAATACAAGCCAAACGCGACCACTGTTCGGGACCTTGAGCGGTTTGAGTGGATCGACGCCTCGACTCCCGATGAACCGAGGCTGTACGAAGCTCACGTGACCGCTGATGCCTTCTGCTGGTCGATGGTGCGCTCGCTCGTCGGCGCCTGCCTGGCAGTGGGGGAGGGAAGGCGCCCGACGGAATTCGCTGGAAAACTGCTGCACCTGAAGGAGCGGTGTTCCGAGGTGCCCGTCGCACCAGCTAACGGCCTGTCTTTGGTGGGAGTTGACTACCCATCAGATGATCAGTTGGCGGCGCGAGCTGAGGCTACCCGAGGGATGCGAGTGCTAGATACTTCCATCTAGGCGCGCCATGGCCCCCAGCCGTCGCTCGTAGCCTATGCTTATTGGGTCTATTGGGCTCGATTTTAAGGTGGTCGCTACATGGGGATGGTCAGCGCGGCAGCACTTGCCGTTGCAGTGTTTACCGTACCTGGATTGATCGTTGCTTGGCTGTCGGGAGCCCGTGGCCAATGGGCGATCGCAGCGTCCGTCCCAGCCACGTTCGGCATCTACGGCCTTGCCGGTTGGCTCTTCGGACTCACCGACATCCGCTTCGGCGTCACGACCGTCGCCTGGTTCACCGCTGGCATAGCGCTCCTCGCCATCATCTGGAACGCCGCATTTTTTGCTTTGCGACGCCGCAAGCGCCGCCGCTCCGAATCCCTAGCGGAGCCAGTGGAAGACGGTGAAGACGTTGGCGTGGCGAAGCCCGTCGAGAAGCGTTGGCGGGATAGCACCCTCCTTGACCCAAGCTGGTTGATCCCAGGTGCGGGCATGGCGGCTGGTATCGCCTACCTCATGACTCGTTCCCTGGATCTGCTGAGGCGAGCCTCCCAAGGCATTAACAACATCTTCCAGGGCTGGGATGTGCACTGGCACGCGTCAGTGGTGCGCCTTGCCATGGACGAGGGACTGGTGTCTTCCACTCGCATGGGCGAGCTGCAGAATACCGAGACTCAAGCCAAGATGTACTACCCAACGGCGTGGCACGCAGGTGCCGCTCTGCTGGGCGACCTGGGGAACATGTCGCCGATCGCGGCCACTAACCTGACTGGACTGATCGTTCCGGCGATTGCCTTCCCGATTTCTGCTGGCCTCATTGCGTACCGGCTCATCGGTAAGCAGGGACTGACGGGACAGCTTGCTGCGGCTCTGGCCCCGATGATCGTGGGTGGCCTGCCGGTGCTGTACTGGATCGGTTTGTACGTTGGCGCCTGGCCATACGTGGCAGCCATCGCGGTGAGTGGCATTGTGCTGGCGCTGTTCATGTCCATTCCGCATGAGCCGATTCGATGCTTCCTCGCAGCGCTGGCGTTCATTGGCATGGTGCAGCTGCATCCTTCCTCGGCAACCGTTGTCGTTATTGCCTTGGCGCTGTGGTGGCTGCTGTACCTGCTGTGGGTTCCAAGCCGCAAGCCTGAAAGCATCAAGGGGCACTTCGGTTGGCGACTCCGTGATGTCGGCATTCTCGGCGCGACCGGACTTGTCGGTGTGCTGGCTTTGCTCCCACAGATCCTCAGTGGCGCGGAGCAAAGCGAAGAGGTCAAGTCCTTCACCGCAACTGAAGATCTGTCGCTGAACGAGGCCATCCAAAACGCCATTTTCATGCGTACCCGCCACACGGAATCCTTCCACCTCAACGTGGAGACCTGGGTCTGGATCGCAGCGGCCGGCGCAATTCTGTTGCTACTGTGGCGACGCAACCTGTGGGCGCCACTATTCTGGGCGTTCAACGTTGCTGTCACCGCCAATGCGTTGCACCCCATGTCCGAGCCGTGGGGCAAGTGGTACGAGACCGTCGGCGCGCTGCACTACAACACCGCGCACCGCTTGGTGATGCCGGCCGCCATGTTCGTTGCGGCAGGAGCGGCCGTAGCCATCGCTATCCTGATCAGGCTGCTCACCGGTGGCCCGCTGAAGAAGTACGTTGCGGTCACCAGCTCCCTCGCGGTCGTGGCGACGGCTGGCGCTGGCTACGTCATTCACAACCAAGTTCGTGATGGCCTCGAGCGCGGTTCTGCCTGGGCAATTAACTCCGGACGCGATGGTCGCCTGGTGAACGAGCGTGACCTCAAGGCCTTCGATTGGCTGGCGAAACAGCCAAAGGCCTACGAAGGCAACGTCTTCTCCAACCCGGACGAAGGCTCCGGTTGGATGTACGCCTACAACCAGCTGCCTGCCCTGTACAAGCACTACCTCTGGCCAACCACCACCGTGGAATCGGACACCAATAGCCTGTTCTTCCACCCGATGCGCCTCGGCCAGGGCAACTTCGACAACGCTGACGAGGTGAACCGCGTGGATGAAGCCGCCCGCAACCTGGGCGTGAAGTACATCTACATTTCGCCACCGAACTTCTGGGCCTTCCAGTGGATCCGCCCTGACTTTGAGACCGGCCTGATCACCACCCCTGGTGTGACACCGGTGTACAAGGATCACCAGGTGATTATTTACGCCGTGAACGCAGAATTCACGGACGAGGAGATCATGAAGATGCGCGAGCCAGGCAACTCGCCGGAAGAGCTGCCACCGCTGCGCACCAAGGCAGAGGTTGCTGCCACGATGAATCCAGAGATGAATTCGAAGCTCGTGGAACAGATCATGGACGGCACCATCAGCTACGAAGAGTCGCAGCAGCCGTACATCCACCGCCCAAGTGTTCCGAACCGTGGCCGCGACTCCCACTTCGAGTGGCTGGTAGAGCGCGACAAGATCAAGGAAATGGGCGAAGAAGGCGTGAAGACCGGCGACTCCCTAGCCGCGGAGCAACAAGAGGGGCAGCGTCAGTAGCGCTGCGTCTTTGCGCCACGCCGGGTACTCTGTGGGGCACAGCATGCATTCGGGGGATTGCATGAACCATTTCCAGGGGGACATTCATGGGTTCTGTGCTCACGTCAACTACCAAGGCCCAGGTCAGCGGCCATAAGTTTCTCGCCCGCCGCGTCGAACATGGCGTGGTGCTTGGCGACGTCAGAATGATTTCCGATCCCTTGGGAGCCCGCCGGCGTGCTGTGCTCTTTGGGCTGATCGGAACCGCAATCATTTCCGCAGGAGCCGGACTCCTGGCGGTGTTTTCTCCCGCGACTGATCCGGGAGATGCGAGCATCATTCAATTGGACAGTGGCGCGTTGTATGTGCGGTTGGAGCAGGGAGAGTCTGCTGTGTTGCATCCGGTGGCGAATGAGGCGTCGGCGCGCCTCATTGTCGGTAAACCGGAGAAGGCTGCGAAGGCCTCGCCCGCGGTGCTGAATGGGCGGACTCGAGGGGTGCCCGTCGGTATCACGGATGCTCCGGGAATCATTGCCACCCATCCGCAGCCGGAGCACCAGTGGCACGCGGTACACGATAGCGATGGGGTCATGATTGTTGCTGGCCAGGCCCCGGAGACGCTGTCGCTAGGGCAGGGAATTCTTGCTCGGGTCGACGGGCGCCTGTGGGTGATTACTGCCGTCGGCAGGGCGGAGCTGCCACCTGAAGACGATGCGCTTGGACGCAGCATTCGTCGTAGGTTGGGGATCACAGTGGATACGCCGGTGTGGGAGCCTCCGGCGAGATTGCTGTCAGCCGTCGTTGAGCTGCCTCCGTATCGCGCAGTAAGCGGGAAGGTCCTGGACACCGGTGAGGAGTACTGGCTCGAACACGAAGGGGCGCTGAGCCCATTGAGTGAGCTGCAGGCGCAGATCGCTGGGGATATTGGGGTGCCGGTGATTAAAGCTCCAGCGCGGGAGGTTAATGAGTTCCCTGTTGCAGTCCGTCACGTGCCTGAATTGCCATTTGAGGCCGTGGAGTGGCAAGTACCCGACCGGGTCTGGGTATTGGACAGTGGCAAGGTTGCTGTGGGCGGGGATACGCCCGCTGGTATCGATGTTCAAGGTGCTGCCGTCGCGGAGCGCTATGCAGGGCCGAGCGAAGGCGCGATCGGAGTGGATACCGGGCACGGCTTGGTGGTGGTCACGGACTACGGCGCCGTGCATCGCCTTGGCAGCGCTGAGGATGCGGAGGCTTTGGGAATCATCTCGCCCCAGCGCGCTTCTTGGCCGATTCTCTCCCTGCTACCGGAGGGAAAGGAGCTGTCCAGAAAACAGGCCCTTAACGCCCAGTAGCCCTGCGTCGCGCACTCGCTCCGAGCGTGATCAGGGCAGCGAAGCAACCCATCGCAACGAGAAGAATGTCCCCGGATTCGTGCTGGATCCGAGTAGATCGGGGAGCAGGCGCGCTCACCGCAACATGATGCACTGGCGTTGCGCCGCCAAGCTGGGCTAAGGCTTCCTCCGGGTTGATATGGCCGGTGCCAGGACTCGCGGCCGCAGTGATGCGCGTGCGCAGGCTGGCAGCGGAATCGTTGGGGTAGCGCTGCTTCACGAGCGCGGCAATCCCCGACACCACGGGCGCTGCAAAACTCGTTCCGGTAAAAGGACGAGTACCTTGCGGGGTCGACATCGCCGACGCGAAGCCTTCCCCAGAAGGACTTAGCGCGACCGGGACGGTACCAGGTGCGGACAGCATGGGCTTGTCGACGGCCAAGGAATAACTCGCCAGTTCATGAGAGTTTTCCGATGCCGACACTGCCAGAACCGTCGGCGATGCTGCTGGGTAGGAGACAGAATGCGCATCGCATGATGAACCGATATTGCCTGCAGCAGCCACCACCACAATTCCTTGGCCTTCTGCGCGAATCAATGCCTCGTCGAGCACAGCGGTATCCAGTGATTCCGCGACATCCCTTGGGACGCAGGAAGCTAGGGACACGTTGATCACGTGGGCGCCTAGGTCGATGGCGCGGTGAATGGCGTCGGCAAGCGTTGCCATCGTGCCGGCAGTTTCATCAGGCCTGTGTGGGGAGCGCAGCACGGAACTGGTTTGGCGGATCGCAATGATTTCCGCATCCGGGGCGACCCCGATGAAGGGATCTCGATAGTCGGGAGCCGGGCGGGCTGCGATAATGCCGGCGACGATGGTGCCGTGGCCATCGCAATCCTGTAATGACTTGTCCGCGCCTTGTCCCATGATGAAATCCGCGCCAGGGTGAACCGTTCCAAGGCGTGGGTGGGGTGCAACGCCGGTGTCAATAACAGCTACTTTGATGCCGGCGCCAGTAGCGAAGCGGTGGCTCATGACAAGACTAGGATCAGTTGTCCCGCCAGGAGCCGGTGTTTGGATTGGGGAGAGGCACGGCTGGGAAGAGTCCTGGGCGTGAGCGGGCATGGCCAGTCCGCAACTTGCACTCAAGATGAGCAAGGAGAAAGTGAGCGCGCGTTTCATGGGTTAGAGGCTCCGGATGGCGTCGAAAAGCCCAGCTAAATGGGCGGCGAGCGGCAGGGCGGTGGCCAGGGCGAGTGCTTCCAGCTTTTCCAACCAGTTGAGCGTGGTCGGCGGGAGATGCCGCACCTGTGCTGCCCATAGCGGAGCTGATACCGCGATAGCCCCAGCTAACAGCGAGACGAGAACGCCTCCCGCACCTGCGCTCAGGCCAGCGATGCTGGCGCCGAGAACCCCTGCGCACGTCCACACCCACAAGCCCCACATTGCGCCTGTGCTGCGGTGGCGCGCAGCATGCATGGCGATGGCCATGGAGTTCGCGACGCACAACGCGGTAGTAAAACCGGGCTGCGCTGCATGTATGCCCTGGTAAATGAGGGCGACTGAAGCGCAAAGCCCAATGCCGATGCACAGGCCGTCCAGCAGCGAGGTAGCGCGCACAGCTTTGGCGTCCGGATCGGAAATCGTGTGGTCAGCTACCTTGAGATCCTGGCCCGCGGCAGGAAGCGGGGGAACGCTCAAACCAGCCAAAGTAGTGGCAAGATTCGGTGCGAGCAGCAAGAACACACAGGCGACAAAGATTAAGACGGCTGCAGCGTTGAGCTGGGTGCGCACGATGAGCAACGCGACTGCGAACACGGTGGCCAGCACGCTGGCGCTTCCGACCCCGGCCACGCAGGCCCACGACAGACCAGTCACCCATGTGAGGAACGCGAACACACCGATGAGCGCGCTGAGGGATGCGAGAAGTATCCAACCTCGCTGAGCCCAATCCGTTGGAATCGTGGGGCCCGCTACGAGCATCCACACGCTCGTGCCAGCCATCACCGAACTGCCCACAGCCAGCACATTTTTCGCCAACACTTCGCCGGGGGCGGTGAAACGAAGCCAGGCTGTCACAGCGATCAGACCCAATGCGAGCAGAAGAAACAGGGCAAAGTGCGGAACGTTCGGTAGTCCAGATCGGCCAGCCAACAAAGTGAGAGCAGCTAGCCCAACCACTGTGGACGCCGCCGCCAAGCCGCGCGCGTCCAGTTCGGAGCCGAGGTCGCTGAGTGCTTCTGCGGAGTTTTTGCTTATCGACGGCGCAGCTTCCTCCACCGGGGTGAAGAAGATGATGTCTCCGTGAGACACCCCGCTTAAAGACAGTGGCTCAGACATCGAGATGTCAGTTCCACCCGCGGTACGAGCCTGCCATGGAACAGAAATGATCGGGGCTCCGGCTGCCTCCTCTAGTTCTTCCAGGGCGTCGGCAAGCGAGGCCGCCGCCGGCACGCAGACATCTGCACTGGTGGAGCCCTGTTTCAAAGCGGAATCACCAGCATTGAAGCTGACGGTGATGCGAAGTGAATGAGCTAATTGCTGAAAAGACGTGGTCAAAATTCTTCCCCCTTCGCGAGCGCCCGGCCAACCCCCTTGGCCTCAACGGCGTCGCAATTGTGACTGCGGACACCGTCAGCATGACCTAAACTGTGCTCCGTGTCCACTCGAAAACCTCGGGGGAGGGGAGTTGGACAACACAAACAACTACAGGGGGAAATATGACACTTGCGTCCTTGGACGTGGACTCTCGAGCCACGACTGCATCGGGAGACATCATCGTTGCACCGCTCGCGACAGCAGAACGCGAGGTAGCTCCGCCCATTCCAACCGGGACTCTCAACGCGGAAAAGGTTCCGCCAGCTGCAAAACCTCAGCCGGTCCCGCTGCTGAGGATCCTCATGCCGGTGATGATGCTGGTCATCGTGGGAGGAATGTTGGCGCTCATGCTCACGGTTGGCGGCCCACCGCACCCTATGGTTCTCATGTTCCCGGTGATGATCTTGTTGAGCATGGCCACCATGTTTTCTGGGCCTCCCGGCGATGACATCGACGAAACTCGGCGCACCTACCTTCGCCACCTGGGAGCTCTGCGCGACACAGCACTGGCTAATGCTAAACAGCAGCGCAGTGCCGAAATCCACAAGCATCCAGATCCTGCGCACCTCATCAGCTTCGTCGGCAGCCACAGAATGTGGGAACGGCACGGCGACGCGCCAGATGTGCTTGAGGTACGCATCGGCACAGGAACCACGGCCCTGTGCACACCGGTCGTCGTTGCCGATTCCGGAGCACCAGAGGACCTGGACCCGGTGTGCGCCGTCGCGCTGCGCCACACCGTGAAATCCATCGGCTCGGTTCCAGAAATGCCCATCGCTGTACAACTCCAGGCCTTCAGATATGTGAGCCTTGGCGGGCCGTTTGCCGAGGATATGGCCCGTGCGCTGCTCCTCCAGCTCGCCTTCCACCACGGTACAGACACTGTCGGGATCGAGGTACGAGGTCGTAGCATGCCCTGGACGAAGTGGTTACCCCACACCCGAGACGTCTCCGAGGCGCAGCACCAGATACTTTTCGTCTGCGATGATGCGATAGACATCAGCCGGGAGCTAGACGACTCACGATGGACAACCATCATCGGCATCGGCGTTCCAGAAGCAAGCGAGCTAGGGGAGTTGGCGCTTAGCGAAGGCCTAGCATTGACCATCAGCGCCGATGGTAGCCACACCATCACTGTGCACACCGAAGGCGGGCTCGAAGACATCGGCACCGCCGACACAATGACCGCCACAGCTGCGGAGCAGTGTGCGCGTCGGATGACCGCTTATCGACGCCCCAAGCAAGGCTCACGAAAGAACCTGGATTTCCTCGGGCTGCACGGAATAGCGGATGTGGCGTCGATAAGCCCTGCGCAGCTGTGGTCGCACCCTAGGCAGCTCACCCAACAACTCAACGTGCCCATCGGGGTGAGCGAGTCGGGCGAGCCGGTGATGCTGGATATCAAGGAGGCGGCGCATGGTGGCGTTGGCCCACACGGGCTGTGCATCGGCGCAACGGGATCGGGAAAATCAGAGACACTTAGAACGTTTGTTCTATCCTTGGCGCTGACGCATTCGCCAGATGATCTCAATTTTGTGCTGGTCGACTTCAAGGGTGGCGCCACGTTCCTGGGGTTGGAGAATCTTCCGCATACTTCTGCGGTGATCACGAACCTGGCGGAGGAAGCAAGCCTGGTGGAACGCATGCATGATGCGATTAGCGGTGAACTGAATCGCCGTCAGGAGGCGCTGCGCGCGGCAGGCAACTTTGCCAATGTTTTGGAATATCGGCAGGCGAGAGCCACGACGATGCCTCATCTGCCACCGATGCCGTCACTAGTGATCGTCCTCGATGAGTTCTCCGAACTCCTTGGGCAGCATCCGGATTTTGCTGACTTGTTCGTTGCGGTTGGACGCCTGGGGCGCTCGCTGCACATGCACCTGTTGCTGGCGAGCCAACGCCTGGAAGAAGGAAGGCTGCGGGGACTCGATTCGCATTTGTCTTATCGCATCGGACTAAAGACATTTTCTCCTTCGGAATCTCGCCAGGTACTGGGGATCGTGGACGCGTATCATCTGCCATCCCAGCCCGGCGCGGGCTTCCTGAAGACTGATGCAGCCGATGTGACCAGATTTCAGGCCAGCTACGTCTCTGGGCCGGTGCCGGTGGTGGTGCAGGAGCACAGTCAGCAGATGACTGGGGTGAGGTTGTTTGAGTCTTGGGATGTGGAAGACGCCGAGGCTGTGCGCTATGAGATGGATGATTCGCGCACTGTCCTGGAATCCGTGGCGGGCATCATCATGGACGCTGGCACCTTGGGGCGCTATCAAGCTCACCAATTGTGGTTGCCACCCTTGCCAGATGAGTTGCCACTAGCAGGTGTTGCCGATCAAGTTGGGCCCAACTGCGCCGCGATCGGCATGGTGGATCGCCCGTTCATTCAACGCCAGGACCCCTATGTTGTTGATTTAAGCGCGGGCGCAGGCCACGTCATTGTGTGTGGTGGCCCTCGATCGGGAAAGACAAATGCGCTGCGCACCTTGGTGTTGTCCCTAGCTGCGACGCACTCGACCGATGACGTGCGCTTTTACGTTCTCGATTTGGCGGGTCAAGAATTGTGCGCCCTGGAGGCGGTGCCCCACGTGGCCGGTGTGGCACACAAGGGGCAGACGGAGAAGGTGCGCCGGATCGTGGACGAGGTGGCTTCGCTGGTGGAGCAGCCAGAAGCCCGCCACACCTATCTCATCGTTGACGGCTGGCACACCATCACGGCCGACTTTGAGGACCTGTATGATTCCTTCGTCGCCATCGCCGCCGATGGTCTTGCTTCTCGGGTTCATCTGATGATCAGCACCCCGCGGTGGACACAAGTGCGCCCGGCGATCCGTGACTTGCTGGGCACCCGCATTGAACTGAAGTTGGGTGAGGCGATGGATTCGGTGGTGGATAGGAAAGCGCAGCAGAAACTGCCGGATAAACCGGGTCGAGGCCTGTCCTCAGATGGCGAGTCGATCCTGATCGCACGGTCAACAAACCAGGATGTTGGTCACGTCATTGTGGCGTCGCAGCGCGCCGGGATGCAGCCGGTTCCTCGTTTGAAGGAGCTGCCCGCACGTCTCACCCTTGGCGAGGTCGGCCAGTGCCCGGGAATACCGCTCGGCATCGGCGGCCCTACTTTGGGCGCGTTCGGTTGGGAGCCGGAACGCTCGCCACATCTGCTGTGCATCGGCGGTCAGGGCGCCGGTAAGTCCACCCTCATCCGCACCGTGGCAGCTGGAATTGTGGCGCGAGGTCGGGAGCAGGCACGACTGGTGGTCGTCGATCCGCGGCGCAGCCACCTCGATGCGTTTCCCACAGACATGGTGGCAGCCTACGGTGCCACGGCGGACAGCATCAGCTCAGCGCTCGCCAGCACCGCGATCACCCTGCGCGGCAGACTGCCCGGACCGGATGTCACCGCAGAGCAGCTGAGAAGTCGGTCGTGGTGGGAGGGCCCGGACATCTTTGTGCTTATCGACGACGCAGAGCTGATATCCGATGTGGCAGTGCAGCCTCTGGTGGAGCTCATCCCGCATGCGCGAGACATTGGGCTGCATATTGTGCTGACTCGTAAGGCCGGTGGCATCGGGCGGGCGCTATATGCCCAGTTCATGGCGGCAATTAAGGACAATTCGCCGAGCGTGCTGTTGCTCGATGCGGATGCTGACGAAGGCCGGATTCTTGGCATGAAGCCGATGAAGCAGATTCCGGGTCGAGGGCTGTGGCAGGTGGCAGGAACCACCATTGGAACGTGTCATGTTGCTTCTGGTTGTGGGGAGGAACGATGAAGCTGATCAAGGTGGAAATCCTGGAAAGCGCCACCATTTTTGACGCGGGGGAGCAGATCCACCGGTTTGATCTTCCGGCCTCGGGGATTCTAGCGGGCTGGGCAGTGGCTGCGGTGATAGATCAAATCAAGGTCATCGCCGATGGTGAGTGGCCTGAGGTTGAAGTTGCTGTCATTGGACCTGATCGGGCGGTCGAAGTGATTACGCGGACGCTGCTGAACAAGGGAGTGGCGGCTTACAACGCGGAGGAGGCAGCCGAGGACGTCGGCAAGCCTGCGCCCATGCCACTGCTTCGACGACCGACGCGGGGCAAGACGAAGACCGCGATGCCTGTCCCGACCATGTTTCACGTTGCGATTGCAGCGGTGATCGTGACGGTGCTGGCTTTGAGCTGGTGGGGGATCGATTCTGCACCGAGCACTGCCGCCAGTCCCGAACGCAGTCTGCCGCCGAGTTCGTCAGCAGCTCCCACGCCGACCTCCAGCAGCGTGGTGGTGGAGTACGACCGGGTGCGACTCGAACTGCCCGTTGGTTTCACGATGGCGCCACGCGAAGACGGGCTGTTGGTCGCGACGGGCAAGGACCCTGAACTGCGCATCATTGTGGCTGTGGATCCTGTCTATGGTGTGGATGCGACGGCGATTAGGACGGAGATCGCGGCAATGGTCGCTGAGGATCCTGCGCTGGCGGAGCAACCCGATCGCAAGCTGCGACCGAGCGAACCCACCATTGAGTACCTTGAGCAGCCAGGGGATGGCTCCCAAGTGCATTGGGTGGCCTGGGTGAACAAGGACCATCAGTTCAGCGTGGGATGCCACACCAAGTCGGCCACCTCGCTGTCGCATCGAGCTGCGTGCCGCATGGCGGTAGAAACTTTGGACTTTTCCTAAAGAATTTTTGGAACCGATGGAACCTTTTGGGGCACTTTCGGAGTCTAAACATAATGAGGGGCAAAAATTTTTCGCTCCCTCAGACATCATTTTCACTCTCGGGGAGGACAACAATGACGCAAATCTTCAGGACTGAAGCCGACGTAATGGTGGCGGCCGCCGGCCGCGTCGAAACCACCAACACCGAGGTGCAGGGCGAGCTGACCCGCCTGCGTGGCGTGGTCGACGGCCTGCGCGGAGTCTGGACTGGTGAAGCTCAGACGAGCTTCGACGGCCTGATGGGACGCTGGAATACGTCGGCAAGCGAGCTGCAGGAAGCGCTCCTGGCCATCGCCGACAACATCCGCGCCAACGCCAAGAACTTTGAAGGAATGGAGGCACAGAACGCCGACTCCTTCAAGACCATCGACTCTCAGGGCCTCGCGCTCTAACCACAAGACAACAGGGGGACCACAATGCAATCCGTAATCAAGTACCAGTTCGGCGACATCGAAGCCGCCGCCACCGACATCAACACCACCGCCGGCCGCATCAACGGGCTTCTCGACGACCTAAAGACCGGCCTTCAGCCAATGGTCGCATCGTGGGAAGGTGAATCGGCTCAGGCCTACAACGAGGCCCAGGCAAAGTGGGACAAGGCTGCAGCCGAGCTCAACATGATCCTGGAGACCATCTCCAAGACCGTGCGCGATGGCAACAACCGCATGGGTGAAATCAACCGCATGGCCGCCACCAGCTGGGGCTAACGCTAGTTAAGTAAACAAAACGGGGTCTACAAATCGCGTCGACGTCGCTGGCAATACAACTCGTTGTGGAAGGCGGGTGCTGGTGGAGGTCGACGCGATTTTTGTTTTCGGCAGGTCATGGCTTATTGTTGGTTGTCTGTGTGTGTCGCCCATTGGGCAACGCTGATTCGGGTCCCCACCGGCCGCCGAGTTTCTAAGTGTTTGGCACACGCGTGATTGGCTGGCAGTTCTAGACAGACTTATAAGGAGTCATTTTGTCTACTTTTCACCCAAAGAGCGGTGACGTAACCCGCAAGTGGTACGTTATCGACGCCACTGACGTGGTGCTGGGTCGCCTGGCAGTTACCGCTGCTGACCTGCTCCGCGGCAAGCGCAAGCCATACTTTGCGCCAAACGTTGACTGCGGTGACCACGTCATCATCATCAACGCCGACAAGGTTCACATTTCCGCTAACAAGCGCAACACCGAGTTCCGCTACCGTCACTCTGGGTACCCAGGTGGCCTGACGACTCTTTCCCTGGGTCGCTCCATGGAACTGCACCCAGAGCGCGTTGTCTTCGAGGCAATCGAGGGCATGATGCCGCACAACAAGCTGACCCGTGCGTCCGTTAAGAAGCTGCACGTGTTCGCCGGCTCCGAGCACCCATACGCTGCTCAGAAGCCTGAGACCTTCGAGATCAAGCAGGTGGCACAGTAATGACCGAACAGAACGTAACCGAAAACGCTGAGCTCCAGGCTGACGCTGCAGACATCGCTGCTGCAACCGCTGCTACCGAAGAGTTCACCAACACCATCGGCGACATCGTTGCTCCTGAGGCTTCCGAAGAGGCTGCCCCAGCTGCTCCAATCGAGTTCGACGGCCCAATCCAGACCGTTGGTCGCCGTAAGCGCGCCATCGTTCGCGTTCGCATGGTGCCAGGCACCGGCGAGTTCAAGTGCAACGGCCGCACCCTGGAAGAGTACTTCCCGAACAAGCTGCACCAGCAGCTGATCAAGGCTCCACTGGTCCTGATCGACCGTGAGGGTCAGTTCGACATCGTCGCTAACCTCACCGGTGGCGGCCCAACCGGCCAGGCTGGCGCAATGCGTCTCGCAATCGCTCGTGCTCTGAACAAGTACAACCCAGCCGACCGCCCAGCCCTCAAGAAGGCAGGCTTCCTTACCCGTGACGCTCGTGCAGTCGAGCGCAAGAAGGCTGGTCTCCACAAGGCACGTCGCGCACCTCAGTACTCCAAGCGTTAATCGCAGTTGTACTTGGTGGCTTTCGCGCCATCTGCTTCACAAAACCGCCCTGTTCACCTTTTGGTGGGCAGGGCGGTTTTGCTGTGGGAAGACTGGTATCAAACGATTGACGAGGCTTGGATCAGATGCCCGTTGTCACGCGAAAGCCAAAGATGCCAAATGCGACAAACATGATGACGATATCAATCCATGGTGCGAGGAAGGCGAGGAGCGCTATCGTAACCTGCCGATTTTTGAGCAGGACAATCACGCCTAATATGCCGAGGATTGCAGCCGAGACAGCGCGGAACATGTTGTCTGCCTGAAACTCGTCCGCCGAAACGAGCGCAGCAACGATAAATGCGCCTACCAGCGTGATTCGGCTCAAGATATCGATTCGATTTGTCATTACGAGCTAGCTCCCTAGATCAGTTTTCCTGAGCAGACGGACGGAGGATTGTCGACTCGACAGTGGTCCTTTGCCCAGCCGATAGCTCTCTTCATAGCGTGTAGGTATGCAATATCGTCTCATGAATATGCTCCTGAATTTGAGTCCAGTTCGCGTTGAGTAGCCTCGACTAGTGCTTGGTCGCACCCCTTCTTGGCTTCGTTGTCGGCTGCGTTTCGGAGGCAAATGTCATGATTCATGCAAGCTTCATCGGCCGGCTTGCCTACCTGAGGCGGTCCAGGCTGTGAGTTGTTTGGTCCGCAGTAGCGCCACTTATTCATGAAGCCATCCAAACTCCTTGATTGGGAACCGGAACTGAAGCCGTTGATGTATTCACCGGAGCGAATGGCGGTTTCTGACGCATGGTCTTCTTGAGCGGCTGCAATGTCAAATTTCAAGACGTCGTTGCTGTCTCGATAGGTATATCTGTCGATCTCCGCATCCAGGTTTGAGGGGGTCGATTCAGTATTGGGCATGGTTGTAGCCGGGAATTCTTGTGCAATTGCGTCCAGTCCGAAAGTGGAAGTCGTTGTCAAGAGCGCAAGAGATAGCAAAGCATTCCGCAAGTATTGAGGTTTCTTTGGGGGTAGTCCCATAATGAAGACCTTTTTGTGTCGGGAGGTGCTGGCGTTAGTGATTATAATTATCAATTTGAGTGGTGGGGTCCTTGTGGTCAGAGTATTGGGAAATCGTTTTCCTCTTGTGATACTGCCCTGTTTGCCTTTGAATTGTGACTGTTTGATTGAGGGGCATTAGTGATGGGGCTCCTTGAGGTGGGTGGGTCTATGCAACGTTGTCGTGTGTTTTCGGCAGATGAAGAGAAGTGGCTTGTGGCAAGTTGTGTATCGCAAGGTGATGGCGTCTCAAGTGGCCGTTTCTTCTTTCGGGCGGTGTCTCTCTTGCAGTGATTGCTAACCCGAACAAGCTGCACCAGCAGCTGATCAAGGCTCCACTGGTCCTGATCGACCGTGAGGGTCAGTTCGACATCGTCGCTAACCTCACCGGTGGCGGCCCAACCGGCCAGGCTGGCGCAATGCGTCTCGCAATCGCTCGTGCTCTGAACAAGTACAACCCAGCCGACCGCCCAGCCCTCAAGAAGGCAGGCTTCCTTACCCGCGACGCTCGTGCAGTCGAGCGCAAGAAGGCCGGTCTCCACAAGGCACGTCGCGCACCTCAGTACTCCAAGCGTTAATCACTTATCGCTTCGCGCACAAGCTGCTTCCACATTGTGTGGTGGCGGCTTTGCCGTTTCTTAGGGCGCCGAATCCGGATGCGGTGATCGTCAGCCGGGTGTTCGAGACTGCCTAAGCAGGCTGGGCCATAATGCCGGCCGGGCGACGAAGAAAGGAGTGTTCGCGGTTCTCCACCCAACTTTGCAACAGCACAGCAGCGCGACGGACGGGCCAGCATTGTGGAGACGACCACCAGCGCCGAGGAAAAGGCCGGTGCCGATTGCGGAGCCAATGGCGATCATGCGAAGCTGGCGCGGGCTCAGACCCTGCTCCAAGCCTTCCATTTCGGCGCTAAACGGGTCGTGTGTCGCGGTCATGAGAGACATCCTTAGCTACGTGTCCACAAAATGTGCTTTTCCAGTAGTCCTGCTAATTGCTCATTACGTAGCCTTAACCTGCGATTTATTCAGTTCCTTAACAAACCATTTGAATTGTGGGTGCAGGCGAGTTGTCGATGATTTGTCACCACCGCACGTTGCATAATGAAAGTTATGACTCGACTTTTTGGTACGGACGGCGTACGCGGACTCGCGAATGAAACTCTGACGGTAAATCTGGCTCTTCGTCTGGGGCAGGCAGCAGCCGAAGTTCTGACGAGGGAAAACCGTACGTCTAAGCGACGCCCAACCGCAGTGGTCGGCCGTGACCCGCGCGTCTCCGGCGAAATGCTCGCAGCAGCACTGTCTGCTGGCATGGCGTCCCGTGGTGTCGACGTGTTGCGTGTTGGCGTGCTGCCAACCCCTGCGGTTGCTTTCCTTACCGACGACTACGGCGCCGACATGGGCGTCATGATCTCCGCCAGCCACAACCCAATGCCAGACAACGGCATTAAGTTCTTCGCTGCCGGTGGACACAAGCTTGCCGACGAAGTCGAAGACGAAATCGAGCGCGTCATGAACTCCATGGAAGATCAGGGCCCAACCGGACACGGGGTTGGCCGTGTGATCGAGGAAGCACCTGATGCCCAGGAGCGCTACCTGAACCACCTCGGCCAGGCCTTCAAGACTGATCTCTCCGGCATCAAGGTCGTGGTGGACTGCGCCAACGGCGCCGCCTCTGAGGTCGCTCCACTGGCATATGCCGCAGCTGGCGCTGAGGTCGTGGCAATCCACAATGCACCCAATGCGTACAACATCAATGAGGATTGCGGTTCCACCCACATTGAGCAGATCCAGAAGGCCGTCGTGAAGCATGGCGCTGACCTCGGCCTGTCCCACGACGGTGACGCTGACCGTTGCCTCGCTGTTGATGCTGAAGGCAACGTGGTTGACGGTGACCAGATCATGGCGATCCTGGCTATCGCGATGAAGGAGGGCGGCGCGCTGCGCAAGAACACCCTCGTTGCGACTGTCATGTCCAACCTCGGACTCATGCTGGCCATGAAGGAAGCAGGCATCGAGGTCAAGACCACCAAGGTCGGCGACCGCTACGTGCTTGAGGAGCTACGCGAGTCCGACCTGTCCCTCGGCGGCGAGCAGTCCGGTCACGTGGTCATCCCTGACTACGGCACCACCGGCGACGGCACCCTGACCGGCCTGGCGATCATGTCCCGCATGGCGGAAACTGGCCTGTCTCTGAAGGTCCTTTCCCAGGCGATGACGGTCCTGCCTCAGAAGCTCATCAACGTGCCTGTCACCGACAAGCGCATCATCATGGATGACGTCCGCGTCCTCGCCGCCATTGAAGCCGCCGAAGACGAGCTCGGCGAAACCGGCCGCGTCCTGCTGCGACCATCTGGCACGGAAGAAATCTTCCGCGTCATGGTCGAGGCTGCCGATGCCGACACCGCCGTAAGAATCGCAGGTCAGCTCGCTGCAGTGGTAGCTGCCGTATAAATTTTTCGCCAAAAGGGAACCTTTTGCCCCCTTTTGACAGTCAAAACTATTGAAGGGGTTTTTACTCCTGACTGTCTACAAAGGGGGATTTTTCATGTTCAATTTGGACATCGACACCGCGCTCAGCAGGGGGCTTTTGCGCGAGCTTGTCGACGACACCGAAGCCGAAATCACTCGGCACCACACCATTTCCGCAGGATTTGACTCCGCAGCTGCCGGTCGCGATTTTCATGCCTATGGTGCAGCTCTTGACCACGTCTTTCAGGCACTTCATCAGCGCAATCTGACGCTAATGCAGCGGGCAGTGAGCGTATCGTCCGCCGCTCATGATGACGTCAACCGCATCGAGGCTGCCGACCAGGCTACGCATGGCCTGCTGAACGCGGTGAAGGAGCAGGCGTGGGAAAGCTAAAAGGGAAGAGCAAGGGGAAGTCCCCTTCGCCAGCAGGGAAAGACAACGCCTTCGACAAAGCGAAGGAGCTGTACCGCGATGCTGTCGATGCGCTGTCTAGCGTGGCAGGCGGTGACTGGCTGGGGCCAAAGCATTCTCCGGAGAAGGTTGCCGACGCATTGGACAGCACCAAGGGGATCAACACCGATGGGCTCCGGAAGACATCTAAAGACATTGCCGATTCGGGGCGTCCAACTTCCCTGAAGGAAAAGGGGCTCTTTGAGAAGGCATCCACCGCGCTGCTGGGCGTAGTGGGTGGTTTCATCGCGGATCAACTTCTGGAGAAGGCGTGGGAATGGTGGCGCAGCGACGAAAAATCCCAGGAATTCGGCAAAGACGTATCCGATGCGGCAGACAACATTGACTCCGCACAGGAAGATGCGGGCGAGCAAGCCCGCGAGATGTGTTCGAAGACGAAAGACGAGGTAGATGGGCTCGCTGCGCTCCTTGCGATAATAGACAAGACGGAGTTTCCAGCGCAGTATCAGGCGGTGCTGGAAGCTGCCGATCGCTTGATCAATGAATGTGGTTCTGGAGTCATCGACTTAGCTTCCGCCCGCGATGACTGTGTATGTGCGCACTACGATTGCCTCATCGAACGAGGTACTGAGATTTGCGAGGAACCAGTCTCCGAGTTGCCGAAAGCTTGCCAAACCACGCCACAGTGCGTGGAGCCTGCGCCGGCACCGCAGTGCCCACCGGCATCGCCACCGCCCACTGTTGGGCCTCCTGCGCCAGCTCCAGCACCACCCCCGGCACCAGCACCGACGCCACCTCCACAACCAGCACCCGGGACACCGCAAGCGCCCGTGCCAGTGGAACCTGCAACTAAGGAATGTCCGCCCGAAAAACCTGCTCCACCAGCTCCAAAGGAATGCCCACCAGAAAAGCCTGATGTACCAGCGCCGAAAAAGTGCCCGCCAGAGAAACCTCCCGTAACAGAACCTGTGACCGTCGAGCCGGAAAAGCCGTGCGAGGACAAGGACTTCGAGATCATCGGAGAAGCAAAACCCGCAGAAGATTGCTCCTCTGGGATCGTCACGATCATCGGCATTGGGGTTGCCATCGCCATCATCGGCGCCCTGATTACCGCAGCAGAAGAATTCCTGACCCCGCCGGAAGTTCCTGCTCCGGAACCGCCGCCGGAGCCTACTCCAGTCGAGCCTCCTCCGCCTCCAAAGCAAGTGGTTCCTGAACCATCACCGGTAGAGCCACCACCTCCACCGAAGCAAGGAATTGCTGCAGCCGCGCCAGTGGAAGCACCTGTGGCTCAACCGGTGGTAGACACTGCGCCTGTTGAAGAAGCTCCTTTGGAGGAGCCCCCTGCGGAACCAGTGGGTAGTGGCGTCGCTCGAAAGGCCGGAGCATGGTGAACGGCATGGTGAAACCCGACTTTGACACCGTGATGCAGCGCTTCCGGCAGCGCGCCCGGGAACGCATGGAGGCTTTTGAAGCCGAACTGGAACGGGCAAACAACGTGGCTAAGGAGGTGCGGGAAGTGACGTCGACAAGCGTGCCAAACCGAAAAGAACCGCAACGTTTGCGACCGAGAAGAAGTCGGAAAGCTGCGGTTCGGGGCGTG
Organism: Corynebacterium sp. H130; assembly: GCF_037572395.1. Lineage (NCBI taxonomy): Bacteria > Bacillati > Actinomycetota > Actinomycetes > Mycobacteriales > Corynebacteriaceae > Corynebacterium > Corynebacterium sp. H130. The sequence continues at coordinate 228,758 of NZ_JBBHLA010000002.1, read as the reverse complement.
CTGAGAGATCAGCGGGCTTAAAGCGCCTTGAGGCTGGTTTCGTCGAGGCGGAGACGGACACCGGTGGCGTTGTAACTGGTGACCTTCTTCGCCGTGGCGGTAGCGTCAGAGAATGCTGCGTACTTGTTCTCGCCGGCCACGCGGTGCAGGAGGAAACCGGTCAGCAGACCACGGGTGAGTTCCTGGACTGCAGTTTGTGGGCGACCGATGCCCGCAGCGACGCGCGCGAGGGAGAATTCAGTGAAACCAGACTGCTTTGCGCCGTCGATTTCGCGGTAGGTGCAAGCGCCAGCCCAGTTTGCTGCGACCTTCACTGGGTGTCCGGAATTAACAAAATCGCGCTCGGTTTCGCCGATCACTAGGCCAGGTGCCTGAACAGACCGCGCAGCATCTTCGCATGATGGCGAGGTTGCAGAAGGGTAGAGGGCTGCCACAGCCTTCACATGCTCGCGGCCAGCAGCAGCAAGGATGGCGCAGCCAGCGCCCATGCCGTGCCCCACGAGGCCGATCTTTCCTGGCGCCACCGTCACGTTACCTGCGCCGAGCTTGACGCCGGTGAGGATCTGCAAGGAGGTCTCCAGATCGGCGGCGAAGCCACGGTGATTCGGAACGAATCCGGTGACAGTGTTCGGTGCTGCGACAACGATGCCCCAAGAGGCAAGGTGACGGAGGGTAGCGTGGTAGCGCTTGATGTCCGTCATCCAGTCATGACCAAAAGCGACAGCAGGAAGGCCTTTTCCTTCGGCAGGTGTGTACACCTTGCCTGAAATGCCGGCGTATTCGAGGTCGCCGACGAGGACCCGGTGCGGGCCGCGCTTGGACAGTTTGCTCAGTTGTTTCGTTAGGTTCTCAGCCACAATTCACCAGGATAGTGGAAAGCGCAACCGGCGCGCCGAATCTGTCTGTTTTGCCAAAAGTTTGGGAATTTTCTGGCAGTCGATAGTAATCATCTTCAGATTTGCAATTAGAATTGCTGCCATGTGTGGAATCGTAGGATACGTAGGTAAGCAGCAAGGCCTAAATGTTGCAGTTGAGGCGCTGCGGCGCATGGAATACCGAGGATACGATTCCTCTGGTGTTGCCGTGGCTGACGGCGCGGGCGTGATCAGTGTGGTCAAGCGAGCAGGCAAGCTCGCGAACCTGGAGGATCGCATCACTGAAGTTGGCGCCGAGAACCTCTCCGGCACCACTGCAATCGGTCACACCCGTTGGGCAACCCACGGCCGTCCAACCGATCAGAACGCACACCCTCACGTCTCTTTCGACGGCAAGGTAGCTATCGTTCACAACGGCATCATCGAAAACTTCGCGCCACTGCGCGCCGAGCTGGAAGCACAGGGCATCGAGCTCAAGTCCGAGACCGACTCTGAGGTTGCTACCCACCTGCTTGCACTGGCATACAACGAGGGCGAGACCGCAGGTGACTTCAAGGCATCGGCAATGAAGGTTCTCAACCGCCTCGAGGGCGCTTTCACCCTGCTGTTCACTCACGCCGATCACGCAGGAACCGTGATCGCTGCACGTCGCTCCACCCCGCTGATCGTCGGCGTGGGCGAGGGCGAAATGTTCCTCGGTTCCGACGTTGCTGCCTTCATCGAGCACACCAAGAACGCTATCGAGCTCGGCCAGGACAGCGTTGTGATCATCACCGCTGATTCTCACGAGATCATGAACTTTGATGGCACCCCTGCTGAGGGCAAGGCCTTTACCATCGACTGGGACCTCGCAGCAGCTGAAAAGGGCGGCTACGACTCCTTCATGATGAAGGAAATCTTCGAGCAGCCTGACGCTGTCCGCGACACCCTCGTTGGCCACTTCGTGGACGGCCGCATCGTGCTGGACGAGGACAACATCTCCGAGCAGGAACTCAAGGCCATCAACAAGGTCTTCGTTGTTGCTTGTGGTTCTGCCTACCACTCCGGTCTGCTGGCTAAGTACGCCATCGAGCACTGGGTACGTATTCCAGTCGAGATCGAGGTTGCTTCCGAGTTCCGCTACCGCGACCCAGTTCTGGACTCCAACACCCTCGTGGTTGCCGTCTCCCAGTCCGGCGAGACCGCCGACACCCTTGAGGCTGTTCGTCACGCAAAGACCCAGGGCGCAAAGGTCCTGGCAGTGTGCAACACCAACGGCTCCCAGATCCCTCGCGAATCCGACGCCGTGCTGTACACCCACGCTGGCCCTGAGATCGGTGTTGCTTCCACCAAGGCATTCCTGGCGCAGGTTGCTGCAAACTACATCGTTGGCCTCGCCCTGGCTCAGGCTAAGGGCACCAAGTACCCGGATGAGATCAAGGAGATCTGGGACGCGCTGGAGGAGATCCCAGCCAAGATCGCTGAGGTACTGGAGTCCGGCGAGCAGGTCACTGAGATCGCACGCGTTCTTGGTGCCATCAAGACCATGCTGTTCCTCGGCCGAGGTGTTGGCTTCCCAGTCGCCCTGGAAGGCGCACTGAAGCTCAAGGAGCTGGCCTACATCCACGCTGAGGGCTTCGCCGCCGGCGAGCTCAAGCACGGCCCAATCGCCCTCATCGAGGACGATCTGCCTGTCGTCGTGGTTGTTCCTTCCCCTCGTGGCGTGAAGGTGCTGCACTCCAAGATCGTTTCCAACATCCAGGAGATCCGCGCTCGTGGCGCCAAGACCATCGTCATCGCGGAAGAAGGCGACGATGCAGTGGAGCCATTCGCAAACTGGCTGATCCGTATCCCGCAGTCCTCCACGATCATGCAGCCACTGCTGGCCACCGTGCCACTGCAGTTCCTGGCGGCTGAGATCGCCCGCCAGTGTGGCAACGAGGACATCGACAAGCCACGTAACCTGGCCAAGTCCGTCACCGTGGAGTAAACCCACCCCGCGAATTGCGCCCCCTTGTGGGGCGCTTTTTGCTTTTCGACGCCCACCTGCAGCGCCGCCATTTGGACTACGGCCCCCGCAGCTTGCTTGAACAATTAGATTGGGGTCATGCACAACCCGATCTACACCCCGGATCAGATCCGCGAGGCCGAGCAGCCCCTCATCCAAAAGCTAGGGGAGGGGCTAATGCGTCGCGCCGCATTCGCCGTGGCCGTAGAGGCGTGGCAGCTGCTCCCACCTGGGCACCGCCGGGTCTTGGTGTTGGCAGGTTCCGGTAACAACGGTGGGGACGCACTCTATGCGGCTGCTGAGCTGGAAAAGCGTGGCGCAGTTATCGAGGTGTGGCAGCTTGGTGAACGGATTCACCCGGCGATCACTGCGATCAAATATCCCCGCATGGTGACTGGGGTGAACGACCCCGACCTGATCATCGACGGCATCGTGGGGATCGGGGCGCGGGGACCACTCACGGGAGCTGCCAAAGAAGCTGCTGAGCAGTCTCATGGGCACGCCGTTGTGTCGGTCGACATTCCTAGCGGGGTGGATCCGCTGACGGGGATGGCGGAAGGGGCGTCGATAAGCGCGGACGTCACGGTGACTTTCGGCGGTTTGAAGCCCGCGCACATCCTGGGGTGGGAGCGTTGCGGTCGGGTCGTGCTCAAGGACATCGGCATCACGATGGGGAAGGCCTGGGGGTATGCGGCGGGGATCGGGTCGTGGCCGGAGCCTGGGCCGAATGACCACAAATACACCCACGGTGTGGTGGGGATTCATGCTGGTAGTAGCCAGTATCCGGGAGCTGCCGTGCTGTGCGTGCAGGCAGCAGTGCGCGCAACCTCCTCGATGGTGCGGTACATCGGTCCGTGCGTCCAGCAGGTGCTGGCTGCGCAGCCGGAGGTGGTCGCCGCGCCGGGGCGCTGCGATGCTTGGGTGATCGGCCCGGGTGTGGGCGAAACAGACATGCTCGGGCAGCTCATTGACCAAGACATTCCGCTGGTGATTGATGCGGATTCTCTTACGCAATTGGCCAACCAGCCAGGGCTGAAAGACAAGATTAGGCAGCGCAAGGCACTTACGGTTCTCACGCCTCATGACGGCGAATTTGAACGGTTGACCGGGCGCAAGCCCTTTGATCGGGTCCGTGACGCCCAAGCGCTCGCCGAAGACCTGGGCTGCGTGGTGCTGCTGAAAGGCCGCGTCACCGTGATCACCGACGGGACGGAGATTTACCTGGTGGAGGCGGGCTCGTCGTGGGCGGCAACGCCCGGTTCGGGGGACGTGTTGGCCGGAATCATCGGCAAGGCGGTGGCGTGGGAGGCGTCGATAAGCGCGGTGGCGTCGGCAGCGCGACTGCACGCGCTGGCGGCAGGTTGGGGGAACACCCCGAAAATTGCGGGGGACATTGTCCGTGCGATCCCCAAGGTGAGGACTACGATGTTTACCCATGGACTTGCTCACCACCACAATTGATCTTGACGCCATCGCACACAACATCCGTTTGATTAAGGATCGTGTGGCGCCCGCGCAGCTCATGGCGGTGGTGAAGGCCGACGCGTACAACCACGGCGCAGCTGAGGTCGCGCGCGTGATGGCTGACAACGGCGCTGACCGCTTCGGCGTGGCAACCCTGGCTGAGGCGCACAAGCTTCGCGACGCCGGCATCAGCACGCCAATCCTGGCGTGGATTTGGTCCCTGTCCCAGGACTACCAAGCAGCGATTGACCGTGACATTTCCCTTGGTGTGCACAGCCTCGCGGAGGCGCGCGTCCTGGCAGGCATCGACTGCGAGGTCGCGATCATGGTGGACTCAGGTCTGCGTCGCTCCGGCGTGCCGGAATGCGATTGGGAAGAGGTCTTTGAACTTTTTGCACATGGCAAGGCGCGAGTAAGTGGCGTGTTCAGTCACCTGGCCTGCGCAGATGTGGTGGATGATCCGACGACGAACTGGCAGTCCGTGAACTTCGAGCAGGCCGTCGCGCTCGCGAAGCGCCACGGGCTTGAGGTGCCGCTGAATCACCTCGCGAATTCCCCGGCCGTTCTCACTCGGCCAGATCTGCACTGGGAGGTCGTGCGTCCCGGTCTCATTTGCTACGGCCTGGAGCCGATTCCTGGCCAGGACAATGGGCTAAAGCCCGCCATGACTTGGTCAGGCCGCGTCACGGTAGTGAAGCGGATTGCGCAGGGAGAGGGCACGTCGTACAACCACACTTGGCGCGCTCCGGAGGACGGCAATTACGCCATCGTCCCCGTTGGCTACGCCGATGGTCTGCCGCGCCTGGTGCAGGGGCACCTGGATGTAACCATCAACGGCAAGCGTTACCCGCAGGTCGGGCGTGTGTGCATGGACCAGATCGTGGTGTGGCTGGGCCAGGATACTGTCCAGCCGGGCGACAACGCGATCATCTTTGGTGAGGGCGGAATGTCCGCGACCGAACTGGCTGCGGCCGTGGGAACCATCAACTATGAGGTTGTTTGCTGGCCGAAGGGTCGCACGGTGCGCACCTTCGTGGGAGGAAACTAATGAAGCCCGATTTTCCACGCTCTGGAACGCTGCGCTGCGAAACACCAGCGGAAACCCAGGAATGGGGACTGGCCCTGGGGAAGAGCCTAGAAGCCGGCGATGTCGTCATCTTGGACGGCCCACTCGGTGCCGGCAAAACCACCCTCACGCAGGGCATCGCCCGCGGCATGAACGTGAAGGGGCGCGTCACCTCCCCAACCTTCGTGATCGCGCGTGAGCACCGCCCGCTTGCCGACGGCCCAGCCCTCGTCCACGTGGACGCCTACCGGCTCCTCGATTCCGGAGTCGACCCCTCCGGAGCATTGGACTCCCTCGACCTGGACACCGATCTGCTCGATGCCGTGGTCATCGCCGAGTGGGGCGGGGGACTGGTAGAGCAGATCGCTGACCGCTACCTGTTCATTTCCCTCGACCGCACCACCGCGTTCGAGGAAGACCCGGATTCTGAGGCGCGCATTATTTCCTGGGAGATCAAGGGAGAGCAATTCTGATCGTCAAGCGCGCCGGGCTACCATGGAGCCCGTGTTAGTGCTTGCGATTGATACCTCCACCTCCACCGTTGTCACGGGCGTCGTTGAAGACGGCCACAGTGTCGGCGAAACCATTCTGCTCCAGTGCCGCGACCATAATGAGCAGCTCGTTGTGGCAACGCAGCGCGCCCTGCAACAGGCGGGAAAGACCTTCCAAGACCTGGACGCGGTTGTGGTTGGTGCAGGCCCGGGGCCTTTCACCGGCTTGCGTGTTGGCATGGCCACCGGTGCAGCGTTTGCCGATGCGCTCGGGATTCCGGTGTACGGAGTGTGTTCGCTCGATGCCATGGCCACGCAGCTGCCCGGCAAGGCGCTGGTGACCAGCGATGCGCGTCGTCGCGAGGTGTACTGGGCAACCTATGAGGATGGAAAGCGGACGTCGGGACCGGAAGTGAACGCCTACGCAGACGTGCCAACAGATGGTTTCGATTCTGTCAACGTGCCGAGCAACTTAAGCGCTCATCTCAGCGGCACTCATGACGTGTACCCCACGCCAGAGTCCCTGGTATCGCTGGTGGATTTCAGCAGCCCGGAAAAGCTCACTCCGCTTTATCTGCGCCGTCCTGATGCAAAGGAGCCTGCAGCTAAGCCGAAAAGTTCAGCTATCCCGGATGTTCAGCTGTGATCCGCAAGCTAGAACCAAAGGACGCCGCTCGCTGCGCGGAGCTTGAACAATTGCTTTTTCCCGGTGATGATCCGTGGTCTGAGCAGGCCTTTCTGACGGAGTTCGCGCAACCAGCCAATCACTACATCGGATTTGAGGAAGCAGGAACTTTGGTCGGCTACGCCGGGCTCGCACTGCTCGGTTCGCTGCACGATCCGGAATTCGAAATTCACACGATCGGCGTGGATCCGTCATTTCAAGGCCGAGGCATCGCCTCGCAGCTCATGGACCAGCTCACGGCCATTGCCGATGATTACAACGGGCCAATTTTCCTCGAGGTTCGCACTGACAATATTCCGGCCATCAAGATGTATGAAAAGTACGGCTTCGAGCAGCTAGGGATCCGAAAGAACTACTATCAGCCATCAGGGGCAGACGCCTACACCATGAAACGGGAGCCACGGAAATGATTGTTCTTGGAATTGAGTCCTCCTGCGACGAAACCGGCGTGGGCATCATCAAGCTGGAAGACGGCAAGATGGAAATCCTTGCCGACCAGGTCGCTTCCTCCATGGAGCAGCACGCCCGCTTTGGTGGCGTCGTTCCCGAGATCGCGTCCCGTGCTCACCTGGAGGCGATGCAGCCGGTGATGCGCGCAGCGCTTGCGGAAGCTGGCGTCGAGAAGCCAGATGTGGTGGCCGCGACGGTTGGCCCTGGTCTGGCAGGTGCGCTGCTCGTCGGTGCGAGCGCGGCTAAGGCGTACGCGGCGGCCTGGGACGTGCCGTTTTATGGCGTGAACCACCTGGGTGGGCACGTGGCCGTAGCGAACCTGGAGGGTGAGCCGCTGCCGCACGCGATCGCGCTGTTGGTCTCCGGCGGGCACACCCAAATCCTGGAGGTTTCCAGCGTCGGGGCGCCGATGAAGGAGCTTGGGGCCACGCTTGACGACGCCGCTGGTGAAGCCTACGACAAGGTGGCTCGTCTCCTGGGGCTCGGATACCCAGGCGGTCCGGTCATTGATCGCTTGGCAGCGAAGGGAACGCCTTCCATCAAGTTCCCGCGCGCCATCCCGAATTCTCTGGACTTTTCTTTCTCCGGCCTCAAGACCGCTGTCGCGCGCTATGTGGAGGCTGCGGAAAAGGCAGGGGAGCAGATCGTGGTGGAGGACGTGTGCGCGTCTTTCCAGGAAGCGGTCTGTGACTCGTTGACTAAGAAGGCGGTGCAGGCCTGCAAGGACACCGGAGCTTCGGTTCTGCTGCTTGGTGGAGGTGTGGCTGCAAACTCGCGGCTTCGTTCCCTGGCAGAGCGACGATGCGCATCTGCCGGTATCGAACTGCGGGTGCCACGATTCAAGCTGTGCACGGACAACGGCGTCATGATCGCAGCTTTGGCATGCTCCCTCATTTCGGAAGGAGCGGAGCCATCATCACTTATTGTGGGCTGTGATCCTTCGCTGGAAGTTGAAGTGCCACAGGTGTAGATGAAATGTTGATTAACCAGGGGAAAACATTGAATTAACCCATGTATCATTAAAGATCGTAAATACTTCCCCCCTAGTTTCTGGGAGCTTTTCATGACCATCGGTTACCTGGTTAATCCTGACCTGACGAGCCGCAAGATCGAATTTGAACTCGACCATGCAGCTCAATTCCTGGGCCGCCTTGACAGTGATCGAGTCTCGGTCGCCTTCCAGGAAGACGGCACCACCCTGGCCGCCCTGTACTCACAGGACGCCCGCGCTGAGGGCGCGGAGCCTAACCCAGTTGCTTCCATGGCCAAGAACGAGGCTGCAACCGGCAACTCCGCCTTCTACACCGACCCAACCTCCGCCATCTGTGGCCCAGTGATCTTCGTCGGCGCTGACGGCACCGATGTCACCGACGCTGACATTGAGCGCGTCGAAGATGGTATCCGGGCAGCCCGCAACTACCGTGAGGACGGTCCTGAGGACTTCAAGCTCTGGCGCGACGCGGTGATTAACCTGCATAAGTAGGATTTCACCAAACCCCAGGTCGGTGGGAAATCTTTCCCGCCAATGGTTTCGGCCACCTGGGGTTTTGTTATTTTCCCGGTCCAAAGACGGGAAACTTTTCCCCTTGTTGAGAGCTGGCACTCGGAAGGGTAGAGTGCCAGTAGGTTGTTTGGAACACAGTTGTTCACCCGCGACGACGGCTGTGCAGGCATCGCAACCGGCACATCTAACACTCACAAGGAGCTTTAATCGTGGTAAACATCAAGCCGTTGGAAGACAAGATCCTCGTCCAGATCAACGAGGCTGAGACCACCACCGCATCCGGCCTGGTCATCCCTGACTCCGCTAAGGAGAAGCCACAGGAGGCAACCGTTATCGCCGTGGGCGCTGGCCGCTTCGACGAAGATGGCGACCGCATCCCTATGGATGTCAAGGAAGGCGACATCGTGATCTTCTCCAAGTACGGCGGAACTGAGATCAAGTACCAGGGCCAGGAGTACCTCATCCTGTCCCAGCGCGACGTGCTCGCTGTCATCGAAAAGTAGGCCTTGAATGCCAAAACTTATTGCATTTGACGAGGAAGCACGCAAGGGCATCCAGGCTGGTGTCGACGCGCTTGCCGACGCTGTCAAGGTCACCCTCGGCCCACGTGGTCGCAACGTGGTTCTGGACAAGCCTTTCGGTGGCCCAACCGTCACCAACGACGGCGTAACCATCGCCCGCGAAATCGACCTTGATCAGCCGTTCGAGAACCTTGGCGCACAGCTGGTTAAGTCCGTGGCAGTCAAGACTAACGACATCGCTGGCGACGGCACCACCACCGCAACCCTGCTGGCTCAGGCAATGATCCAGGAAGGCCTGCGCAACGTTGCCGCTGGCGCTAACCCAATCGAGCTCAACCGTGGCATCGCTGCGGGCGCCGAGAAGGTTGTTGAGCTGCTGCAGCAGCGCGCCACCGAGGTCTCCTCCGCAGCTGAAATCGCCAACGTAGCTACCGTTTCCTCCCGTGACACCGAGATCGGTGACATGGTCGCTGGCGCAATGGAAAAGGTGGGCAAGGACGGCGTTGTCACCGTGGAAGAGTCCCAGTCTGTTGAGACTGTCCTGGACGTCACCGAAGGCGTGTCCTTTGAAAAGGGCTTCCTGTCTCCGTACTTCATCACCGATGTTGATGCGCAGCAGGCAGTGCTCGACGACGCCCTGGTTCTTCTCGTTCGCAACAAGATCTCCTCTCTCCCTGACTTCCTGCCAGTGCTGGAGAAGATCGTTGAGTCCGGCAAGCAGGTCCTGATTATCGCCGAGGACATCGAGGGTGAGCCACTTCAGATGTTGGTGGTCAACTCCATCCGCAAGACCCTCAAGGTCGTTGCAGTGAAGTCCCCTTACTTCGGTGATCGCCGCAAGGCGTTCATGGATGACCTTGCAGTTGTCACCAAGGCAACCGTCATTGACCCTGAGGTTGGCATCAATCTGAGCGATGCGGATCTGTCCATGTTCGGTGCTGCCCGTCGCATCACCGTCACCAAGGATCAGACCATCATCGTTGACGGCGCCGGCACTGCTGAGGCTGTCGAGGCTCGTCGCGAGCAGATCCGACGCGAAATCGAAACCACCGATTCCACCTGGGATAAGGAAAAGGCTGAAGAGCGCCTTGCCAAGCTGTCCGGTGGTATCGCCGTCATCAAGGTTGGCGCAGCCACCGAGACTGAGGTCAACGAGCGCAAGCTGCGCGTCGAGGACGCCATCAACGCAGCTCGTGCAGCTGCTCAGGAAGGCGTTATCGCAGGCGGTGGCTCTGCCCTCGTGCAGATCGCTTCCGAGCTCAAGGAATACGCCGAGCAGTTCGAAGGCGACGCCAAGGTCGGTGTTCTCGCACTGTCCCGAGCACTGGTGAAGCCTGCCTACTGGATCGCAACCAACGCTGGTATCGACGGCTCTGTGGTCGTCGCAAAGACCGCAGAACTGCCTAATGGCCAGGGATTCAATGCCGCTACCCTCGAGTACGGCAACCTGCTAGAAATGGGCATCATCGACCCAGTGAAGGTCACCCACTCCGCAGTGGTGAACGCTACCTCCGTAGCGCGCATGGTCTTGACGACGGAAGCCTCTGTCGTCGAAAAGCCTGCAGAGGAGCAGCCAGAAGCTGCTCACCACCACCATCATCACTAGGTTGGTGTTCTAAACAGGTAAGGCCTGCTGGCGAGTTGAGATCGCGAGCAGGCCTTATCTTCGTTAAAACCAACCTTTCTTGAACGTCTCGTGGCACTTTTTGAATTCCTCGTAATTGGAAATCTCGTGTTTTCCAATTATCAATTCGTCGTCTTTCAGGCCTAGGATTTCATCCCGCGTGGCATAAACTCCAAAACTTCTCGTGTCTTCCCCTCGAGCTACGGTGAAAATGTTTATCTCACCAAGATCCCGAGTAAATATTTCGAGACTTTCAGGGGAATTAGGGTCGAGTGAAAAGGTCAATTCGAATTCCTCGGACTTGGGAGATTCGAATCGGATGCCTTTTCCGAACTTTTCGCTCGGCCGAGGTGTTGGCGGTTCAGGGATGACATTGTCATTGAACACGTCAGTCATTGGCGCGCCACATGGATTGACCATCACTTTTATAGTAGTGTCGTCTACCTTTTCTATTGCGGTTTGTCCAATAAACTTGGTGTCCATAGCGTTCCCACATCCCGCGACGGACAAAGGTATCGTGAACAAAAGCAATGCGGTGGAAATGCGCCTGATCAATTATCCACCCACAATTCCGAAATAATTCTTATGATGCCTTGCCACGACGCCACCCCAATAAGTCCTCGCGACGTCGCGACATTGTGGCGCTGCCCATCGAGAAGTAAACGCTCCACGGGTAGCCTACGACATTTAGGACTGCTTGTCTCGATTATTGACAATGATTTTTGGCCACGGGTGCTTCGGGAATTGTGCCTGGTTTAGCCGTGTATCGACTTGGCTTTGGGATTGCGTCGACTGTATCGGATTGCCGCAGTGCTTCCAGGACAGGAAAAGTTGCTATGGGAGTGTTAGACGACCATGCGGCGGTTGTTGCGACGAGGGCGCAGGAGAAGATCACGCTCGGATTCGGAGAGGCCACCCCAAATGCCGTATGGCTCGGCTACCTCAAGGGCGTGGCGACGGCACTGGGTGAGTACTGGGCACTCGCGACAGATAGCCTTAGCGCGGTTTTCGCGCTGGGTGCGAGCGCGACCACGCTCTCCGTCTGGATGGAAGAAAACTGCTGAGTCTTCGCCTCGGCAAGCGCCGTGAAGCTGCCAATCCCAAAAGTCTGCATTTGGGCCCGGGAGCTGGCTAGGCTGCGGCATGTGAGTTCCTCCTGTTTATGGATTGATAACTACGCCAGAGATCTTTAAGCCTCTTGGTAAACAAATGGTGTCCTGATAAATGAATTCGAGTTGACCTAGGTCTCGTTTGGGTTACATAACCTGCCGTTACCTGGGGAAATGTGGCAAGATTAACTGTTGGTGAACTTTTTGCGCAGGTGTGGTTTATTACAATTTGGTCTAATGCCGGTCATAGAATTCAATATTTTTCGTGCCATGGGTAAGAATGGGTTGTTGGCCCAATTGCCAAAAATGCCGGGAAGGTAGACAACGTGAACGAGTTTGAAGCGGAACTAGCGGAACTTGTGCCGCTAGCCGCTGAGGGAGATCGCAAGGCGCTCCAGCGCATCATTGCGATCATTCACCCACCCGTTTTGCGTTATGCCCGCGCCCGCATTGGTGGCGGCAAACACCCAACTGCCGACGATGTCACCCAGGAAATTCTGCTCGCTGTGGCAACCTCGGTCAGCAACTACGTTGATCGCGGACGTCCATTCATGGCATTCGTGTACGGCATCGCATCCAACAAGGTTGCCGATGCCCATCGCGCCTTTGCCAAAGATTTATCTAACCCGACAGATGAAGTGCCAGATTCTGCGGTAGAACACGAATCACCCGAGTCATATGCGCTGGTCAGCGACGCAAGTAACAGAGTTCGTGATCTTCTCGATTCATTAAATGAGAAGGCACGCGAAATCGTGACATTGCGCGTTTTTGTGGGTCTTTCAGCGGAGGAAACCGCTGAGATTGTTGGTAGCACCCCTGGCGCTGTTCGAGTTGCTCAACACCGAGCACTCGCTAGCCTAAGGAAGCAATTGGATGGACAGGATTTTTAAATGACCGATCGTCGTGAAGGGAAAGGCGGGTTCGAGCAGTTCGATGAACTGTTCGCTACCGACGCATTTCTTGATGACCTTTCGCGCGGCGTAGACCCGTCAAACGGCGCTGACCCGTTGGCGGAGCTGATGCTTTCGCTGCATCACGAGGTCAATGCACCAATTCCTGCGCCGCCATCCGTCGATGAGCTGCTGCCAGAGGTTGCGTCCTTGGATGAGCGTCGTGAACGCCGTCGCCGTGGCATCTCGCCATTTATGTCTGGCCTCGTTGGCGCAGCTGCAGCCACCCTGCTGATCGCAGGCACCGGCGGAGCCGTGTACAACGCAAACCCAGAGTCCCCACTGTGGGGCGCAAAGGTTGCGATGTTCGGCGAGCATGCCGCTGTCGTGGACCTGGCAAGCGCACTGGATGAAGTGGACAAGCGCCACGCCCAGGGTGACGTTGAAGGCGCGATGCAGGTGCTCGAGCGCGCCCGCGTGCTTGCCGACGCAGTCAACGCCAAGGACCGCGAGTCCACCCAGCGTGCGATCGAAGAGCTGGAAGCACGCATCGTCGAGGTGCCTACCACCGTGACGCAGTCCGTCTCCACCACTGCTACTTCCGTGGAGACCTCGGTAGCCACGACGACGTCTCGCGAGCCAGCCGAGCCACAGACTCCAATCATCCTGACCGAGGTGGAGACCGTAACGGTGACCGTCGTTAAGCCAACCACCGTGGTGGCGGTACCATCGCAGACCGCAGCGCCTACCTCGTCGGCAGTAACCGAAACTCCGTCGCAGTCGGCTGACCCAACTCCTTCCTCTTAACAGCCTCCTGGAAACCAAAAATCTCGGCCCCTAGCAAAATGGGGGCCGAGATTTTTGGTTAGCGGTGGTTCATGCCATCGAGGTAACCCAGGCAGTAGTCCCACGGCACATACGCGTTGATATCCGGGTTGATGCTCGGCTCATGCACAGGACCCTGCTGGCCTCCAAGTAGGGACCGCATGTTGTCCTTCATGATCTCCCAGTTGTAATAGTGCGGTTCCTCGCAGTCCTCACAAAAGAAGAAGATGCCCTGGATTCCGCGCGGTTCCAGTACGGCTTGGAACTTTTCCAACAGGGTGAGGTCTTCCAGGATATGAGCGCGCTCGTCGATAGTCAGCGGTGGGAACTCGTCGTCGGGCTCAAGAAAGGACGCGGGATCGTTGGGATCGTCCGCGAAGGGGTCAAGAGGCATGCCGTCAAAATTCACAGTCCAAACCTTACCTTGATTTAACCTAAATGCTGGGAAAGCACTAGTCTAGGTATCAATTGACTGCTTGCAAGGAGGACTAGATGACTGACAACCGCGTGGCAACTGGTGGGGACGATCCAAACAAGGTCGCTTTGGTAGGCCTGACCTTCGATGATGTCCTGCTCATTCCGGACGAGTCCAACGTTATCCCGTCCGACGTTGACACCTCCAGCCAGCTTACCCGCGAAATTCGCTTGAAGACCCCAATCGTGTCCGCAGCCATGGACACCGTCACCGAGGCACGCATGGCCATCGCCATGGCCCGCCAGGGTGGCATGGGCGTCCTGCACCGCAACCTGTCCACCGAGGACCAGGCTGAGCAGGTCGAGATCGTCAAGCGTTCCGAATCCGGCATGGTGACCAACCCGATCACCTGCTCCCCAGACATGAGCATCGGCGAGGTTGACGCACTGTGCGCCCGCTACCGCATCTCTGGCCTCCCAGTGGTTGACGGCGAAGGCAAGCTCGTCGGTATCTGCACCAACCGCGACATGCGCTTCGAACAGGACATGACCCGCAAGGTCGCTGAAGTCATGACCCCAATGCCACTCGTTGTCGCAGAAGAGGGCGTTTCCAAGGAAGAAGCCCTCTCGTTGCTTTCCTCCAACAAGGTGGAGAAGCTCCCGATCGTCGATAAGCAGGGCAAGCTCGTTGGCCTGATCACCGTCAAGGACTTCGTCAAGACGGAAATGTACCCAGATTCCTCCAAGGACGCCTCCGGTCGTCTGCTGGTCGGCGCGGGCATCGGCACCGGCGAGGACAGCTGGGCACGTGCGGGCGCGCTTGTCGACGCCGGCGTGGACGTCCTCATTGTCGATACCGCACACGCTCACAACCGTGGCGTGCTCGACATGGTGGCCCGCGTGAAGAAGGGCTTCGGAGATAAGGTTCAGATCATCGGCGGCAACCTCGCTACCCGTGGCGCTGCCCAGGCCATGATCGACGCTGGCGCTGACGCCATCAAGGTTGGCATTGGCCCAGGCTCCATCTGCACCACCCGCGTTGTTGCAGGTGTCGGCGCACCTCAGATCACCGCCATCATGGAAGCCGCAGCTGCAGCTCAGAAGGCTGGCGTGCCAATCATCGCTGACGGTGGCATGCAATTCTCCGGTGACATCGCTAAGGCACTGGCTGCCGGCGCTTCCACCGTCATGCTTGGCTCCATGCTCGCTGGTACCGCTGAAGCTCCAGGCGAGATCACCGTCGTGAACGGCAAGCAGTACAAGATGTACCGTGGCATGGGCTCCCTGGGCGCTATGCAGGGCCGAGGACTTACCGGCGAGAAGCGCTCTTACTCCAAGGACCGTTACTTCCAGGCAGATGTCAAGAGCGAAGAGAAGCTCGTTCCGGAAGGCATCGAAGGTCGCGTACCATTCCGTGGCAACATCGACACCATCATCCACCAGCTGGTTGGTGGCCTGCGCGCCGCCATGGGTTACACCGGTTCTGCAACGGTGGAGGAGCTGCAGAAGGCTCGCTTCGTCCAGATCACCGCAGCTGGTCTGCGCGAATCTCACCCACACGACATTCAGATGACTGTCGAAGCTCCTAACTACTACATGCGCTAAGGGAAGCAGACATGCGAGACATCGTTGAAATTGGCATCGGACGTGAGGCACGCCGTTCCTACGGACTGGCCGACATTTCCATCATCCCGGCCCGCCGCACCCGTTCCTCCAAGGACGTTGACACCACCTGGAACATCGATGCCTACACCTTCGACATCCCAGTGATGTCCCATCCAACCGACGCTCTGGCAACCCCAGAGTTCGTTATTGAGATGGACAAGCAGGGCGGCATGGGCGTCATTAACGCCGAAGGCCTGTGGGGACGCCACGCTGACCTCGAGGGCGCAATTGCACAGGTGGTTGAGGCTGCCCGTGAAGAGCTGCTCTCCACTGACATCCTGAACTCCAAGGCAATCGCCCTGCTCCAAAAGCTGCACGCAGCACCACTGGACACTGATCTGCTCTCCGAGCGCATTGCTCAGGTCCGCGCTTCCGGCGCTACCGTCGCCGTTCGTGTCTCGCCACAGCGCGCCCGCGAACTCGCCCCAGTAGTGATCAAGGCTGGCGCGGAGCTGCTCATCATCCAGGGCACCCTGATTTCTGCGGAGCACGTGCAGGAAGGCGGGGAGCCACTGAACCTCAAGGAGTTCATCGGCAACCTCGACGTTCCTGTCATCGCAGGTGGCGTGGGCGATTACACCACCGCCATGCACCTCATGCGTGCCGGTGCTGCTGGCATCATCGTTGGTGGTGGCGACAACACGAACGCCGCCGCACTGGGCATTGAAACCCCAATGGCAACCGCCATTGCCGACGCCGCTGCCGCACGTCGCGAGTACCTGGACGAGACCGGTGGTCGCTACGTTCACATCATCGCCGATGGCGAGATCGAAACCTCTGGCGACGCTGTCAAGGCAATCGCCTGTGGCGCCGATGCAGTTGTCCTCGGAGCGCCTTTGGCACAGGCTGCGGAAGCTGCTGGCAAGGGCTACTACTGGCCAGCAGTGGCTGCACACCCACGTTTCCCACGTGGCTTCGTGACCGCTGAAAACCTCGAGGACGGCCCAGCTCCTTCCCTCGAAGTTGTCCTGCACGGCCCATCGACCGAGGCCTTCGGACACCTCAACTTTGTTGGAGGCCTGCGTCGCGCACTCGCCAAGTGCGGATACACCGACCTGAAGAGCTTCCAGAAGGTATCTCTGTCGCTGCGGTAGTTCTCGTAGCAGTTATCGCCCAAGCCACACTCTGGCTTGGGCGATTTTTGCATGAAAAGTCCTGTTCAAATGGTCGTTACGTAGGAGAAGCCTTACCCTGGATGTATCGTCTAAGACCTGTATCTGAGGGATCCATTGAACAAATATGTCCACGCTGCAGTCAACGGAGTGCTCACCGCCTTTGTGGCATTCCTGGCTCAGTATTACTCGCATCGGCCCAAATTCGACACGAGCCAGCTACTAAACATTTCGGTCGCAGATCCGATCGCAAAATTGGTCACCTCAGTAGATCCCAAGTTTCAGCTCGTCTCTCCGCCGGATCACTACGACGGCGTTTACCTGTGGGCGATGGCCCACGATCCATTTGCTACGGGGCAAGCGCACGATCTGATCGACCTCGCAGCGTATCGCTATGGCCACCCGATGTACTCGTGGATCGCAGCTATTTTGAGTATTGGAAACCCATCAGTGATTGACGAAGTATTCTTCCTTCTCAGCCTGGCTTCGATGGCTGGGGCAGCGGCTCTGATGACCTTGCTAACGGACCGCTTTGGGGTCAGTCGCTGGTGGGGACTGCTCGTCATGTTCAGCCCCGGCCTGATGTATGCAGCTACGACCGCACTCACAGAGCCATTCCAACTCTTTCTCGTGGCTCTCGTGCTGTTGCTTTGGTTTGAAAAACGACAAAGCCCGTTGCTCGCATTAGCCGTCGTTGCGTTGTCCCTAGCCAAGGAACAAATGGTGCTGGTACCTGCCTGCCTTGGGCTGTTGCTTGTGGTAGAGACTGTACGTACCCGAAAGATTGAATGGAGAACCTACCTCAATCTCGCAGCCGGTCCGATCGCGTTTCTCGCATGGCGCCAGTACCTAACAGTGCAGTTCACGCCAGAGCAGCGTCAATATGAGTCAGGGAACGTTGGAACTCCAATCAAGGGCTGGTTGGAAACATTCGATTACGCAGGTGCCATGCGCTCCCAAAACTTGCTGGCGAATGAAATCAGTTCCACTGCAACCCCTGTGTTGTTCGCATTTGCTGCGCTCATGGTGGCTGCGGTGATCATTGGACTTCGTCGCTTCGATGCGCTCGGCGTCATTGTGGTCGGTCAGGTCGCCATGATGACGATGCTTGGATGGCGCTTGCTGCTGTACCCGCATGCCATGTATCGCATCCCTGCAGTGACGCTCGTGCTGTGTTTGTTCCTCGTTATTGTTCATTTGCAAGGTAATCAAAAACAGCCGGCTAGCTCGTCCGATAGCGCATCCCCAAGTAAGTACGAATAAAAGCAGTAGCCTGAAATTGTAGCTGGGGTGCCCCAGGAGTAGAACTGCTCTGGTGACTGTTAAGTCGTCTAAAAAGGCTGAAGAGCGCCACCCATGGTGGAAGGTCATGTGTTTGACCGGGCTCGATTATTACTCCACGCTGGGCTACGCGCCCGGAATTGCCCTGGTAGCCGCCGGGGCTCTCGCTCCACTCGCAACGATCATCCTGGTTGCCATCACCATGTTCGGTGCGGTGCCTGTCTACCGTCGTATCGCGCGCGAATCGCCTAACGGCCAGGGATCCATCACTGTTCTGCAGCGGTTCATCCCTGGCTGGAAGGGCAAGTTCGCTGTTCTTATTCTGTTGGGCTTCGCTGCTACAGACTTCATGATCACTATGACGCTGTCGGCCGCTGACGCATCCGCGCACCTGCTTCGCACGACGGAATCGCCATGGATGCTGCCCTTGACCCTGGGTATGCTCGCGGCCCTCGCGGGCGTGTTCTATAAGGGCTTCAGCGAGGCGATTCGCATCGCCGTCATCCTGGTCACCACGTATCTTGCTTTGAACGCAGTGGTCATCGGTAGGGGATTGTGGGAAATTCTCCAGCATCCCGAGCTAATTTCTCAATGGAAGAATGCGCTGGTCACGCAGTACCCGAACCCTTGGGGCATGGCGCTGCTTGCTGTGATCATCTTCCCGAAGCTCGCACTCGGCATGTCCGGTTTTGAAACCGGCGTCGCCGTCATCCCGCAGATCGCTTCCAAGGATGGTGTCAAAGGACGCATCAAGGCAGACCGAAAACTGCTGCTCGTCGCAGCGAGCATCATGAGCGTTTACCTGATGGCTTCGTCCATCGTGACCACCGTCCTGATCCCCGCAGAGGCCGCCACGCAAGGTGGCGAAGCGGATGGCCGCGCCCTCGCGTACCTCTCACACATGTACCTCGGCGAAGTATTCTCCACCGGATATGACCTCGTCACCGTAGCGATTCTGTGGTTCGCGGGCGCGTCAGCAATGGCGGGTATCTTGAACCTCATTCCGCGCTGGCTGCCTCGCTATGGCATGGCGCCAGCATGGGTATCGCGCAACCGTCCAATGGTGCTGATCGTCGCCGCGCTCGCGTTCTTCATCACGATTGTGTTCAAGGCGAGCGTCGAAAAGCAGGCGGGTGCGTACGCGACTGGCGTGCTGGTCCTGCTGACCTCCGGCGCCGTCGCCGTGACCTTGTCCGCGCGTTGGGACATGAGGCATAACGACGGCAAACGCTGGAAGTTCCTGGCTTACGGCACAATCGCGCTGGTGTTTATCTACACGATGATCACCAACATGATCGAAAGGCCTGAGGGCCTACATGTGGCGATGTGGTTCATCGTGGGCATCGTGGTGACGTCCATGGCCTCGCGCGCTCACCGAGCATTCGAAATCCGCACCACCACGTTCCACTACGACCGCGCCGCGAACAACATGATCAATGCGGCTGGCTGTGGACGTCGCATGGCGATCGTCGCGCACCGGGCAGGCGATTTCACGGTGGAGGATTACGAATACAAGGAGCACAAGATCCGCTCCCGTAACCTCATTCCGCCTCATCAGCCGGTGATTTTCCTGGAGGTTGGTCTGCGCGACGCCTCCGAATTCGCCACGCCGCTGAAGATTAAAGGCCACTCGGTCGGCGAGGTCAGCGTGCTTCGCACCGAAGCCACCGCGATCCCGAACGCCATCGCTGCGATTGCATTGGACATTTTCGAGCATCACGACGTGGAGATGGACCTTTACTTCGAATGGTCGCCGGGATCCCCATTCCGCGACATGGTTCGATTCCTCTTCGTGGGACGTGGCCAAAACGCAGCGCTTGTGCACGAAATCATTCGCCGGAAGTACCCAGCAGGCAAATCGCGTCCACACGTCCACGTGGGCTAAACTGCAGGTGTGACTCAACATCGCCCAGTTCTCGTCGTCGATTTCGGCGCTCAGTATGCACAGCTCATTGCGCGGCGTGTGCGTGAGGCTCGGATGTACTCCGAGGTCATCCCGCACACCGCCAGCATTGAGGAAATCAAGGCCAAGAACCCAGCCGCACTGATCCTTTCTGGTGGCCCTTCGTCCGTGTACGAAGACGGCGCGCCGAAGATCGATCCGGCAGTCTTCGAGCTCGGCTTGCCAGTGTTCGGCATTTGCTACGGCTTCCAGACCATGACCCACGCGATGGGTGGCAAGGTCGCGAACACCGGCAACCGCGAATACGGCCGCACCGACATGGAATCCCTCGGTGGCATCCTGCACGACGGCCTGGGCACCCACAAGGTGTGGATGTCCCATGGTGATGCCGTCCATGAGGCTCCGGAAGGATTTACCGTTACCGCGAAGTCCGCTGGTGCTCCGGTGGCTGCATTCGAATGCGTCGAAAAGCGCATGGCTGGCGTGCAGTACCACCCTGAGGTCATGCACTCGCCACACGGCCAGGAAGTGCTCGTGCGCTTCCTCACCGAGATCGCAGGCCTGCCACAGGACTGGACCCCTGCGAACATTGCGGAAGAGCTGATCGAGAAGGTTAAGCAGCAGGTCGGACCAGAAGGCCGTGCGATCTGTGGTCTGTCCGGTGGCGTTGACTCCGCTGTTGCTGCTGCTCTCGTGCAGCGTGCCATCGGTGACCGCCTGACTTGTGTGTTCGTTGACCACGGTCTGCTGCGCGCTGGCGAGCGTGAGCAGGTCGAGAACGACTTCGTCGCTGCTACCGGCGCCCGCCTTGTCACCGTAGACGAGCGTGCTGCGTTCCTGTCAAAGCTGGCCGGCGTGACCGAGCCAGAGGCCAAGCGTAAGGCCATCGGCGCGGAGTTCATCCGCTCCTTCGAGCGCGCTGTGGCTTCTGTGCTGGAAGGCCAGGAGGTTGGCTACCTGGTGCAGGGTACCCTTTACCCAGACGTGGTCGAGTCCGGTGGCGGCGCTGGCACCGCAAACATCAAGTCCCACCACAACGTGGGCGGCCTGCCTGACGACGTCGAATTCGAACTCGTCGAGCCACTGCGCCTGCTGTTCAAGGATGAAGTTCGCGCCGTCGGCCGCGAGCTTGGCCTGCCGGAAGAGATCGTCAACCGCCAGCCATTCCCAGGCCCAGGCCTCGGCATCCGCATCATCGGCGAAGTCACCGAAGAGCGCCTTGAGACCCTGCGCGCCGCCGACCTCATTGCCCGCACCGAGCTCACCGCAGCCGGCCTGGACAACGAGATCTGGCAGTGCCCGGTCGTCCTGCTTGCCGACGTCCGCTCCGTGGGCGTCCAGGGCGACGGTCGCACCTACGGCCACCCAATCGTGCTGCGCCCAGTGTCCTCCGAGGACGCTATGACCGCCGACTGGACCCGCCTGCCTTACGACGTCCTGGAGAAGATCTCCACCCGCATCACCAACGAAGTTCCTGACGTGAACCGCGTCGTGCTCGACTGCACGTCCAAGCCACCGGGAACCATCGAGTGGGAGTAAGCCTCCTAAAGCTAAAGGCCTACTTTAACTGTCATTTATCGAGTACTCTGACAGTTAAGTGGGCCTTTTGGTCTTTATTCCTATAACTTGGAGGTTTTGATGAAGCATCTTGCTGCGGCGGTGGCGATCGCGGGTCTAATTCTGGCAGGTTGTGCGCAGCAGCAAGAGACTTCAAGTAAGCCACAGGAGGTCTGTAAGAATCCGCAGCTGGATCTCAAGGAAACCGATCTGGGGGTTCACTTGGCATCCGGGCAGCGAGTACCGCTGATCAAGGACGGACAGAAGACCCAAGAGCTGTACTACTTCGTGGACGTCAAGGAAAACAAGTTCGACCCTTGTGCGCCACTGAGTTACGTGAAATTCCAAGGTGGTAGGGGAGACCTCAACAATGCCAACATGGGGATCGGGCCTACGGAAACCGTCATCTTCTTCCGCTACGGCAAGATGATTCCGAATCAGGAGCCGAGGTTCTACTACGAAGTTTCGGACGTCAATCTGGCCGATAAAACCATTAAGATTGGCGCAGAGCGGAAACATGACTCTTTCGAGATAGCTCGTTATGAGCAGCTCCCTCTCGAGATTTCGCCTGAAGCCGTCACGCATCCCGTGATCCACACAAGTCACGGGGACTACAAGCTTGATCTAAAGCGCAGCAACCCGCCAAGCGATATGGGCAGCGACCTGCCAATGGGCAACGCTAACTTCAAGCCGTGGGATGAGAAGCTGGAGCCACAGACCTACTTGTTCACGGTCCCGATGGATAAGAAGACGACCCTCAAATGTCACATCTCCCGGCAACGGACAATTGGGTTCATCTGTGATACCAGCTTGAGCCCGAGTTCGTCCCTCCCGGCAGTGGATACGGGTCCGGTCAAACAGAATCAGCCGTTGGACCCACAAGGCCGAGCGAACCAAGTAGCGATCAACTTCGCCAGCCCGTCATCTGCTGTCTCCGCGTACTACTCGCCAGGAAAGATGCAACACAAATACGAGGTGGCGGACGAGAAGGTGACGAAGATGCGCGACTACCTAGTGGATACCCGTGGGGACAGCGTGGTGTTTTCCAATGGTTCAGTCGCCTTTAAGGTGAGCGCGGAGTCGATTGAGGAAGTCAAGGACGTGCCGACGCTAGACACTTCCCAGTGGCCTAAGCTTGAGCCTTTCTTCTAGCTGACCGTAAGTAGAATTCGATTTCAGATGGCGGTTTCGGTGCATAAAATGTCGAATTTTACTTAGGGGGTACGAGTAGCCTGGGCACCATGAAGATCCTCATCACGGGTGCCTCTAGTGGCATCGGTTTCGAAGCCGCACAGACCCTCGCTAATAAGGGGCACGAGGTGTGGGCAGTTGCTCGCTCCGTGGACAAGCTCCAGGAGCTTGCGCGTTTCGGCGTCCACACCAAGGCCATGGATGTCACTAGTGCTGAGCAGCGCCATGATGTGATTGAAACCATTGGCACTGTAGACGTGCTGATCAACAACGCCGGTTTTGGTTTCTATGGGCCGATGGAACAGGTCCCGCTCGAGGATGCCAAGTACCAATTCGAGGTCAACGTGTTTGGCCTGGCCGAAATGACAAAACTGGTGATCCCTGGCATGCGCGCGCAGCGTAAGGGTCGCATCATCAACGTCTCTTCCATGGGTGGTCGCATGACCATTCCGTTTGGTGGCTGGTACCACGCCTCCAAGTATGCGGTGGAGTCTTTGTCTGATGCCATGCGCATGGAACTGAAACCATTCGGCATCGACGTTGTTGTGATTGAGCCCGGCGGTATCAAAACTAACTGGGGCATCATCACCGCTGACAATTTGGAACAGAGTAGTGCGAACGGCCCGTACCAAGAAAAGGCAGCGCGTTTGGCAAAGACGCTGCGTAGGAGCTACTCCGGCAAATTGCTGTCGAAGCCGCAGGTTGTGGTGAACGCGCTGGTGAAGGCCGTGGAATTAGAAAAGCCTCGCACCCGCTACACAGTAGGAAGGGGTGCGAAGCTGTTCGTCGGACTGAAGGCTGTGTTGCCGGATCGGGCCTTCGACAAGCTGGTCGCGATGTCTTAGTACTCGATGTGGAGATTGCCGATTCCGTTGTCCACCTTGATGGTGAGCACGTGGCCGTTTCCAGGGTTGTGGGTGCCTGGCTGGCAGTTGGTGTCGCCGATTCCGTTGTTGCATTCGAGTCGAACCGGGACTTCTTGCGGGAGATCGATGTGGACGTTGCCGATGCCGTTATCGACCTTGATGGTGCGGTCCTGGCTTAGTGGAGCAAGCTCCCTCATGTCGAGGGTGAGGTTGCCGATGCCGTTTTCATACATCTTTTGCAGATCAGACTCCGTCCGAACGACGGCGGTGACATCGTCGATGCCCTCGACGGGATCTGTAGAGGTGATCGCAAGGTTTGCCACACCACTAAGGCCGATGACCACCACAGCAGCGGCTACCCAGACCCAACCGTAGGACTTCTTCTTCGGTGCCGGTGGCGCCATGGAGCCAGGTTCCGGCAGGTGCCAGAGTTCAGGGACGGTGCCCAGCGGATCCCACGATGGTGGGGTTGGGGTTTGAAAGCCCGGGGCTGGGGCAATGAGATCGCTGCTAATGCGCGGTGGTTCCGGCTGCTTGGTGTGCAGGAAGTACCAGGCCGCGAAGGCTAGGGCGAGGGAGATAATTGTGCTGCTACCGAACAGGTCGTCGTTGGTGCTCGTGGCGCTAAAACCGAAGACGAGGAGCGCAATAATTAGCCACCAACCGGTCTCTTTTTCCTTCTTGTACTCTTCGCCAAGGTTCTTGGACACCGCCTCAATCGGCGAGTACTGCATGGAATAACGTGGCATGATCAGCCAAGCGACGAGATAGACGCCTAAACCGCCACCGACGAGGCTGGCAGCCACAAATAGGATGCGAACCAGGGTGGGGTCGATTTGGTAACGGACACCGATGCCTTCGCAGACGCCGGCGATCTTTGCGTTGCCGCCCTGAGACGATGGGATGCGGGCGGGGCGGGTGGCCCACATGGTGTTGACTGTATTCGTGTTCATACTTTTATGTTCGCGTACCCTTCCTCCAAAAACATCAGGGTTTCCACCGATTTCAAAGGTTCAGGGTCATGCCAAGATGTAAGTCATGATGTACCCGAAGTTTTTCCGGCCCCGCAACCGCGTGGTGGGAGGTGTGGCCTCTGGCCTGGCTGTGCATTTGCAGCTGGATGTTCTCACCATCCGCCTCGTGCTGCTTGGCTCGTGCCTTTTAGGTGGCCTTGGCCTGGTCTTTTACATGGGTACCTGGATGATGACCAAGCCTGCAACCGAGGAGCAGGAAGCCTCGTGCGTGATCCCGGAGGGGACACAGACTCCTAAGGGCCTCAACCTGGCGTTTGTTATTGGTGGCATCGCGGCTGCGGTCTTGAGTTTTTCCGCCTTCACGGGTTTCCAGGGCTCAACGCTGGTGCCGGCTGTGATCGTCGGCGTGGGCGCGTTGGTGGCCTGGCAGGCCTATGACCAGGGCATTGAGGCGCTGCTGCGGCCTCGCAACATGGTGACCATCATGGTGGGCGTCGGCTTGGTGCTCGCGGGCATTTTCTTCGTCACCATCAACTGGGCCGACCCTGCGGTTTTCGGCGCGACGTTCACCGCTGTCCTGTTCACCATCGTGGGCGCCGCCGTTCTCGCTGTTCCATTGTTGCTGCAGATGTGGCGTCGTTTGACGGAAGAACGTGACCAAAAGGCGAAGGCGGAGGAGCGCGCCGAGATCGCCTCTCGCATCCACGACTCCGTCCTTCAGACCCTGGCCCTCATCCAGAAGCGCTCCGAGGACCCCGTCGAGGTTGCGCGCCTCGCCCGCGGTCAGGAGCGTGAGCTGAGGCAATGGCTTTTCGACGGTAAAACCTCCTCATCCACCACCGTTTCCCAAGCCTTGGAACTTGCCGCCGGGGAAGTCGAGGACCTGTTCGGCATTCGTATTGCCCCGGTCACGGTGGGGGATACCCCGATGACGGAGGAAACGCAGGCTGCGGTGTTCGCTGCCCGCGAGGCGATGGTGAATGCGGCGAAGCATGCGCAGGTCAGCTCCATTGACGTCTATTCGGAAGTGTTCGGTGACCTGGAGATCTTTGTGCGTGATCGCGGGGTGGGCTTCAACATGGCGGAGATCGATGAGGATCGTCATGGGGTGAAGGATTCGATTCTGGGGCGTGTGGAGCGCGCCGGGGGTACGGCTGTGGTGCGGTCGACCCCTGGTGAGGGAACAGAGGTCCACATCACGATGCCAGTAGAATCGAAGGCATGATTCGTGTTTTCCTCGTCGATGACCACTCTGTCTTCCGTTCTGGTGTGCGCGCCGAGATTTCGGGGCAGGTGGAGATCGTCGGTGAGGCTGGTGGCGTAGCCGAAGCCATTGCCGGGATCGCGGAGGCAAACCCTGACGTCGTGCTGCTGGACGTCCACATGCCGGACGGCGGTGGTCAGGCCGTCATTGCTGGCGCTCCAACCCCGCGTTACCTGGCGCTTTCGGTCTCTGACGCCGCCGAGGACGTCATCTCCGTCATCCGCGCGGGTGCCCGTGGGTACGTCACCAAGTCGATCAATGGCGCCGAGCTTGTCGACGCCATCCGCCGCATCCACGAGGGCGACGCAGTCTTCTCACCTCGTCTTGCCGGCTTTGTGCTGGATGCCTTCGCGGCTCCTGATGCCCATGCGGGCGCTGGCGTGGTGGATGAACAGCAGCATGAGCAGCCGGAATTGGTGGATGCGCTGACTCGTCGAGAGTTGGAAGTGCTGCGCTTGCTCGCTCGTGGTTACACCTACAAGGAGATCGCCTCGGAGCTGTTTATTTCCATCAAGACGGTGGAAACGCATGCGTCGAACATTTTGCGTAAGACGCAGCAGTCGAATCGTTATGCGTTGACGCGGTGGGCGCAGCGCTATGACTTGGCGTAAGTCAGTGCACTTGAATTGAGGCCCTGACTTGCGCAATACTATTCCCTGTGACGGGAACAAGTGTTCGAGAGGAAGTGGCGGTCGATCTTTCCGAGTTGAGTCGGGCGGATCGCGTTGCTGTTCTTCGCGCGCGCATGGATGCTGTCGGGGCGGCGCCCGCTCCGGATATTGTTCCTGATGAGGGGATTTCCGCCCCTGAGGGCTTGGGGATAAGTTTCCCGCGCAAGGCGGTGGTGCACTGTAGCAATACGCCAGCCTTTGTGGTTGAAATTGTTCGAACTGCTGTCCGGGATGGGAATTTCGTGGCAGTGGTGGGGTGGCCGGATTTGCTGCTCGCCGAGATTAGCCAGGGCCTGGATAAAGTGGTGACTGTTCCTGACCCGGGCCCCGACCCGCTGAATACCGTGGCCGTGCTGTGTGAAGGCATGGACGTGGTGATCTATCGCTCCGGGGTGCAGCTTGAGCTGTCTCCGGTGCGGGCGCGCCCGTTGCTCGGAAAGCTGCGCAAGGGGAAGGCTGTCTTGCTGTTGGTTAATCTCACCGCGCCGTCCCCGTACCTAGCTATGGATGCCGAGGTCTCGGGTTTTCATGGCATCGGACCAGGTACTGGCCGTATCCGTGGCTTTGATATTCAGGTTCAGCTGCGCATGAAAACGGGTGTGCAGGCGCGACGAGTGCGGGTCGGCGAAGCTGCCCGAACGCAGCTGCGAGTGGTCTAAATGCGGGTCATGGCAGTGTGGTTCCCGGATTGGCCCACGCATGCGGCATCGGCCATGGTGGTTGCGCAGCATCACCGGGTGAAGGCGTGCAATGCGCAGGCGCGCGCCAAGGGGATCAAACGTGGCATGCGGGTGCGCGAGGCCCAGGCTCTGTTTCCTGCGCTCACGCTGGCGGAATGGGATGAGGACCGGGACGCCCGCGAGTTTGAAGTGGTTGTGCTGGAGATGGAAAGCATCGCCCCCAGCGTGGAAGTGCTGAGACCAGGCCTGGTGGTGGTCGATGCCGGCGCGGCCGGGCGATTCTATGGCAGTGAGGACAAGGCAGTGCAACTACTTGCCGATGCCGCTGCTGTTCAGGGCGTGGACTGCATGATCGGGGTAGCGGACGAGATCCCCACCGCGATCATCGCCGCCCGTCAAGGTGCAGCAGTGCCACCACAAGCGAGCAAGACGTTCCTCCGAGAGCAACCCCTAGGGGTATTGCAGGCAGAGGAGGCTCTCGGCTGCGATCCGGAGACCTTGGACGCACTCAGCATGCTGGGGATCTGCACACTCGGGGAACTGGCGGATGTGCCGCCATCGGCCGTCGTCACGCGCTTTGGGCGGGCTGGCATGCGGTGTCAGCGCATCGCGCAGGGGCGGGAGGAGCGAAAGGTGGCGCCGGAGCTTCCCGTCGCTGACTTGCGGGTTTCTTTGACGCCGGAGGAGACAATCACGCGCGTGGATGAGGCGGCGTTCCTGGCGCGCATGTTGGCGGCGAAGCTGCACGAGAAGCTCAAAAGTGCTGGGGTGGTGTGCCAGCGCCTGAAGGTGGTCGCGGAAGCGGACGTGAGCATTGAGCGGATCTGGCGGACGCGGGAGCCCCTCACGGAGGCGGCGACGGCGGATCGCGTGCGGTGGCAGCTTGATGGGTGGTTGAGTGCGCGACAGATTCCGGGGATCGTGACGCTGGCGCTGGAGCCCCTGGAGGTTAGCGCCCCGGATGCGGGGGCGGGACTGTGGGGAGCGTCGGATGAGCGCGCTGAGCAGGCCAGACGCGTGGTGGCTCGGGTGCAGTCCCTGCTGGGTACGGACGCGGTGTTGCAACCGCGGCTGGCGGGTGGGCGTGGCCCCGCGGAGCGCGTTGAGCTCGTCCCGTACGGCGAGGACGCTCCGCCTGAGCGCGCGCCGGGGCCGTGGCTTGGGGCATTGCCGTCGCCCTTGCCGACGCGCGCAGCCAGCCACCCCGCCGCCAAACTGCAGCTTCTCGACGCCCACAGCCACCCCATCCACGTCACCGCGGACGCCATACTGAGCGAAACACCTGCGTGGCTACTGCGCGGGAAAAGGCGCTGGGAAGTCCTGGCGTGGGCCGGTCCCTGGCCAGTGGATGAGCGGTGGTGGGATCCGGATGAGGCGAGAAAGTATGCGCGGCTGCAGCTCGTCGTGCAGGACAACAGTGCCCCGCAAGCCTTCTTGGTGCTGTGGCTTGCGGGGCAGTGGCGCTTGGAGGCGTCGTGGGACTAGTTCTGGTTGAAGTCGATGACCAGGCGCTTCGGGTCTTCGATGAAGGAGACGGCGTACGGGCGACGTTCGCCACGCAGGCCCACGATGAACTGGGAGCGGCCCTCGAACGTGCCTCCAGAAATCACTTCGGCGACGGCTGGGCCTTCGCCGGCTACGGGAGTGAGGTCGTTGGCTTGGAGGCCTAGCTCGAAGGGGTAGGTGGTGCCGTCGATGCTGACGTTGAGGAAGGTGTCACCGTTGACCTTCATCTCCTGGCCGCTGCCCTGTTGGGTAGGCAGTGGGGTGTAGTCCACGTGCCAGCCCGGGGTTCCTTCGCCGGTGAGCTCGATGACAACGCGATCGAAGCCCTCGTGGGTGCCCGCGCGCATAGCCACCGGGACGAGCTTGGCTGGGGCCTCAACGGACTTCGTCTTCATGGTCGGATTGGCCTCGCCAAGTGGGGCGATATCGGATGGGCTGGCAATGCCCTGTTGCTGAATTGAGGAGCCGCCCTGTGAGCCTGTCGCCGACTTTTCATCGTCGCACGCGGAAAGGGCCGTGGCGCTAATGCTCAAAGCGGTCAGCACAGCAGCAAATTGAAGGGTGCGAGAAAAGGCAGTCATACCTTCACCGTAGCGAGTGCGCTTGTCAAAAGGCAGTTTTCAAGGAAAACGTTGCAAAACAGTGATAACACCCGTAACACAGGTAACAGTTAGGCTTACCTTAGTGATTGCGCTACCCTGGGGGCATGAACCCTGAGGTACTGTGCTCTGATCAGCGAGTGGAACCGCTGCCGGGAACCGCGAAAACCGGAACCCTGTTCATCGCGCTCGAGCACGCCCTCGGCTGGAGCCACGACATCATGGACGGCGGAGTCTTCGGGCCAGAACTGACCGCAGAGCTAGCCGACTACCTCAAGACATACGGCGCGAGCCTGCAGCTCATCCGAAAGCCCGGCCGGGAGGGACAACAGCGCGACCGCAGAGTCGTATTCATCGCCGACGTTCGCGCAGGTACTGCCCGTAAACACGTCATCGATCATCCGCGCGAGTTGTTAGGAATAGATCCTCTTGACGGCTCCGGGGAACCCGTCGAGCACCCAGTGATTCTGGTGTGCACCCACGGCAAACGCGACCGGTGCTGCGCCCTCAAAGGCCGACCGCTGGCTGCGCACCTAGAGGAGCAGTTCCCTGGCAACATGGTGTGGGAATCTTCCCACACGAAGGGGCACCGCTTTGCGCCGTCGATAATCGCGTTGCCCTGGGGTTATTCCTTCGGGCGCCTCAACGAGCTCGCGGCGACCGACATGGTCCGCTTCTTCGCCCAAGGGCAGCTGTTCCTGGCCGGCAATCGTGGCCGCAGTTGCTATTCCCGGCCTGAACAGGTCGCTGAGCTGGCCGTGGCGAACAAGCTGGCGGAAGCGGGGGAGCGGGTTGAGCTGGCTTCTTTGAGGATTTCTGGCGGCGAGGTCACGCATGTCGACGGCCGCTGTTGGCAGGTAGATCTTGAAGAACGCGAGGTCGACGGGGTGATTTCCTCGTGCGGGGACGCCCCTAAGCGCGGGAAAGCCCTGGTTGCTGTTGGTGTTAGGGAGCTGGATGCCACTCGCTTAGCTTCTCCAGCAGAATCCGATCGGAATCCTGCTTAGCTGCGCGGTTGCCGTCGATCGTGCCGCCGAGCATCTTTTCCCAGGATGGGCCGAAGCTGGTGATGTCTTCAGCAAATAGGTGGCCGGCGCCGGGGTAGACGTGGGATTCCAGGTTGGGGTTGCGTTCGGAAAGTTTGTGCGCGGCGATATCGCCTGGCCACATGGCGTCTTGGTCTCCGGCAAAAAGTAGGCCATTGCCCTTGAAATTCTCGATTGGGATGCGGGCTTCATCCTTCGGCGGGATGGATTCGTAGATTCCACGGTATCGAACCGGGAGTCCGAGGATCATGCTTCCGAACATTTTCATCGACGGACCAGGTGCCGAATTGCGGAACGATAGGTAAGGAAGTGGCTGGCCACTTTGGGTGAAGGATGACGTTTCTTTCTGCCCAAAGGCAAGGCCCTGATAGGTGTATTCACTCGGCGTGAACAGCACGATATTGTCTATCTTCGCTCCCCGCGCAGCGAGGTTTGCGGTGAGTTCCGCTCCCTTTGAAGATCCGATCACGGTCACTGGTCCCTCCGGAATGAGGGCGCTCACTTCGTCGAAGAACTCCAACGGTACCTCGGCTAGTTCTTGCTGCTGATTCGACTGTCCGAAGAAGAACAGCGCGTACACCTCAAAGCCCTGCTCAGAGAGTTGTTTGGCCCTGCTGTAGTCCGGCGAGCCTTCCGATCCGCCGAAGGTGACAATTGTGCCTTTGTGACGCTTTTCTGCCGGCTGGAAGTGAAAACCGTTGAGGTATTCACCTTCGATGCTGGTGACCTGGGCGTTCGTCTCGTAGGTGGTCTTGTCCCGCGGATTGTCGCCCGGGATGGCGTAGCGTTTGACGTTCACAACGTGAACAACCGCGATCATTGCTACGACAAGGACTATTACGGCCACGATGGATGCTAAAACGGTGAGCAACTTCTTCATGACTCCACACCTTGCAAGGTTGACGTGAGTGGAAAGCAACTACTGTCCAGCATACTTTCAAATGTTCCAAGTTTCACCTTGAAACTTGGAAAGTTTCTGAGTTATGTTTGGAAGTATGAAGCTGAACTCGGGGGATATCACCGCACTTATTGCTGAGCTGCGTGCTCGACGTGGCGATTCCGCGAGCATCGAGGTGAAATCGGCGCAAGGGGGTCTGCCTGAAGACATCGGAGCTACGGTATGTGCATTCGCGAATATGCCTGATGGTGGCACAATTTTACTGGGGATTTCCGAAAACCAAGACTTTGAAATTTTAGGGGTTAAAGAAGCCGCGCAACTCGAAGCAGGGCTAATTTCCGCTGCCAGAATGAGCGTGGAGCCCTGTCCTCACATTGATGCATACGTCGTGCACGTGCGACGGAGGTCCGTCGTGGTTGCCGAGGTTCAAGGGCTTGATCTCTATCGGCGCCCAGCGCGCTACCGCGGAAAAGCATATCTCCGCCAGTCGGATGGAAACTATGAAATTAGTAGCGGTGAACTGGGAATGCTGGAGGCAGCGAAGCTTCATGCCGATGCTTCTGCCAACTTGGATCAGCGTTCGGTAGGAGATACCTCTATCGAAGATCTGGACCCAAATCTCGTTTCCCAATTTCTTTCTGCTGCGCGAACACACATTTCGCGACTCTCAGCCATCACGGATGACGATAAGGTGCTGCGCACGCTGGGGGTTCTCACAGCCCAAGGTGAGGTGACGCTCGCCGGTCTTTATGGCCTCGGCATTCTGCCACAAGGACCACTCCCTTCGCTGGCGGTGACCTGTGCGGTTCGCATGCCGCACGGAAATGACACCAGACTGCGCAATCTTGAAACTTTTCATGGTCCTGTCCCTGATCTGATCCACAACGTCATGCAATGGGTCTTGCGAAACCTAGACGCCGTAGAGCAATACCAGCCGAATGGGCACATGAAGACCATCTATGAGCTGCCTCTTCCGGCTATTCGAGAAGCCGTGGCCAACGCTTTGGTCCACCGGGACCTTGGGCCACTCACCGTCGAAGCTGGCAAAGCTATTGACATTCGGCTCGAACCAAACAAGCTCGTCATCTCCTCACCCGGCGGGCTAAAGACACTGTCCATTGATCAATTGCTGAGCGAGGAACTCACCCGAGCTGAGGTCAACCAACGCCTGTACCGCATTGCCAAACTGGTGACCGATTCCGATGGGAACTCCATCATCGAAGGCGAGGGAGGGGGAATACAGGAAATCCTGCGCCAATGTGAGTCACACGGTGTCCCGGCACCCACCTTTGTGGATTCCGGCGTGAAATTCACGACCATTTTCTGGCGCAAACGCCACGCACACGAACGACCTTCCGTCAGCGCTCACCGCGATCCGATGGACATAGTTCGGCTCGGGAAAAACGCTCCCCTCATCTATGAAGTTGCCAGGAACAAGCGACAAGGATTCTCCTTCCATGACCTGGAGGAAGAACTATCCCTCACGGAATCCCAGATTCGCTACGCCCTGGCGCCACTTCTTAAAGAGGGAATCATCCACCGAGAAGGGGGCCAGGGCAAGCGGAATACCATGTATCGACTATCACCGTAGCATCCCAAAACGCGGCTCTCCTTGCGAATCGTTACCTGCAGGCTATCGACACCAAAGCCAAAAAACGATAACTTTGGAGGTAAGAGAAAGGACTGTCGCATGCACAAATGGAGACTCTGGCTCAGCATCGCAACAGCCATGGTGCTGTTTGTCGCCACAATCACCATCAACTACCTCGCAGGACTCAGCGCAGACGAATCCTACTTCGGTGCCCGCACCTGGCACTACCTAGCCTGGCTCCTACTTCCAGCTTTCCTGCTTTCGCTGGTATGGGTGTGGGTCGAACGGAAAACTAACTCCAGCTAAACCGAAACTCCGGGAACGGCAAGTTAATCGTCTCCAGGTGGTAGAACGCATTCTTGCCGTGCTTGGAGTAGTGATACTCGCGGGCACGCAGCGTCGTCACCGAGATCAAATTGCCAAAGTCCGGCAGAAAGCCCGGCGCGTGGAGCTGTATAAACGGAGTGAGATCGAGGATCCAGGCGTCGCTAAGCTCCTGCAGCTGCGCCGGGTACGCATCCATCGTGGCCACATGCGACATCTTCGTCCGCTGCTCATCGCCGTACACCACCGGCGCGTCCGATAGCAGCTGCACCTTGATAGCGTTGCCGAGGTCGCCACCGTTCAGCGCCCAATACGCCTTATCGACGGCCACAAACACCCGATCACTCGGCCGCAGGCTCACCTGGGTCATCCGCCCAAAAAGATGCGAGGAGAAGAGGCCTGTCGCCTGGCCGTTAACCACCAGTTTGATCGCGCCGGGGCGGAACATCTCCTGCAACGTAGCGTCCCGCTGAATGAGGGACGCAAGGGAATTTGAGGGGTCGAGCAGTTCCGGATTGAAGTTCATTAGACGGGGAACGCTGAGGTCATCGAGCACGTGTGGCTGGTTCTGGCGCAGGAACGCATCCACT
Source organism: Corynebacterium sp. H130 (assembly GCF_037572395.1). NCBI lineage: Bacteria > Bacillati > Actinomycetota > Actinomycetes > Mycobacteriales > Corynebacteriaceae > Corynebacterium > Corynebacterium sp. H130. The sequence continues at coordinate 195,135 of NZ_JBBHLA010000002.1, read as the reverse complement.
TGGCGACGGCTGAACTCAGGCTTCGGCGGGAAGCGGTTCGGCTGCGCCTTGTACAGCTCCTTCTGCAGCGAGCAGGTGTATGACTTATTGCCGCGGGTGTTGTTGCGTTCGATGGGGCAACCGGCGAAGCACAGGTAAAACCAGGGGCATTCTCGGCATTCCTGCGAAAGTGGCTCGTTCGCGGCCTCGTAAAGCTGAATCGTCTTCTCTCCGGAAGCGACAAGTTCCGGCATCCCGAGCTGGGTAATGTTGCCGAACTTCAGATCAGGCTCGGCCTGGCCACGGTGGCACGGGTAGACGTCGCCGTCCTTCTGTGCGAGGAAGTTGTTGGTGCCGCAGTTGATCTGGTTGGTGCAGTAGTCATGGGTGAATTCCTTGAACCACTCGTAGTAGATCGCGCGCTCGAACTTTGTGCCCTTAAAGTGTTCGCGCAGCCTATTCAGGAATTCGACCATTTCTTCCTGTGTGAGCTGCGACTTGTAGTGCGCGTTCGCGCTGTCGTAGGCGAACATGATGTAGAAGTCAGTGCACATGTCAAAGCCCTGCGCGTCGAGCCATTCGATGTTTTCAATGAACTCGTCAATGCGCAGCAAGTGTGGCTTGCCCACCACGCAAGAAATTCCCTTGGGGAAGGGGTAGTCCTTCAGCAACAGGACGTTATCCAATGTGCGCTTGAGCGTGGATTTGCCCTGCTTGGTGGTGCGCAGCTCCTCGTGGAGTGAAAATGGCAGGTCAAAGCTACCGGAGATGGAGACTTGGAATTCCTCGTAGAGCGGGCGTAGGACGTGGAAGTTGTACAGATTCGTCTTGATGTGGATTGGGCTGTGCGTGCGCCGACCTAAGGCTTTGAGCTCGGACTTGAAGCGTTCGCGGTAGTCGAAGTAGGCCTGGAAAAGTTCGCGGAGCACTGGCTGGGGGAGGAGGGAAATCTCGGCGCCGTGGAGGAGGAGCGCGTCGATGAGGATGCCCTGGTGCTCGAGGTGGCCAGCAATAGCGTGGAACTGGGAGATAACGTCGTCGTAGGTGTCGCGGTTTTCTGTAAGGTCACCGAGGTAGCAGTAGCTGCAACCCAAGTTGCAGTACTGGTTGGGGACGAACGTGAGCTTGATTGCCTGATGAAATAACTGCAGGTCAGCCATTATTATTGTTGTTATTGTTGTTATTGTTGTTGTTATTGTTGGAGCCGCCGAAGGAATCTGCAGTGCCACCGCCGCCGGTCCAGCCACGGGTGCGCAGCTCATTGCCGACGATATCGGTCCAACCATCGTTGAAGCCAAGAGCTTCCTGGAACAACGTGTCGTTCGTCAGCGCCTGATCCAGCCGATTCTGAGCAAGCCAACCTTCAAAATTGTTCATCGTCTTTCCTCCCTGACACTTCGCACCTTAACCCACCTTTGGGGCTTTCGGAATACGAAGAGCCACTCTTTCCGGTGCCTCAGGCAAATACTTTGCCTCCACGTACCGCGCCTTGTGGAGAAGCCCCTTTTCGTACTTATCTGCCAGCAACGTTGCTTCCGCAGGAAACTGACGCCCATCAGGCGTAAACACGTTCACGGTGAAATGCAGACGCTCCTTCCCCGGAAACACCAGCCCATCAGACATTTCCTGCACTATCACCGCCCGGGCTGGCTGTCCAAAATAGCCAGCGTTGAGCGTGTGCTGGTCGACACGGCCGTCCCGCACATCCAAGAAGTCATAAAACAACTGTGCGCGCTGAGTAAAAGGCCCATGCGGGACAAACAGCTTGGCGGGCTTCTTCTCCCGATAGATCACCGGTAAGCGCAGCCCTTGGTGCAGGGCGCCGAGGCGCCGCCTACCGACGGGGACGACCAAGGTGCCGTCGAAAAGCGCGCCATCCTCGCCCTCTACCTGCATCTTTAACTCGTAGCTGCGCACGTTTTTCTTCAGCCCCAAGCGCTGGTAGGAACGCACCGTACCGACGCCCACCCGGCCGTCCTTCCAGTACCGGGCGACATTCGTGGGATAAAAGCGCCCGAGGACAGACAACGTGCAAATTAAGAGTACGAAGCCAACGGTAAAGAGGAAAGATGGCTCGGCATCATGAAAGAAGCTGCCCGGCTTAGCGTCGACGGTGAAGACGAACCTCGTCCACCACAGGAATGCCACCACGGCCACAAGCTGCAGGAATGCGATGACGTAGCGACTCATGGAAAGTTACTTCGCTGGCGTTGGAATCTTCACCGCGACTTCGCTGGTGTCATGAGACAGGTATTTTGCTTCCACATAGTTTGCGCTGCGCAGCAGGTCATATTGGGCCTTGTTTAGCAGGACTTTCGCGGTGCTCGGGAACTGTTGCCCATCCGGGGTGAAGACCTGCAAATCCAGAATCCATTGCACGGCTGATCCCTCTCGGTACCCACCTTGGCGCACCCCCTGCACCGTAGCTCGGCACGGCTGACCGCGGTATTTCGCATCAATCGCCACTTGGCTGATGACGCCATCGCGCTGCTGAATGTACTCGAAAAACAGCTGCGCGCGAGCCTTCAACGGGCCGTGCGGAACGAAAAGTTGGGTCGCTTTGGCGGCGCTGAAACACACCGGGATCTTTGTGCCTGGCGCGAGATCGGGGAGGTGTCGCCGTCCCACCTGCGGGTTCATGTTGCCAACAAAAGTGTGGCCGTCTTCGCTTTCAACCTGCATCGTGAGGCTGTAAGTGCGCACGTTGTTGTAGCGGCCACTGTGTGAATAGCGCTGGATGGTGCCCACTCCGACGCGGCCATCGGTCCACTTCTTCGCTTCGTTTTTCCGCCTCATGAACCGGTTAACGACGTAGATAACACCAAGAATGGCCAGAAAGAAGCCCCAGGTGGAGAGGAAACTGCTGATGTGCTCCAGCATGATCGGGTACCCAAGCAACGCCATCACGATGGACACGATGAATGCAGCAGCGAGCGCCGCCACAATGAAAGGAAAGACCTTTTTCATACCTAGACGATAAGACAATTCCTATACTGGGGCACCATGAAACCTGAGTTTCCTATCGTCGAGGCCCTGCCCGAGCTCGCCTACCCCGCAGCCGGCGAGGCCACCCCGGACCCGACGCTGCTCATCCTCAACGAGCCCCTCGCCCGCGACCTCGGCCTCGACCCCAACTGGCTCCGCAGCCCCGACGGCATCGCCTTCCTCCTCGGGCAGCGCGGCGGGTACGCGCTCGCCTATGCCGGACACCAGTTCGGCCAGTACAACCCGCTGCTTGGCGACGGCAGAGCTCTCCTCCTCGGCACCTTTGCGGGTTACGAAGTCCAAGCCAAGGGGACTGGGCGTACCCCGTTTTCCCGTGGTGGCGACGGCCGCGGACCACTGGATGCGATGCTCCGCGAGTACCTGATCTCGGAATACATGCACGCCGTGGGCATCCCCACCACGCGTGCCCTCGCAGTGCTGACAACTGGCCGAAAAGTTCAGCGCCAGCTGGTGGTGCCGGGTGGAGTAGTGGTGCGCGTAGCGCGCTCTCACCTGCGGGTGGGCACTTTTGAATTGGTGCGCAATAACGGCACGGCGGACATGCAATCCCGGTTGGAAGACTATGCCTGGTCGCTCTTCCCCGGTGGAGTGGATGCTGTTGCCCAGCGTCAATGTGACACCGTGGCCGAATGGATGGGCATCGGCTTCGTGCATGGCGTCATGAACACTGACAACACCTCGATTTCCGGGGAAACCCTGGACTATGGACCCTGTGCCTTCTTAGATGCGCACGATCCAGCTGCCTGCTTTTCCTCAATCGACACCCAGGGGAGGTACGCCTATGGTCGCCAACCTGCGATCTTGCAGTGGAACCTCGCCCAACTAGGCTTTGACGGTGACTTTGTTGGGCTCTTCTCCGACGCACTGCAAAAGGTGTTCGCTCGCAAGATCGGAACGTCAGATCCGGCAAAGATCAATGAGTGGTTCGCATCCCTCCCTGGTAAGGATCACACGCTGGCTCACGCCTCCTTAGAAGGGAAGAACCCACAGGTTATCCCACGCAACTTTGTGGTGCAGCGAGCCCTGGACGCTGCCAATGAGGGGGACCTGTCTTTGTTCGAGGCATTGCATGAAGTACTGCAGCGGCCATACGAAAAGCCGCCTGCTGAGTATCAGCAGACGGCCTCAAGCTACGTGACTTTTTGCGGGACCTAAGACCCGGGGCTATCGACGCATGATCTTCTTGGACAGGTAGTTGCCTGCCAGCTGCGCGATCTGGACGATCACGATGATCACTGCGGTTGCTGCCAGGGTCACTTCGGTATCGAAGGAGCGGTAGCCGTAGACGATCGCGAAGTCGCCCAGGCCGCCACCACCGATGTAACCGGCCATCGCAGACATGTCGACGACCGCGATGAACACGAAGGTGTAGCCGAGAATCAGCGGGCCAAGGGCCTCAGGAATGATCACGGTGCGGATGATGCGCCACGGGGAAGCACCCATGGAACGTGCCGCCTCAATCATGCCTGGGTCGATGGAGACGAGGTTCTGCTCGACGATGCGGGCAATGCCGAAGGTGGCTGCCACGGACATGACGAAGGTGGCTGCGTCAATACCGATGGTGGTGCCGATTGCGAGCTTGGTCAGCGGTCCGATGAAGGCGATCAAGATGATGAACGGGATCGGGCGCACGAAGTTCACGATCACGTTCAGCACGGTGTACAGCGCCTTGTTCTGCAGGATTCCGCCGGTGCGGGAGGAGTAGAGCAAGATGCCAATGGCCAGGCCAAGAATGCCGGCGACCACCATGGTGATCGAGACCATGTAAAGGGTATCGATGATGGCGGTGACGAACGAATCGCCGAGGCGATCCCAATCTGCTGCGAGTACGGTCTGGTTCATCGAATGATCTCCTGTACATCAGCGTTGGTCGAAACTGCCTGGTAGAACTGCTCAATAGCCTCGGCAGGGCCGGTCAGCTGAACAGTGACCTTGCCAAAGGAATGATGCTGCAGCGTCGTAATACCGCCGTGAACGATGTTGATGTTCACGCCTGCCTTCGTAGCGTCCGCGGAGGCAGCGAAGAAGCCGGTTTCCTCGGTCAGGTCGATGGTGAAGATGCGACCGTCGCGAAGCTTAAGCTCATCCGATTCCACCATGTCCGGGGTGTTGCGCAGGGAGGTGGCGACGAAGCGGGAGGCGACGTCGGTCTGCGGGGTGGAGAAGACGTCGTAGACGGAACCGAATTCGACGACCTTGCCGGCCTCCATCACGGCGACCTTGTCGGCGATGGAGCGCACAACTTCCATTTCGTGAGTAATCACGACGATGGTGATGCCGAACTTCTTGTTCACCTCGCGGAGCAGGTGCAGCACGTCCTGCGTGGTCTCTGGGTCGAGTGCGGAGGTGGCTTCGTCGGCAAGCAGCAGGCGCGGGTTGGTCGCAAGCGCACGGGCGATGCCGACGCGCTGCTTCTGGCCACCGGAGAGCTGCTCGGGGTAGTGCTTGGCTTTGTCGCCAAGACCGACGAACTCAAGCAGCTCAGCGACGCGCTTTTCTCGCTCAGCCTTCGGAACTCCAGCGAGTTCCAGTGGGTAAGCGACGTTGCCAGCGGCAGTTCGGGAGGAAAACAGGTTGAACTGCTGGAAGATCATGCCGATGTCGCGGCGAACGGTGCGCAGCTGGCGCTCGGAGAGACCGACGACGTTTAGGTCGTCGAGAAGCAGCTCGCCAGAAGTAGCCTTTTCGAGGCCGTTGATGAGGCGCACGAGGGTCGACTTGCCGGCGCCGGAGTAACCGATGATGCCGATGATGTCGCCGGATTCGACGGTGAGGTTGACGTCGTCGAGGGCGGTCAGGGTCTTCTTCCCGGTGTGGAAGGTCTTGGTAATGCCCCGAAACTCGATGCGAGTTCCGGGGCGTTCAGGCTGAGTCACGAGGATCCTTGTGTTACTTCTGGTTGTTCTGGAGACGCTCGAGGATCTTGTTCAGGTCCTCCTTGGAGCGCTTAACTTCCACCGACGTGCCCTTGGAGTCCTCTGCGAGGGCCTTCTGGACAGGCTCGGAGTGGTAGACCTCAACAAGCTTAGCGATCTTCTCGTTGTTCACATCTTCCTGGCGAACCGCGATGACGTTGATGTAAGGCTCGGCCTCAGGAGAGTTCGGGTCATCCTTGAAGATGGCGGTCTTGGCGTCGATGTTCGCGCGCTCGAGGAAGGTGTTGTTCACGATCGCAGGCTTGCCCTCCTTGTACACGGTGGCGGTCTGCGCAGAGTCGACCGGCACAATCTTCACCTTGGAGGCTGCCGTATCGACGTCAGCTGGGGTAGGGGTAATCAGGCCCTCGGTCTTCAGGGTGACCAGACCGGCCTGCTTGAGAACGTTAATTGCGCGGCCCTGATTAGAAGGGTCGTTTGGAAGGGCGACTTCCTGGCCCTCAATGCCATCGAGGGACGTGTGGTCCTTCCAGTACAGCGCCAGTGGCACGATCTGGGTAGAGCCAATGGCTACCAGGTTGTTGCCGGAACCAGCGTTGTGCTGGGCCAGGAACTTAAGGTGCTGGAAGAGGTTAGCGTCCACTTCCTTGTCGTTCAGGGCGCGGTTAGGGGTCTGGTAATCCGCGAACTGCTTGGTCTGGATCTTAACGCCAGCCTTCTCGGCCTCCTGCTCGAAGACCTTCCAGTAACCCATGTCAGCTTCGGTGGTGCCGAGCTGGATAGCGTCCTTATCTGCAGCGCCACGGCCACAGGAGGTAAGAGAGGTAGCTGCCAGGATTGCGGCCAGCCCGAGGGCGGCAGTACGGCGGAGTTTCATTTTCGTTTTGCCTTTCTAGACAGAGCTTTCTATGTAGTGGTGTTTAACTTAGTGTTTCGGGCATGTTTTGTACAGCTTGGTCTAGAAAGCTTGGTCTGTTTTTGGGGCATCGGGTGATGTTTGAGGCGGATAGCCTGCATGTTTAGGGGATGTGTGTCCTTGGTCACAGTGTCGTCTTATTGTTGAACTCGGGGTTTGTGCCGGGCGTTTGGTGTTTGACGAGTTTGTTTGGACGAGGTTTCGAGGTTGCTTCTTCCATGGCTGTCACGGTTCCTGCAATCTTCGTCTAAACAGCTTCGTCAAAGTCGTCGGTGGGGCTGGGTGAGAGGGTGTTTGACGAGTTTGTTTGGACGAGGTTTCGAGGTCGCTTCTTCCATGGCTGTCACGGTTCCTGCAATCTTCGTCTAAACAGCTTCGTCAAAGTCGTCCGTGGGGCCGGGTGAGAGGGTGTTTGACGAGTTTGTTTGGACGAGGTTTCGAGGTCGCTTCTTCCATAGCTGTCACGGTTCCTGCAATCTTCGTCTAAACAGCTTCGTCAAAGTCAAACGCGACCGCCGAAAGCACATCACCCAGACAAGCAAAAGTCCGGCCGACGATACGCCGACCGGACGATTGATTGAGCGGGATTACTGGAACATGCCTCGGAACCAGGAGGTCAGGGCAATCCAAGGGTTGCTGCTGGAGCCACCGATGAATGGGATGTGGCCGAAGAACTGGAAGATTGCTGCCAGTGCCGGGATGAACAGCCACAGGGAGCTGAAGCTGAAGGTCTTGCCGGTTTCGTTGTCGGTCCAGGAGGAGCCGATTGGGCCGATGTCCAGCGTGTAGTCCGTGTCCTTTGGAGCCAGGGTGGTGGTGATCGTTTCGGTCACCACTGGTACTGGGACTCCGCCTTCGTCGACCACAGAGGTCTGGGTCGTGGTGGCCACTGCGGTGGTCTCAACGATCTCGGTCTCGGTGACGACGCTGGTTGGAGTCACGGTGGTGGTGGAATCCTCGGCAGGTGCCGTGCTGGTCACAACGACCACGCCAGGGGTTTCGGTCACGGTCTGATTTGGCTCGGAAACGATCTGGGTCTGTGTCACAGGGGCCTGTGGGACGGTCACCTTGGTGGTCTTGGTGACGGTCACAGGAGCAGGAGCGTCGGTGACAGTCACTGGAACCAGGGTCTGGGTGACAGCGTCCTGAGTCTCAGTCACGGTGACAACTGGTGCCGGCTGCGTCTCAGTAACCACGACGTTTGGCTCGGTGGTCGTTTCAACAGCGGTGGTCGTCGCGCTGACGGTGGTCACTACCGTGCCGCCATCTTCGATCACGGTGGAGGTCTCTGGAGCTGCAGTTTCAGTCACGGTGGAAGGTACGACAGTTGGCTCACCAATGGCGGTCTCGGTCACGGTGACTGGGGCACCAGTGGAGGTAACCGACTCGGTGGTTGCCGGTGCCGTGATGGTTTCCGTAGCGGTCACGGTGATCGGCGCGACCACAGAGGTCGAAGTCTCGGTCAGGGTGACGGTTGCAGCAGGAGCCGTGGTCTTCGTCGTGGAGGTAACTACCTCGGTGACAGGCTGCACGCTGGTCTTGGTGACGGTCTGAGTCGAGGTCACTACCTGAGTTGGGGCAGTCACGGTGACAGCCGGTGGGGTGGTGGTGACGGTCTTGGTGGTCGTGGAACCTGGGGCAGTGGTGCCCGGGGCCGTAGTGGCTGGCGTGGAGGTTGCCGGTGCGGAGGTGGTTGGGACGGTGGTGCCGAGCACCTTGGCGACGGCTGCGCCCACATTCAAGATGCCCGCGCCAATTGGCTTGGCAGAGGTATCCTCAGCGAACGGCATGGACGTACCCTGCAGAACCTGCATGATCTCGTCGTTGGTGATGCCAGGCTTTGCCTGCTTCAGCATTGCGACTGCGCCTGCCACCATTGGGGTGGCCTGCGAGGTGCCATTCTGAGAACCGTAGGTTGGGTTACCTGGGGTGGTCGTGCTGTCGGACACGGCAGACCACACACCGAAGTCGTGGATGCGATACGTGGAGTTCTCTGCGAAGTGGTCGCCACCTTGTGCAGCGATGTCGACCTCTGGGCCGTAGCTGGAGTACCAGGCGCGCTTACCGTTAGGGCCCACAGCACCGACGGTGATGACGCCTTCACAGCTGGCTGGCTTGTACCACAGGGCCTCATCATCGGAATTGCCTGCAGCGGCCAGAACCGTTGCACCCTTGCTGTTTGCAAAGGCGATGGCGTCGATAAAGGCCTGGTCGCGGATGCACTTGCCCTGCGCCCCCATGGACAGGTTGATAACAGAAGCTGGGTTGTTGTTCTTAGGCAGACCAGCGACGTCGCCACCAGCAGCCCAAACCATGGCGTCGGTCATGTCGGAGCCAAGACCGCCACAGCGTCCCATGACGCGCAGAGGAAGAATCTTGGCATCTGGAGCCATGCCTGCAACGCCCTGACCATTGTTGGTGACTGCAGCGGCGACACCAGCGACGTGGGAGCCGTGCCAGGAGGAATCGGAAGCAAGACCGTTGCCACATTCGGTGGCACCGTTCCAGTTGCCTTCGTCCTGTGGATTGTTGTCGCGGCCGTCGCCATCACGGGAAATGGTGGCGTCAGAGATCATGTCGTAGCCCGGCAGCACCTTGGAGTCGAGATCTGGGTGCTTGGTGATGCCGGTGTCGATGACGGCGATCGTCTGCCCCTGGCCGGTGACACCGAGGTCCCAGGCCTTATCTGCGTCTGCGCTGTACTCGCCAGGAATGACGATATTTTCCTGGTCGGAACGCACTTCAGCGTCGTGAAGGTTCCACTGCTTGGCGTACATTGGGTCGTTTGGAGCAGCCATCGGGAAGACCCACGAGTCCTGCTGGGCGTATTCGACGCGAGGGTCGGCAGCCAAGCTGTCGAGGAAAGCATCTGCTTCTTCGACGGACAGGTTGTGATCCATCTTGATGGCGCGGGCGCCGTCGTGGAGAACCTTGACGGTTTCAGCGCTAGCGGAAGCCTCGGAGGCAGCCTTCTGCAGGCTGTCTTCCTGCTGCTCGGCGCTGATGTGCATCATGCCATTGTCGCGGTACTTCACAATGAAGCGTTGCAGACCGGCTGGGTTATTTGGGTTGAGTTCGTGCTCAACGTGGCCTGGGGTGAGCTCCTGCGCCACAGCAGTTGGCATAACCAACATGGAAGCAGGTACCGCAATCACCGAGGCCAGCGTCAGGAGTTGACGATGGAATGTCGTCCGTGAGTTTCCGATCAACATGATGGTTGGCACGGATCCTTTCTTGAAATGAAGCATGGAGAGTTTTTCAGATGATTAGCGGAACAGGCCGCGGAGGTTGTTCAGAACTGCAGCCCAAGGGTTAGCGGAGGAGCCCTCTGCAGAACCGGTCTGGCCACCGAAAGTGCCAAGGAAGATGAACAGTGCCGGGATCAGGAGGAAGAGGGACTTCCAGCTAAAGAAGCCGTTCGAGGAACCACCGTCGCCAATGACGACGCCTGGGTCCGGATCGCCGATCTGCTCGATCACGGTCGTGGTGGTCACTGGTACCTCGCCACCGTTGTCATCAACAACAGTGGTTTCGGTGACAGTGGTGTGCAGCGTCGAGGTGACCTCGGTGACTGAAGTTTCGGTTACTGGAGCTGCAGTAACGGTGACGTCTGTGCCGCCAGGGGTGGTGACAGCAGTGCTGGTCTCCGGTGCAGCAGTGACGGTCTCGGTTGCACCTGGAACCGTGGTCTTTTCGACGACAGTTCCTGGAACGCCAGTCACCGTGGAGGTGACAACTTCCGTGATGGTCTGCTGAACAGGAGTGGTAGTCACGGTGGATGGCGTGATGGTCACGGTGCTTGGAGCAACAGTGGTGGTGACGGTCTCGGCAGGCTCAGTGGTCTTCACCGTGGAGGTCTGGCCAGGAACAGTGTTGGTGCTGGTCACAGTCTCAGTCTCGTGAACGGTGGAGGTAACTGGGTCCTTCGTCTCAACAACAGTTGCGACAGGAGCAGTCATGGTCACGGTGGTTGGCTCCACGATGGTTGGGCCAGCAGCCGTGGTGGTCTCCGTCAAGGTCTGGCCAGGAGCAACCTCGGTCGTCGTGAAGCTATCGCCCGGAACCGTGGTGGTGACCGTCTTAGTGACAGTGGTTGGGCGGGCGTCGATGACGGTGGTCTTGGTGACCGTGACAGGGGCAGGCTCGTTGGTTTGGGTGACCACGGAGGTAGCCGTGGTGGTCTCGGCGACGGTCTCGGTGGTCAGCTTCGTGGAAGTCACGGTCACTGGAGCTGGGGTCACGGTGGTGCGAGGCGCAGGAGCCGTGGACACGGTGGTTACGGTTGTGCCAGGAGCAGGAGTGCCAGGCTGAGTGGTTGCAGGAGGGTTCTGCATGACGTACTCGATGGCAGGCTTGGCATTGATGATGCCGGCGCCCATACCGAAGGTCTCCACCTTCTTGGCAGTCTTCTGGATGGCTTCAGTAGCCAAGGTGACGTCCAGGTCGGGGCGGGCTTCCTTCATCAGGGCAACGATGCCCGCGACCAGTGGAGCGGCCATGGAGGTGCCGTCGTAGAACTGGTAGCTCGCATTCGCAGGATCCTGCGTACCGTCATTCAGAGTGGACAGGAAGCCACGCTTCGGGTCCTTCTTTTGGGTCATGTCGGAGTAGTCGATGTAGTTCTGGTCGCCGCCAGGAGCGGAGATTTCGACAACGTTGCCACGGTTGGAGTAGGACGCCTTGCTGCCGTCTGGGCCGGTAGCAGCAACGGTGATGACGCCGTCGCAGCTAGCAGGGGAGTAGTTGGCGGCATCGAGGTTGTCGTTGCCAGCGGAGACCACGAGGATCTTGCCGAGGGCGTTGAGCTCATCGATCGTGTCCTGGTAAGCAGGGTTTGCGTAGCAGGCGTTCGGGGTGCCAAGAGACATGTTGATCACGTCTGCAGGCTTAGCGTTTACAGGTGCTCCCGGAACGGAAAGGCCGCCGGCCCATGCCATGCCGTCGATAATGTCGGAGGTTGGGCCACCACACTTGGACAGGGAACGAACCGGAATGATGCGCGCGTTTTCTGCAACACCGGTCACGCCCTGGTTGTTGTTAGCGGTAGCTCCGACGATGCCGGCAACGTGAGTGCCGTGCCAGGTGGAAGGCTTGAATTCCTTTGGCTTGCCGGTGCCACATTCGTTGGCGTTTGCCCAGTCACCCATATCGTGTGAATCAGCGTCGCGACCGCTGCCGTCGCGGGCCTTGGTGGCATCGGTGACGAAGTCGTAGCCACCGGAGATGTCGACATTCTTGGCGAGATCGGGGTGATCGGTGATGCCGGTGTCCACGACGGCGACGGTCACGCCGTTACCGGTGTAGCCAAGATCCCACGCAGGCTCAACGCTGGCGCTGGCAGGCTTGTCATGCATTGGCCACTGATCTGGGTACTGCGAATCGTTACGGGTGGCGTGTGGGTAGTTCCAGGTATCTACCTGCACGTATGCCACGTCAGGGCGCTGGTTCAACGTGTCCAGGAATGCTGCGGCTTCCTGTGGGGTGAGGTTCTTGTCCGTTGCAACGACGGAAGCGCCATTGTGCATGCGTCGCACTTCTGTTGCTCGGGTTCCGGCCTTCTCAGCAGCTGCGGTCAGGATGGACTCGCGCTCTTCGGAGGCGATGCGTGCCATTCCTTCATCAGGGTTCTTGTAGCCGATGATGAACTGCTGAGCCATGCCGTCCACATCCATCTGGAGGTTGTCGGCGGTGATGCGCATCTTTGGGGTTTCGATGCTTTCTGCTGGGGCTTCTTGGGCCTGTGCAGGAACTGTTAGGTAGCTAAATGGGATAAGCGTTGCGCATAGCACCGCTGTCAGCCGACGGCGTCGGCCCGAGTGGATGTGAGACATGATCTGACGACCAAGTTCCTTTCAATGTGAACACACGTGGGGACGCCTTGAGAAAAGTGGTGTGATGCGGTGCCTGCCTAGCGGGCTACCTAAGAAATACAGCGTCTAAAAGGAATAGTAACTAAGAAATCACAAGTTGGAAACTTATCAGAGCATAAATTAGATACTCTTGAAAGCTAAGTGGTAATCACATTGAGCTCAGGTGTTCTAATTGATAATAATTAATTGTTGCTAACTTGTGCTGATGGGTGCCTGGCTAGCGCTATTGGGTGATTATGTTCCCTTGTGAAATATATCCATGTCGAACAGGTGTGCTAAATTGGTTTTGTGGAGTGGGACGGAGGCGGATTCAACGGGCGACCGCTCAGCTGGTCGAAGCTCGAGCGAATTCTCAGCGGTAAACCGACTACGACCCCGGTGTCGGTCGCTCATCTGGGATCGGAGTCTGTGGCGTCGACAAGCCCGCTGGGACACTTTGCTGAACTGCACGCACGCAGCTCCTATAACTTTCTCGTTGGAGCGTCCGAGCCGGAGGCATTGGTGGCGCGGGCGGCGCAGCTGGGCATGCCAGCGCTGGGGATCGTCGACCGTGACGGTTTCTATGGCGCGGTCAAATTTGCTGAGGCGGCTGCGCAGGTCGGGATCGGTACGGTGTTTGGCGCCGAGCTTTCGCTTATCGACGCCCCATTGACCGTCCTTGCTAGATCCCCGGAGGGGTACCGCAGACTGTCTCGCGTTATATCTGAGGCGCGAATGGCTGGTGGTGAGAAGGATGCTTGCGTGTATCCGCCGCTGGAACTTCTGGCGGAGCATGCGGAGCACTGGGTCGTTCTTGCCGATCATCGTTGGTGGCCCGCTCTCGACTCTCTCATTGAGGTGTTCGGATCGGGCAATGTAGTGCTCGAGCATCAGGCGTTGATGGTGCCGGAAGACGCGGATCGGATCGCACAACTGCGCGAAGCGCAAACCGAATACGGACTCCGTGGAATTCTGAGTGGTGTCCCCACTGCCGCTACTTTTGCCGAGGCTCGGCTGGCTGCAGCAAAGGCTGCGCTGAAGCTTCGGCTCGATGTGGGGCGGGCAGAATCGTATGCGCATCCGGTGGGCGGAACATGGCTCCGTCCTGAGGAAATTCTTAAGAAAGCGGTGCCAGGTGCCGACGATCTCATTGACTACACCGCAGAGCTCGCTCAGCAGTGCGCGTTCACGCTCGACCTCGTTGCCCCCAATCTGCCGCTGTGGGACGTCCCAGCAGGGCACACCGAAATGACCTGGCTGCGCCGGATGGTGGAGGAGCGTTTCAATGATCGCTACGCTTCCCGCTCAGCGGAGATCCACGACCGGGCGCGCCAGCAAGTCGAGTACGAGCTGTCCGTAATTGAAACGCTCGGTTTTCCGGGCTATTTCCTCATCGTGACCGATCTGGTCGATTTTTGCAGGCAAAGCAACATTTTGTGCCAGGGGCGAGGATCGGCGGCGAACTCCGCAGTGTGCTTCGTACTGGGCATCACCGCAGTGGAACCGATCCAGTCCAAGCTGCTCTTCGAGCGTTTTCTCTCCCCGGATCGTGACGGCCCGCCGGACATCGATATCGACATCGAATCCGGGCGTCGCGAGGAAGTCATCCAATATGTTTATGAGAAGTATGGCCGAGAGAACGCGGCGCAAGTGGCGAACGTGATTACGTACCGTCGCAAAGGCGCGATCCGCGACGCCGGCCGCGCCCTCGGTTACCCGCAGGGCAGTTGCGACGCCTGGTCGCGCGGGGTCGCGGAACCCCCTGCGCGCGTGCTGGAATTGGCCACGCAGTTCGAGGGGCAGCCCCGACACCTCGGCATTCACTCCGGTGGCATGGTGATCTGCGACCGCCCCATTGCGGACGTGGTACCCGTGGAATGGGCCCGCATGGAAAAGCGCTCAGTGGTGCAGTGGGACAAGGACGACTGTGCCTCCGCGGGCCTGGTCAAGTTCGATCTCCTGGGCCTTGGCATGCTGGAGGCGCTGCACCATATGACCGACTTGGTGCTGACGCACCAAGGGGTGACCGTCAACCTCTGGGACCTCGACCTTGCCGACCCGCACGTCTACGCCATGCTCTCCCGCGCCGACTCCGTGGGCGTGTTCCAGGTGGAATCCCGCGCCCAAATGTCCACCCTCCCGCGCCTGAAACCCCGCGAGTTCTTCGATCTCGTGGTGGAGGTTGCCCTCATCCGTCCCGGCCCCATCCAAGGCGGATCCGTGCACCCCTACATCCGCCGTCGCAACGGTCAGGAACCGGTTACCTACGACCATCCCTGCCTGGAGAATTCGCTGGCCAAGACCCTCGGCATCCCGCTCTTCCAGGAACAACTCATGCAGATGGCCCGCGACGCCGCCGGGTTCTCCGGCGCCGAAGCCGACGCTTTACGACGCGCCATGGGATCAAAGCGTTCCCCAGCGAAGATGGCGGCCCTGAAGGAGCGCTTCTACACCGGCTTGCGTGAATGCAACGGGATCGCAGGCGAGGTGGCCGATAACCTCTGGAACAAAATGGTCGCCTTCGCTGCCTACGGCTTTCCGGAATCCCACTCCCAGTCCTTTGCAGGACTCGTATATTTCTCCGCCTGGTTCAAGTACTACTACCCGGCGGAATTCTGCGTCGGGCTACTGCGCGCCCAACCGATGGGCTTCTACTCGCCACAGTCCCTGATCCAGGATGCCCGCAGGCATGGGGTGAAGATCCTGCCTATTGACGTGAACGAGTCCGGGGTGGAGGCCGATTGCCCAGGTGGTGCCATCAGATTGGGGCTCAACCTGGTGCACGGGCTTGGCTCCGACGCTGCCACCCGCGTGGCCGAGCACGCACCCTACACAGGAGTAGCGGACCTGGCTCGCCGGGCCTCGCTTTCAGTAGCGCACACCGAAGCTCTGGCGCGCGCCGGGGCTCTTGACTGCTTTGGGCTGACCCGCAGGCAAGCGCTGTGGGAGGCAGGTGTGGCCGCGACCGAGAACGAGGGGATGCTGCCGGGGCTGTCTGCGATCCAGGCGCCTTCGCTACCTGGCATGAATGCCTTTGAGCTGCTCGTAGCAGATATTTCGTCCACTGGTGTCACACATGACAAACAGCCGATGGAGATGCTGCGGGCATCGCTCGCTGCGCAGGGGGTAGTGACCGCGAATCAGCTGCTTGAGGTGGCAGACGGTACTCGAATCAAGATCGCGGGCGTCGTCACGCATCGGCAGCGACCCCAGACCGCTGGGGGAGTGACCTTCATGGGGCTGGAGGATGAGACCGGCCTGATGAACGTGATGATCTCGCCCGGCTTGTGGGCAAAAGACAAGCTGGTGGCGCGAACCTCGAAGGCGCTGCTTATTCGCGGGATTATCCAGAACGCGACTGGAGCGCCGACCCTGGTGGCGGACCGTCTAGAGCCGTTGCCGATCGGGGAGTTCTTGAGCCGCGGATCCAGGGATTTCAGATGAGCTAGATGCGCCAGAAAGCGCGGGCGAGTCCTAAGCTCATCACGGATAGAGTTCCCACGATCAGCACTGTAGAAAGCATCCCCATTGCGCGTAAGCGGCCTGAGGCAAAATAGCCCCTAAGGTACCACCGAAATAGTAAGAGAATGTGTACAGGCCGACCGCAGCCGAAGTGTTGCGGACGGCGTGAGCGCCCACAAATCCGGTTCCGCACGATTGCCCCATGAACACCGCAACGCAAGAAAATGCCAACCCAGCCACAACCGCGGTTGTGAGCGGAATGAGAGAAAGCGATAGTCCGCCAAGTGTAAGCACAGTGACCACAGCAAATGCGGCGTAGCGCCCCTTTGTAGAAATGAGTTTGCCGCTCAGCGGAGTGAGAACGGTTGGCAACAGGAACACTACGAAAACGAATCCGATCGCGGTAGCTGAAAGTGAAAATAGTGGCGTCATCAAGTGCAATGATCCAAAAGTGAAGGTGGAGACCTGTTGGAACAACAAGGCAGCGGCGATGAAACACGACGCCAGGATCGCTGGATCCTTCATATGTTGGCTGAGACCCGAGACGGATGCTCTCACTGATGTTGCGGGGGAGAAGTTGCGTTCGATAGGCAGGAAAGCGATAGTGACAACTAGTGTCATGAGTATCAGCGAGGCGTTCGCAAGAAACGATAGTCGCCAAGACCCCGTCGCATCGGTGATAAGCCCGGAAAGTAGTCGACCTGCAAAGCCACCAAAGGCCGTTCCCGCGACGTAGATGCTGTTAACGCGGGCTCGTTCAAAGCATTCTTCTGCAATGTAGGCAACGGCCACGGTGAAAACGAACGGGGTCGCCATGCCTTGAAACAGTCTCAATGTCAGGAGAACCCAAAAATTTGGAGCAAAAATGCAGCACAAAGTGCTCATCGCCATCGTGGAGAGCGCCAAGATCATGAGCTTTTTGCGGCCAAAGACATCAGAGATTGCGCCGGCAAACGGGGCACACAGGGCTACACCAAACGTGGTGGCGCTAATGGTCCACGCGGAATGTTCTGGTGATTGACCACTCCACTGTGCCAACTGGGAGAGCACTGGTTGAGTGGAATAGAGGTTGAGTAAGGAGCACATGCCGAGCAGGAATAGTGTTACTCTCATGCATCTGAAATAGCTGGTCAAGGCATGCTGTGTCGCATGATGAAATCGAATGACTAAGCGCGTTCCTGGTGATCAAACACCGGGAGGGCCCAACCGCGCCAGATCGCGAGCAGGCGAACAATCATTGAAACGGCAACGGCGACTGCGGCGGTTACCGACTCATGCACTCCCAGAGCGAGCAACGCGAAGTAGATCACAGTGGCAAGAACTGCGATCGATGCGTACAGCTCCTTCTGGAATACGAGTGGAATGCGGCCACACAAAATATCGCGAAGCACACCTCCGAAAACACCGGTGATGACCGAGGCAACCAAGGCGATGATGAAACCATGCCCGAGTCGCAGCGCAACCTCGGTTCCAATGACGGCAAAAGCGGACAACCCGATGGCATCCAGGACCAAAAATGCGATGCGGAAATTCTCCAAGAGGAATGGCATGGCCACGGTAACAAGGGCTGCAATCCAGACCAAAACCAAATACTGCGGCTCCGCTACCCACGAGAGGGGATAGTGCCCAAGCACGATGTCGCGGATAGTGCCACCCCCGATAGCGGTCACGGATGCGATAACTGCCACACCAAACAAATCCATCTTGAGTCGGCCGGCGGCCAGCGCCCCAGTCATGCCCTCGGCAGTAATGCCAATGATCCACAAAATCTTGAGAAAAGAAATCAAGGTCTGACCTGCTTGGATAGGGGATTGATAAGTGCTTCCAACAGGGTACTCCAGGCGACGGAAAACTACGAATGTTCAACGAAACATAAAGACGCGTTAAGAGTCAACTGCTGCAAGTGTGGGAAATGTCAACAAGTGCCAACTAGTCCCACATTTCGATGCAAGTTTAGAGTTAAAGCGATACATTTACCGAATTGATTTTTATTCACTTTCGAAAGAAAGGTGCGATCTGTGCTAGCCACGATCCTCGACCCAGCCTCAGGTGTAGCCATTGTGCTGCAGATCCTGGTGGTGCTGTTCTGCCTCCTTCTCGGTACCCGTTATGGCGGCATCGGACTGGGCCTCATCTCTGGCTTTGGCCTTCTGCTCATGGTGTTCCTGTTTGGTATCGAACCAGGCAAGCCACCAGTAGACGTCATGCTCACTATCATCGCCGTCATCGGCTGTGCGTCCACCCTCCAACAAGCAGGTGGTCTGGACGTGATGATGCAATACGCGGAGAAATTGCTGCGCAAGAAGCCGGAAATGATTACCATCCTGGCACCACTGACCACCTGGTTCCTTACCGTTCTCTGCGGTACTGGCCACGTGGTGTACACCATGTTCCCAATCATTGAGGACATCGCCATCAAGAAGGGCATCCGCCCAGAACGTCCGATGGCTGTGGCGTCGACAAGCTCCCAGATGGGTATCACCGCATCCCCAGTTTCCGTCGCAACGGTCTCGCTCGCTTCGATCCTTGCTAAGGATGCCGGCGTTATCGAGAAGGCTTACTCCATCCCTCAGATCCTGATGGTCGCCATCCCAGCTTCCCTCGCAGGTGTGCTGCTGGCAGCCCTGTGGTCCCTGCGCCGTGGCAAGGATCTGGACAAGGATGAGGCATTCCAGGAGCGCATGAAGGACCCAGAGTTCGAGAAGATGGTCTACTCTTCTTCCGAGACCCTGCTGGGCAAGGTCTTCCCTAAGGAATCCTTCCGGGCAATGTGGGCATTCTTCATCGCCATCGCCGTCGTGGTTATCCTCGGTGCGTTTGAAAACCTCCGCCCAGCCTTCGAAGGCAAGAAGGGCATGGAGCCACTGTCCATGAACCTGGTCATCCAGATGGTCATGCTCGTCACCGGTGCATTCATCCTCATCTTCTGCAAGACCGAAGCTGGCAAGATCGCCAACACCGCAGTGTTCAAGGCTGGTATGACCGCCGTGTTCTCCGTGTTCGGTGTTGCATGGATGGCGGACACCTTCTTCCAGGTTCACATCGACGCCCTGAAGGGTTCCCTCGGTGGCGTGGTCGAGTCCGCTCCTTGGGCATACGCCATTGTTTTGCTCGTGGTTTCCAAGCTGGTTAACTCCCAGGCAGCCGCACTGGTTGCTATTGCGCCAATTGGTCTGCAGCTCGGTGTTGCCCCAGAACTCATCGTTGGTTTCTACGGCGCAGCATACGGCTACTTCATCCTGCCTACCTACCCATCCGACCTGGCGTGCATCGGCTTCGATAAGACCGGCACCACGCGCATCGGTAAGTACGTGCTGAACCACTCCTTCATCATTCCGGGCTTCATCTCGGTTATTACCTCCTGTGTGGTTGGTTCCCTCCTCGCTACAGTCCTGCTGTAGTTCAACTACCAGTCCGGCCCTGGCAACATTCGTTGCTGGGGCCGTTTCCTTTTGTTAAAGCAGTGGTAAAGATAGTGCTATGAACCCCGCCTCCCCGAAACTCGCCACGGTTCGCTACCTGGCTCTCTTGCCCTGGCCACTGCTTGCACTTGCCCTGTGCATCGGATTCGGTCTCTTGATGAACCCCTATTTCTTTGCGGGGGCTGCAATCACCGGCGTATTCGTGGCCTGGCTGCTATGGCTCATACCAGCGCAGGTAAAGAAGCTCGGCTGGCAGGAAACCGAAGACGAATTGCTGCTCACCAAAGGAAAACTCTGGCATACCTTCACCGTGATTCCATATGGGCGCATCCAATTCGTAGACGTTAAAGCCGGCCCCATTGAACGAGCATTTGGCCTGAAACACGTGGAACTGCACACGGCGTCGTCGACAAGCGATGCGACGGTACGTGGCCTGCTCGCCGCGGACGCCGACGCCCTCCGTGACCGGCTGGCAGAACGGGCGCGCGAGAGGATGAGCGGGCTGTGAACGACTTCCGGCGCGTGCACCGAGCGACGCCGCTGCTGCGCTTTTGGACCACGATTCTCGCACTATTCACAGTGTTATTGCTGAACATGAACGCCTCGGCTTTCAGCAGCGTGGCGAAGTTCCTCGAAGGGGATTCCTCGCACCTGTTGTGGCTGGTCGGAGCCGTAGCAGTCTTTGCTGTGATGTGCGTCTTCGTGTGGTGGGGTTCGGGGATCTGGTGGCGGGCCATGGGGTTTCGACTCTCCGAGGAGGAAGTAGCGATCCGTAGTGGCGTAGTCTCCACTCGGCTGCGCACTGCCCGCTATGACCGCATTCAGGCCGTCGATGTGGTGGAACCCGTGATCGCCCGCATCTTCGGAGTAGCCAAGGTGCGCATCGAAACCGCCGGAGGCATTGACTCCGCCCTGGAAATTCTCTACTTGACCCGCCCGGAAGCGGAGCAGGTGCGGGCGGAGGTGCTGGCACATCTCAATGGAGTGAATGTAGCAGCTCCCGCGGATGAGAGCCTCGAATTCATCCCGCCGATCCCCATCGAAAGATCGCTCGTGGCCGCGATCCTGCACCCCGCGGCACTGATCACCGCTGGCGGCATCGCCCTCGGGATTGTGCTGCCCGGTGGCTTAGGAATCATCCTGCCGGTCGTCGTCGGCTTTGGCCCCTGGATCTGGGGCATCATCGACCGGAGCTGGCAGTTCACCGCGACGCTGCATGACGACGCCCTCAACATCTCCTATGGCCTCGCGGATCGGCGTCGCCAAACCATCCCGCTGCAGCGCATCCACGCCGTGAAAATCTCTCAGCCGCTGCTGTGGCGGCTGACCGGCTGGTGGCAGGTCCAGGTCTCCGTCGCCGGATATGGGCTCGGGGATAAGCAGGGCGGCACGACGACGTTGCTACCGGTAGGGACGAAGGTCCAGGCGGTGGACATGGTAGCGGCACTGAGCCCCCTGGATCAGGCTGAGGTGTCTCCAGAGCAGGCGACAGATCCAACCTTTGTGACGCCTTCTCGTGCCTGGTGGCTCACTCCAATTGATTGCTCTCGGCAAACCGTGACGATTTTAGGGGAGCGGGCAGTGGTAGTGCATTCTGGTCGGTTTGGCCGCCGGATGAGTGTGATTGCTCCGCCCCACATTCAAGAAATAACGCTGGTGCGAGGGCCGATTGCGCGACTGCTCCACGTGTCGAATGTCCGCCTCGACCTTGTTCGTGGGCCAGTTGGGATGACAGTTCGGCAGCTCGATGATGGTGATGTGGAGCAATTGATGAAGATGCTCAGAAAGAGGCAATTGCCAAAACTTTAAAGTTCAATGAGTTGAACTATGAACTTCAATGTCGTTATGGTGTGGGGGTGGGGTCACAATCGAGTGACCCATTCCCGGAAGGAAAACGACAGTGAGAAGAATTGCTGGCCTTGCAGTAGTCGCTGCAAGTAGCCTCCTCGTAGCCTGCACACCAGACGCCACAGACCTCGGTACAGACGCGGTCAGCGTTGTGGCAACCACTACGCAAATTTGTGACTATGTGACCGAACTTGCCGCCAACCAGCCAGATTCAGACATCCGGTTGGAAAAGACCGACTCGCAGGGGGCCGTCCATTCGCCACAAGATGGAAAACCGAATCTCCGGCTCACGTGTCTGTTAGCCCCTAACGCTTCGGCTCACGACCACGAAATGACTCCGCAGCAAATGAAGGCGCTCTCTTCCGCTGACCTGCTGCTCACCAATGGTGTTGACCTTGAACACTTCCTGGATGACGCGATCGAAACATCGGCATTCAAGGGATCCCTCGTCGTCACCTCAGGAGTTGCAAACACCAATGCGGGGACCGGTGCTTTTCACACGATCGCCGGCCCTGCCAAGGCTGACGTAGCACCGTGGCCATTTGCTCCAGAGCCCGGTGAAGAAGCGGAATTCTCCCACGACCCGCACATTTGGACCAGCCCAGCCGGCGCTACGGTTCAGGTTAAGAATATTGGCGCAGCGCTAGAGAAAGCCGATGACAAGCACGCAGCTGACTGGCAGGCGCGCACCGCAGGATACGTCGATAAGCTTGCAGCCCTGGACCGTTGGGCGCGGGCGAGTTTTGAGACGGTCCCAAAGCAGGACCGCATCCTATTCACCTCCCACGACGCCTTCGGCTACCTCGCACGCGACTACGGCATCAATTTCATCGGTGCGGCACTGTCAGATTTCAATGCACAGCAAGACGCGACAAACAGCCATATTCAACAAGCTGTTGAACAGGTGAAAGAGTCCAAAACCAAGGTGATCTTCGCGGAAAACTCGAACAACTCAAAGTCAATCGAGGCCGTTGGAAGGGCGACGGGCGTGCGGGTCATCAGCAATGACGACGCCCTTTACGGCGATTCTCTCGGCCCGGAGGGTACTGAGGGGGATACCTACATAGGATCCATCGTGCACAACGTCCAAACACTGGTCACCGCATGGGGTGGCACGGTGGCGCCAATGCCACACGAATTGGGCCACGCATGATCCAACTCACTGGCGCGTGCTTCGGATATGGAAAGTCTCCAGTAATCAGCGGGTTGGACTTCTCCCTATGCGCAGGTGAAGCACTCGCTGTCATCGGACCGAACGGCGCTGGCAAGACCACCATGCTCGCCGGATTGTTGGGCCAAGCGGATCTGCTCAGTGGGCACATGCAGCTCGACGAACTCCGTATCGGATACGTGCCTCAGACCACGAACTTTGATCCCTCGTTTCCTATCTCTGCCAGCAACGTGGTGGAGATGGGATGCTATGCCGCTGAAGGCAAGAGACCCTGGCGATTACCGGCCACTGCGCGACGAGCAGTGCAGAAGGCACTGGAAAAAGTCGGACTCGCTGATCGTGCCGGGGTCCAGTTTGGGCAGCTCTCTGGTGGCCAGCGCCAGCGCGTGCTGATTGCCCGGGCACTTGTCACCCAACCAGGATTGTTGCTGCTCGATGAACCATTCAACGGCCTTGACCCTGAAAACCGAGATGTTCTGGTCCAACTTATCAGTGAGCTGAAAGCAGACGGGGTTGCCGTCATCGCCACTACCCACGATCTGTCGCTCGCGCGCCGCGTTTGCGACCTCACACTCGTCATTGCGGGACAGCAGAGAGCCTTTGGTCCCACTGCGGAAGTGCTGGACGCCATGGCGGTAGAGGACGTGCTGTGCAGCAGCTAAGCCTTGTATTGAGCACGCCTTACCTGGTGCGCCCACTTGTCGTGCTGCTGTTTTTGAGTGTGAGCGCAGGCATCGTTGGCACCATCGTCAACCTCCGCACCGAGGAATTTCGGGCTGAGGCTATGGTTCACTCCGTTTTCCCCGGAATTGTCATTGGTTTTGTGATCGGGGGAACGGATTCGATCATTGCCGGGGCGTGCATTGCGGCGGGGGCCACAGTGATTGCACTGACCACCGGCGGTCGGGGCCACAACGACATTGGCACCGCTGTAGTCCTGACCTCGTTCTACTCCTTGGGGATCGTCATTTCCCTGTACTTTGCGGACAGGTCGGGGCAGTTGGAAGCTTTGATGTTTGGCCGTGTGCTGGAAATGAATCCAATGCGCCTCGGGCAGTCGGTGGCGGCGTGCTTGGTCGGTACCGCGGTCGTGGTTGGGACCTGGAGAGCGCAGGTCATGATGGCTTTCGACAGCAGAATGTCACGGATTTTGGGCGTACACACATGGCGCACGGACTTGGCTCTCAATATTGGCATCGCCTGTGTAGTAGTCGCGGGATCCTCAGTAGTAGGTGTGCTGCTGGTGGTCGGATTTCTAGTGGTGCCTGCGGTAGGGGCCCGTGCCCTGGCGCGGGGCGCGACAGACATGGCAGTGTGGTCAGTCCTATGTGCACTGTTCGGCAGCGCCCTCGGTTTTTTCGCGATGCTCCAACCCACCTCGCATCCTGTTTCCCCTCAGGCCGCAATCTGTTTGTCTTTGCTCGCAGTCTGCGCGGTCATGCTGGGCGTAGGTGCAATAAGGCGGGGGAGAGCATGATCCCTACCTTGCCACTCATTGAGGTCATCGTACTCGGGGCAGCTACCGCTGCCATCGGGGCGCTTGCCGCACTGCATCGCAAGATCTTCTTTGCCGAGGCCATTACCCATGCGTCCTTCCCAGGTGCTGTGCTTGGCGTGGTGCTAAGCAGTGCGCTGGCTCCCGGGCTGTCGACTCAAGCACGCTCACTGTGGCTGTTTACCGGCAGTTTTGTTATGTGTCTTGCGCTTTCATTGGCGATGAGATGGATAGCTCAGATACCCGGTATTTCTCCTCCCGCAGCAGCAGGAGTGGTGCTGACCTTCGCGTTTTCCAGTGGCTACTTCCTGGCCAAGTGGTTCCAGCCCCTCCCGATTCGGGTGGATACTTTCCTCACCGGGTCCGTGTTAACGGTGAACAAGATAGATGTGCTGTGTGCCTGCAGTTTGTTGTTACTGGTAGTAGCAGTTTTCGGACGATGGTGGTGGCCGCTTGTCTTTCGGGCATTTGACCCGGGGATGCTTGCTCACAAGAGCAGGCTTATCGACGCCACCGTCCTCATTCTCATCTGCGCCGCCGTCACCGTTGCCATCCCAGCTGTAGGGGCAATTGTCCCGATCTCGCTCTTGGCAGCACCTGCAGGTGTTGCCTGGGCCCTCGCTCGCACTCCCGGCAGGTTTCTGTTTGTTTCCGTTACTACTGGAGTAGTGATGGGCAGTGGTGGTCTACTACTCGGTGTGGTGGCTGATCTGTCGACAGGCGGGTGTATCGCACTCCTAGGCGGTCTAAGCTACGTGCTCGCTTTATTATTGAGGAATGCACGTGTCTGAGTTACCGGCGAAAACACAGGATTACCTGAAACTTGTTTGGGATATTTCCGAGCGCACCGGATCGCACGCCACCATGCGTGACATTGCTGCTGCGTTGGATCAACGCGCATCAACTACCTCGGAAGCGATAAAGCGGTTGGTGGAAAAAGACTTGGTGGTTCACGAACCGTACGGTGGCATTGCCTTAACCGAAGCGGGGCGGCGATACGCCCTAGTCATGGTTCGAAGGCATCGGTTGATCGAGACATTCTTGGTGCATTCACTGGGCTACGCTTGGGATGAAATCCATGAGGAAGCGGATGCTCTGGAACACGCAGTGTCAGAGAAGTTTATCGAGCGCATCGATGAAATCCTCGGGTTTCCCACCCACGATCCTCACGGCGATCCCATCCCGTCAGCCTCCGGCGACATTGAGAATGTCGGCTCGCTTCATCTCGGCGAAGTGCCACCGGGAACCCTGGCGACAGTGGTACGCATCCATGACTGCGACGCTGAACTTTTGCGCTACTTGGCGCAAAACGGAATCACTCCGGGCACCGAAGTACGACTGGGCAAGGAAATCTTTGGCGGCATGTCCCTTGTTGTGGTCGGGGATAAGGAAGTTGCCCTAGCGGAAGCAGCCCTGGCGGCAATCAACGTCACCCTTTAAGGACGGCTCCCGGGAAACCTTGCTGGCGCCACGCTTCATAGCACGCGACAGCAGCGGCGTTAGACAGGTTCATTGAACGTCGGCCCGGCAGCATTGGGATTCGCACCAATTGTGTGACGCGAGGATGGTTCAAGGCATAGTCGGTGAGCCCGGTGGGTTCGGTGCCGAAGAGCAAAACATCGCCTGGCTGGTAGGAAACGTCGGCGAAATTGTTGTCGCAATGAGCGGTGAATGCGAAGACGCGGGCTTCGGGGATGGCGCCGAAGGCGTCGTCAAGGCTGTCATGCACCTGCACATCGGCGAGGTCGTGATAGTCCAGGCCCGCGCGACGCAGGTTCTTTTCCTCCAGGTTGAATCCCAACGGGCCAGCCAGGTGTAGACGTGCGCCGGTTCCCGCGCACATCCGAATCGCATTGCCCGTGTTCGGAGGGATGACGGGGCGTTCAAAAATGATGTGCGCGAATGGACTCTGCATGTCTGTTTAGGTTACTCGTGAGAAAATGAAGTGGTGAATTTCAAGTCCGGATGGCTAGCTCTCCTGCTGGTGACCGTGGGGCCCTTCCTCACCATTCGCCTTTATCCAATGATCGCTTCCCGTGGCACGACATCTTCGTAAAAGGGGAGTCGATGAATGGGCTCGTACTTATTCCGCTGTTCTTGATCGCGACGCTCATTGTTGGGACCACTACAACGGTCGCGGCTTCATTGGCCGGCCTGGCTGTGTACTTGGTGCCAAAGAGCCAGGACCATTCCAAGTTTGCCATCGTCAGCGCGGCGGGTTGTTTGGGAACACTCAGCACCTATGTTTCGATCGGATTCCTTGCCATCATCATTGGTTTCGTGACCCAAAAAGGTTCCCTCGTGATGGACATTCTGGGTTTTCTGACGAAAGCAGCCATGGCGGGAAACGTCCTCACCGTGGTGGCGTTGTGGGTGAGTGTCCTGCTTTGGCGTCCATCCATGAAATAATGGCCCCATGACTGCAGCAAAGCTTGATGGAAACCTATACCGCGATGAGATCTTCGCCGACCTGAAGGTGCGCGTCGAAAAGCTGAAGGAGAAGGGGATCACCCCAGGCCTGGCTACCGTGCTGGTGGGCGATGACCCGGCATCTCACTCATACGTGAAGATGAAGCACCGCGACTGCGAACAGATCGGCGTGAAGTCCATCCGCAAGGATCTGCCTGCAGATATCTCCCAGGAAGATCTGCTCAAGGTCATCGACGAGCTGAACAACGATCCGGAATGCACCGGCTACATCGTGCAGCTGCCACTGCCGAAGCACCTCGATGAAAATGCCGTGCTCGCTGCTATCGACCCAGCAAAGGATGCCGATGGCCTGCACCCAGTGAACCTGGGCAAGCTGGTGCTTAACGAGCCTGCTCCGCTGCCGTGCACCCCGAACGGTGCGATTTCCCTGCTCAAGCGATTCGGTGTTGAGCTGAATGGTGCGAAGGTCGTCGTCATCGGTCGTGGTGTGACCGTCGGTCGCCCGATTGGGCTCATGCTGACCCGTCGCTCCGAAAATGCTACCGTCACGCTGTGCCACACGGGCACCAAGGACCTGGTGGCAGAAACTAAGCAGGCAGATGTCATCGTTGCGGCTGCTGGCCAGCCACACATGCTCACGGCGGACATGGTTAAGCCAGGCGCTGCCATTTTGGATGTTGGAGTGTCCCGCAAGGACGGCAAGCTCCTCGGTGACGTTCACCCCGACGTCTGGGAAGTTGCCGGTTTCGTTTCACCTAACCCAGGTGGCGTTGGCCCGCTGACCCGTGCATTCCTGGTGCGAAACGTGGTCGAACGTGCAGAACAACAAGCTGGCTAATCCCCACGACGCGGAGCTGCCACCCTCCGCCATCCCTCGCCGACTCCAATGGCTTGGCATGGCGGGTTTCGGCCTGCTTATCGCATTCGCCGTGGTCCTGTCCATCACCGAGCACTGGCGCCGCTCCACCTTTGTGCTTGGGGTGGCGATGATGGCACTGGCGGTGCTGCGGGTCTACTGCGATTCCCAGGTCTTGGGCGTCTTTGCGGTTCGCTCGCGGCGTTTCGACGCCATCTTCTCCGCCACCCTAGGAACAATCATGCTCTTTCTGGCGCTTTCCGTTGACTCCCTGGGAAGTTAGAGGGCAGCAGCCAAGCGGAAGAATCTCCTAATCAACTGGTCAAGCTGGCGCGTTTCGGTAAGAAAAGCGTCGTGGCCCACGGGCGAGACGATTTTGCCCATGCCAAGCAAATTCCCGAGGTTCCGGGAAAGGTGTTCCTGCTGGTGGTAGGGGTACAGGATGTCCGTGTCCACGCCAATGACAAAAGTGGGGACTTTGATGTCGGCAAGACCTCGGTTGAGGCCGCCGCGCCCTCGGCCGATGTCGTGGCGGTTGAGCGCTTCGGTGAGCGCCACGTAGGACCCTGGGTCAAAGCGTTCCGCCAACTTTTCGGCTTGGTAATCCAAGTAGCTTTCTACTGCGAAGCGCTGGTCAGCAGAGCGGAAGGTTCCGCGCGGGTTTTCGCCCGGTTGGGCGTCGGTACCGAAGCGTTCATCGATTTCCAGCTCGCCGCGGTAAGTCAGATGCGCGAGCTTGCGGGCAACCCCCATGCCTTTAACAGGTGAGGAACCAGTTTCGTAGAAATCTCCGCCCTGCCAGGCAGGATCCTGTTCGATCGAGTTGATCTGCTGCATTTGCATGCCGATCTGCCAGGCGCTGGCTCGAGCGGAAACTGCCAGGACCAGTGCAGAAGCTACGGCTTCGGGGTACAAAGCGCACCATTCGAGCGCGCGGGCCCCTCCCATGGAACCACCGATGACTGCTGCAAAACGGTCGTAGCCCAGCGCTTGCAGGGCGGCATGCTCGGCTGCAACCTGGTCTCGGATCGAGATAGCTGGAAACCGAGAGCCCCAGAATCCGCCGTCGGGATGCGGTGATGACGGTCCGGTGCTGCCTTTGCACCCACCCAACACATTCGTGCACACGACGTGGAAGCGGTCGGTATCGATGGCAAGACCTGGTCCGATGAGTCCCCGCCACCAAGTCGCAGCATCCGCGTCCCCCGTCAGGGCATGCTCGACGAGTACGACATTGTCCTCCTGGCGTTCGCCCCAAGTTTGGTAGGCGATATCGACATCGCGGATTACGCCGCCGGCTTCGGTGGTGAAATCTCCAATGTTGATTGTCGGCATTAGACTGCCTCGAGGCCACGAGCCAGGTCGGCGAGAATATCCTCGATATCCTCGATGCCCACGGAAAGACGAACCGTCGCCTGCGTGATTCCAGCACGGGCAAGGCCGGCTTCGTCAGATTGGGAGTGCGTCGTAGATGCAGGGTGAACGACGAGGGAGCGGACGTCGCCGACGTTGGCCAAGTTGGAGTGCAACTTTAGGGCGTCGATAAAGCGCCATGCTTCCTCGCGGCCCCCCTTGACGTCAAAGGAGAGCACCGAGCCGGCGTGTGCAAAGCCGAGCTTTTCTTTCACGGAGAACCACGGCGAATCAGGCAGGCCGGCGTAGTTGACGGAAGCAACCTTGTCGTGGGAGGAGAGGAATTCTGCGACCTTTTGGGCGTTGCTGTTGTGGCGTTCGACGCGGAGGCTGAGGGTGTCCAGGCCCTGGGCGGTGATCCAGGCGTTGAGGGCGGATGGGGCGGCGCCGGTATCGCGAAGAATTCCAACGCGAGCCTTAAGCCCAAAGGCTGCTGCACCGAGGTCGGCGTAGCGCAGGCCATGGTACGCAGGATCCGGGGTGACAAACGCCGGGAACACTGGCTTACCATTTCGCTGGACGGTCCAGTCGAAGGAACCGCCGTCGATGAGCACGCCACCTAGTCCGGAACCGTTGCCGGTGTAGAACTTGGTCAGCGAGGCGACCACTATATCCGCACCGAGCTCCAGCGGACGGACGGACGCAGCGGTGGCGAGCGTGTTGTCGACGATCAGGGGAACGCCATTGCGGTGCGCGACCTCGGCGACGGCGGGAATATCGAGAACATCGGCGAGCGGATTGCCGAAGGTCTCGCCGTAGAAAGCAACGGTGTTGTCCTGTACCGCAGCTTGCCATGAATCTGGATCATCCGGGTTGTCCACAAAAGTGGTCTCGATCCCCAGTCGTTTGAGCGTCACCTGGAACAGCGTCTCGGTGCCACCGTAAATGCGTGGCGACGTCACGATGTGGCTGCCGGCCTCCGCGAGGTTCAGGAACGCCGCGGTCTCTGCTGCCATTCCGGAAGCGAACAGAACGGCGTGAACTCCGCCTTCCAGGTCTGCTAACCGGGACTCGACGGCAGCCACCGTTGGGTTGGTGAGGCGGGAGTAGACCGGGCCTTGATCAGAGAGGTCGAAGCGCTTGGAGGCATGCTCAGCGGAATCGAAGAGGAAGGAGGAGGTGAGGTAAATCGGCAGGTTGCGGGCGCCGGTGTCGGAGTCCACTGGCTGTGCTGCGTGAATGGCGCGGGTGGAAAAGCCCCACTGGGAAGTGTCGGAATTATCGTACTTTGACATGAGAAGTCCTTTCGCTGATTTGGTTTCACACCAACATAGCGGACAGCTTGGTCTATGTAAACCGCTTTGTCTATTTTTTGCTAAAGTCCCAGGTTGGAAAGGGGGTAAAAATAGACCCCTTAGTTTGTGGTGGGGGTAACTTTTCAAACTGATTGTGAGAGCGGCGCAAATGTAGTTCACTGAAAAATGTATGAACGTTTTGTGATCGAACACATCGAAAATCCCCGGAAAGGCCGCGTCATGAGTACTACGCTGCACGTCCCCGACAAGGTGTCACTGCGCAAATCCTCAGCCAGTGAACTGCCTGTCGCGGTAGAGGATCACCGCCCGCTCACCACGAAAAAGAAAATCATCCTCGGCTTCATCGCGCTGCTCGCAGCCGCTGGTTGGGCCGTCTTGGCATTCCACCGTGGCGAAACGATCAACGCCGTGTGGCTTGTTCTCGCCGCCGTCGGCTCCTACATCATCGCGTACCACTTCTACGCGCGATTCGTAGAAAAGAAGCTGGTCCAGCCCGACGACACCAGGGCCACCCCCGCCGAGCTGCTTAACGACGGCAAAGACTTCATGCCTACAGACCGTCGCGTGCTCTTTGGACACCACTTCGCCGCCATCGCAGGCGCGGGACCACTCGTGGGACCTGTCATGGCAGCGCAAATGGGCTACCTGCCGGGCACTCTTTGGATCGTCCTTGGCGTGATTCTTGCTGGTGCGGTGCAGGACTACCTCGTCCTGTGGGTGTCCACCCGTCGCAACGGTCGCTCTCTTGGCCAGATGGTGAAGGATGAGGTCGGCAAGGTTGGTGGTTTCGCGGGCATCATCGCCGTGATCACCATCATGATCATCATCATCGCGGTCCTGGCCCTCGTTGTGGTGAACGCCTTGGCGGAATCACCATGGGGCGTGTTCTCCATCGCAATGACCATCCCGATCGCCCTGTTCATGGGCATCTACCTGCGCTTCCTGCGCCCAGGTCGTGTGATGGAAGTGTCCATCATTGGTGTATTTCTACTGCTGCTGTCTATTGTTGCCGGCGGCTGGGTAGCGGATACCGAGTGGGGCGTCCAATGGTTCACCCTGTCCAAGATCACTCTCGCCTGGGCACTCATCATCTACGGCATCATCGCAGCAATCCTGCCGGTCTGGCTCCTGCTGGCACCTCGCGACTACCTGTCCACCTTCATGAAGATCGGCGTCATCGGCATGCTCGCGGTCGGTATCCTCATCGACCGCCCAGAGGTGCACATGCCAGCCATCACCGAGTTCGCTCGCAATGGCCAGGGCCCAGTATTTGCCGGTGATCTCTTCCCATTCCTGTTCATCACCATCGCCTGTGGCGCACTCTCCGGTTTCCACGCCCTGATTTCCTCGGGCACCACGCCAAAGCTGGTGGAGAAGGAATCCCAGATGCGCATGATCGGCTACGGTGGCATGCTCATGGAATCCTTCGTCGCCATCATGGCGCTGATCACCGCAGTGGTCATCGACCGACACATGTACTTCGCGATGAACGCCCCAGCAGCCGTTACCGGTGGCAAAGCTGAAACCGCCGCTAACTTTGTCAATGGCCTGGGACTTCCTGGCGCAGGCATCACCGCAGAGCAGCTGACGATGGCAGCGCAAGCCGTCGGTGAGCACAGCATCGTCTCCCGCACCGGTGGCGCGCCGACGCTGGCATTCGGCATGTCGCAAATCCTCACCGACATCTTTGGGCACCCAGAGATGCAGGCCTTCTGGTACCACTTCGCCATCATGTTTGAGGCGCTGTTCATCCTCACCACAGTCGATGCCGGCACCCGCGTGGCACGCTTCATGATGGAAGACACCCTGGCCAACGTCCCTGGCCTCGGCAAGTTCCGCGATCAGTCGTGGACCGTCGGCCACTGGATCTCCACCGTCGCCGTGTGCTCCCTGTGGGGCGCCATCCTGCTCATGGGCGTGACCGACCCACTCGGTGGTATCAACGTCCTCTTCCCGCTGTTCGGCATCGCAAACCAGCTGCTAGCAGCCATCGCGCTCAGCCTGATTCTGGTGATCGTGGTGAAGAAGGGCTTAAAGAAGTGGGCCTGGATCCCTGGCGTGCCACTGGCATGGGACTTGATCGTGACCATGACAGCGTCGTGGCAAAAGATCTTCTCCTCCGACTCCAAAGTCGGCTACTTCGCGCAGCACAACAAGTTCGCAGAAGCGAAAGCGCAAGGCCTCACAGAGTTCGGTAGCGCGAAATCCGTGGAAGCCATCGACGCAGTCATCCGCAACACCATGATTCAAGGCATACTGTCCGTCCTCTTTGCCGTCCTCACCCTCATCGTGGTGCTGTCCGCACTGTGGGTCTGCGCCCGAACCATCGCTGCGCAAGGCCGTGGCGAGGAAACCCCAACCAGTGAAGAGCCGGATCACCCATCCAACTACTTCGCTCCGAGCGGAATGGTGGCTACAGACGTCGAAAAGCAGGTAGCCAAGATGTGGGAGGACCATGCGCGCACTTAAAGCAGTGTGGTGGTGGCTGAGCGAGGTCATGGGCGAGCACGAATACGCAAAGTATGTCGCCCATGTCAAAGCTCATCACCCGGATCGACCCATTCCGAGCGAACGGGAATACTTCAAGCAGCGGTATGCCGAAAAGGATGCAAATCCTGGTGCTCGGTGTTGTTGATGCACAATAGAACTCGTGGATTTATATAAAAAGCTCGCCTCGGGGTCTGTCGCGCTACAGACCCCGCCGTTGGTTTGGTGTGCCTACCACCTGATGGGCCAGCGAGCTGATCCATTCATCCTGATTGCGCTGCCCGGACTATGGACGTTTCTGCTGGGCGCAGCCTGCGTTGGAGTGCTGTGGTGGCAACAGATTTTTGTGTTGCCAGCGCGCATTGTGGGACTGGGGCAAAGCATTGGGATGGCGGGGCAGATCGCTGCCACCGTGGGCTTCATCGTGGAATCAGTTCCGATGAAGCTGGAATACTCCATGTTCCCCATGTTCCTGGGACAGTTCATCGTCCTGGTAGGACTGCTGCTCCGGGAAAAGAAAACTAGCTGAACCGCATTCCGTGCTGCTGCAGAGCATCCAGGTAAGGAAGTCCCAAGCCGGTCGCAGGAGTGAGCACACCTGTTGCCTCAGGTAGTCCCTCCGGCTCCGTGGCCAGCACGACTGCAGCTTCAGACAGCATCATGGCTGTCACCTGGTAACCAGGGTCCCCATCCGCGCTCACGCGAGAGCTGGCGTAGGTGCCGTCCTCCAACTGTCCGTGATGCGTGATGACAAATCCGCCCTTATCGAGGTCCTTTGGTCCCTCGCCTGGCTCCGGCACAATTGCCGACAGTGGCCCGCGCAGCTTGTCCACCATAATCGCCGAGAAAGCCGCCGCGGTTGCCGAAAGAAGTGCCTTCGCCCGCGCCTTTCCGCCTAGCCCCTCACCGGTAGGCATCACTTCGCGATACCGCAGCTTGGGCCCGTACACATACCCGCTCAGGGCATTCGATCGGCGCACTACGCGCGTATTGAACATCGCCATGAAAAACGGCCCAGCCCACTGCTTCAAAAGCGGCACGTACTCCGCGACCATATCCGGCTGCGGCCCCAGATCCGGCTCCGCCTTGTGGTCAGGGGACAGCGAGTAAGGGCTGTGCAGAATCGCCCCGCCCTTAGGCATCCGCTTAGCATCACGACTCACTTCGCGCATCGAGTCAACGGTGCCACCCGAAATACCGCCCACGAGCTTGTCGACGGCCATGACCACCTCAAGCAGTGGCCTACCGCCAACTTTTTGACTTAGGTTAAACATGCCCATGTCGCTGGGAACAGAGTCGAAACCACAAGAGTGGACGATCTTTGCACTCGTCTTGCCATGCCAGCGGTCAATCGTGCGACGGATAAACAGCGCCTCACCGCACAGATCCACATAGTGGGTGCCATTTTCCGCGCAAGCATCCACCACGAAGTCTCCGTAGCGGGTGTAAGGGCCGACAGTAGAAATAATGACCTTGGTGCGCCCAGCCAGCTCATCCATGTCACTCTTCACTGAGGCGTCTGCCTTCGAGAGCTGGAAGGGGAGACGGAGCTCCTGCAGTTTGCCCCAATTGCGACCTGCGAGAGCGATACGCAGGTCGCTGTGGTTGTTGGCCAGGTATTCAGATACGAGTTTTCCCACGAAACTGGTGGCGCCGAAAACGATGATGTCAAATTCGCGATTCATGCCCGCCCAGTGTACCGGCGCTGGCTCGGAGGTGATCTGGGTGTCTAACGCCCCTGATCGCAATGGCTGGGAGCTCATGTATCTTCCGGTTGCGGTGGCGGTGGTGGCTGCGGGGCTAGGCCTCCGCAGGCCTGCGGCCAAGTCTTTGAATGCACCAATGGCGCCAGTTGTTTGGTGACAGCGTTTAGCCGGAAGGGTAATTGCTTCTTCAAAGTGTCGATGATCTTGCTGCAACCTCAGAGAATTTTGCGCCTTCACTAGAGATGCTCTTTGCTGATCATAAACAGATTTTTCACATCAATTTAGGGGGGGGAGCGGGTCAATGTTCCAATGCTCCGATACCGCGATGGGCATACCTGCCCCAGTGCCGGGACAACGGGGTCAAGACCTTCGCCGAGGCTGCGGCCGAATGGAATGTCACGCACGAAGGTGTGGAAGCAAACCTGTTGGTGGACGCCCGCCCGTGTGTGGGGATCCCGCCCTGGCATTCCTAATGCCTGATTGATGGT
This sequence comes from Corynebacterium sp. H130, assembly GCF_037572395.1. Classification (NCBI taxonomy): domain Bacteria; kingdom Bacillati; phylum Actinomycetota; class Actinomycetes; order Mycobacteriales; family Corynebacteriaceae; genus Corynebacterium; species Corynebacterium sp. H130. The sequence continues at coordinate 160,475 of NZ_JBBHLA010000002.1, read as the reverse complement.
GTCGCCGGTTACTCCGCGGATCCGGTTGGAGTGTGAGCGGGGTGTACGTGAAATGGCTGTCCAATGGGGTGATTTTGTGGCCACCTAGACCCCGTGGGTTATCTCTGAGGTCAGATATTTGGGATACACCACGAACATGGCAGCCCTGCAATATGGGTGGGAGCATGGTTTTGGCAATCTTATTTTCCTAGACGGCGACCACGTCTTGGAAGATGCTACGTATGTGGTGGTTGTCTTTAAGGTGAAGGAGGGCGCACCTTGCCCCGGGCTCGATGTCTTGGCGAGCACTACGGTGGTATCCCTGTTTGCGACGTTCTCTGGAAAAGGTTCTCCTGTGAGGGGGAGTCGCTTGAACGTGACGACCTGAAGCATGCCGACTGGGTCTGGCTCGTCGTTTCCGCACGTGGACTAGTCCGTGTGATGGCGCTCGATGTATATGACCTCGGAGACTTGGGCAGCTATGACTTCGGAAAATGTGAAGAAGTCGGGATAGCAATCTGCTATCGACTAGTTATCAATAATTAAACTCGGGTTCATTTTCATTAATATATAGTTGAGCGACCGTTCCGTTCTTTCAAAAGGAGGAAACTTGTGAAACAGTCTCGCGTGTTAGTTTTTTTGGCATCACTTTCACTGATGCTGAGTCCGACAGTGGCGGATGCACAGGAAAGTCACAAAGTGGCACCTGAGCAAATTGCTGATTTGATTGGGGTCGAATATCGGCCACAAAATCATGAGGAAGACCGCGCTTCGACCCGTTCGACGGATGCGAGTGATGACCGAAACGTGAAACTGCGGACAACTGCAGGAGATATCGAGCTTTCAATTCCAACGGGAACTCAAAATGCTTCTAAAACCGCAACCAGCATTGGCGATCGGTCGGTGATGTTTGATCAGGGGGACGACACGGTTGCGACGGTAACGGCCTATCCAGATGAAAGCATGCAAATACACTCGGTCATTTTGTCTCCGACTGCACCGCACGAGTTCCGCTACGACATTTCGTTACCTGCTGAGGTTGCAATGTCAAAGAATGAGGATGGTGGCATTGATTTTGTTGACTCGAAGCAGAATTTTGTTGCGGGGATTGCGCCCGCATGGGCTCGAGATGCCGAAGGTAACAGGGTTTCCTCTGAGTACGACGTCGTTGGAGATTCGATCGTGCAAAAGGTAGCTCCGGTATCTGCCGATCAATACCCGGTGGTTGCGGATCCATTTCTTGGTAAGCATCTGTTTAACAACCTTTGGCAAGGTGAATGGAATGGTGACGCGACCTTCAATGGGACAGTTTCTCCCTGGGGAGCAGTAGTAATGACTGGCGGAGGCGGAGTTGGTGGCTACGTTGCCGGGCAAGCAATAATGCGCGATGCAGGGTGGAAAGAATGGGAAGCGGCATTCCCCGATATCAATTCCAAAGCATCTGTTCGCCAACAATATGAATGCCATGTTCTAGCTGGGACCCTCGGTCTGCCATTTACCGACGAATACAACCTTGAGCGGGCACGACCTGACAAGGGAGATTGGGCCTTGACGCCCCACCAACACCATTGCAATTGGGAATAACATTGAAAAAGATATCTACGTCGAACTTGCTTTGGCTTTGCGGGTTGATCGCTGGAGTACTGTCATTTGTTGTGTCGATCATTGCTAATGGCCTCCACTACCGGGCGCATGAGCATGATCCAGGGGCAAAAGCATCCTACACGCCCCAATGGATCCTAACCTGGCACTATTTTTCTTTGGCCTTCATCGTGATTTGCCTAATCGGACTGCTGTGGACCTGGCGGAGGAGGCGTCACCAATCCTAAAGCCACAGTTTTCATCTCAACAGGGGTTTATCAACCTGATGTAGGTCGGTAGTGATTGCAGGAGCTGTGCCGACTTAGATCGGTGAGATTTATCCCTGTCAGTGGCGTTGTGGTCTCAGTCCGGAGCGGTTTCCTAAACCGCTCCGGATATCGAGCTTGGTATCGATCCAGTTCATACTACCTTGTTATCCACTTGTTTTGCCAGTTTCGCCGAAGGCCTCGCTCGGAGCGAAATCTCCAGTTCTGGTGCGGACCTTTTGGTTTTGTGCCGGTCCCCAGCGCTTCATCCAGGCGCGTGCTGATTCAAGATCCCTAAAGATTCCGGGATGAGTGGGGGTTTTTTAATCGTTGCGAACACCGACTCCGAATGCCGATTATAGTTAGAATCCCTCGGCCTCGAATTCGATGGCTGTGCCCCGAACTGTCCAAACAACTCCTCGTCCTCACGAGGGATCATGGCAGCACCATTTTCGGCATGAATCACACCTGGTATAGATACATCAAAAGGGGCAAGTCCGGTGGAATAGGGGCTGGTGTAATGGTGTACGAATCCTTCTTGGTCTAACTGGGGTTATGCCATGAGCTTGGGTAGGAGTAGATACTACGCGGCGATCTCCTTTCCCGCCGAAAGTAAGATGCTTTCCAGACTCCGCCCAGACAATTTTGCGGTTGTGTGTCGAGGAAAGCTCGGGATCGGGCCGATCTGGGATGCTGCGACAGCATTTCGGCATCAGAAGCAAGAAACAAAGCGTACTCTGTTTGAAAGCGAAAAGCCGCTCCCCACCAACGACGTGGTGAGTGGCGGCTATCGGTGCAAATTAGAAGAAATTACTTCTTCAGGGAGTCGATAATCTCGTTGAACTTAGCGGAAGGACGCATAACTGCGGAGACCTTCTCTTCGTTCGGTGCGTAGTAACCGCCGAGCTCAACTGCGGAGCCCTGGTTGTCCAGCAGGTCCTTCTCGATCTCTGCAGAGGCAGCGACGAGGGAAGCTGCGACTGGCTTGAAGATCTCAGCCAGCTCAGCGTCAGCGGACTGTGCAGCCAGCTCTTCTGCCCAGAACTTGGTCAGGAAGAAGTGGGAGCCACGGTTGTCAATCTCGCCGGCCTTGCGGGATGGGGAGAGGTTCTCGTCGAGAAGCTTCTCGGTTGCCTTGTCGAGGGCGTCGGCAAGCACGGCAGCCTTCTCGATGCCAGCGGAGTTTGCGAAGTGGCGCAGGGACTCAGCCAGTGCCAGGAACTCGCCGAGGGAGTCCCAACGCAGGTGGTTCTCGTTAACGAGCTGCTCGACGTGCTTAGGAGCGGATCCGCCAGCGCCGGTCTCGAACAGGCCGCCGCCAGCCATCAGAGGAACGATGGACAGCATCTTTGCGGAGGTACCGAGCTCGAGGATTGGGAAGAGGTCGGTGTTGTAGTCACGCAGCACGTTGCCGGTGACGGAGATGGTGTCCTCGCCCTTGCGGATGCGGTCGATGGAGAACTGGGTTGCCTCGACAGGGGACATGATGCGGATGTCCAGACCTTCCGTGTCGTGGTCCTTCAGGTACTTCTCCACCAGGGTGATCAGGTTGCGGTCGTGCGCACGCTCGGTGTCCAGCCAGAACACTGCTGGCATGCCGGACAGGCGGGAGCGGGTGACAGCGAGCTTGACCCAGTCCTGGATTGGGGCATCCTTGGCCTGGCATGCGCGCCAGATGTCGCCCTCGGAAACCTCGTGCTCCATCAGGACCTCGCCAGCAGCGTTGACGACCTTTACCGTGCCACTGTGTGGCACCTTGAAGGTCTTGTCGTGGGAGCCGTACTCCTCAGCCTTCTGAGCCATCAGGCCAACGTTAGGGACGGTGCCCATGGTTGCAGGGTCGAAAGCGCCGTTCTTCTTGCAGTCGTCGATAACGACCTGGTAGATGCCAGCGTAGGAGGAATCTGGGAGCACTGCGAGGGTGTCCTGCTCCTCACCAGCGGCGTTCCACATGTGGCCGGAGGTGCGGATCATGGCAGGCATGGAAGCGTCGACGATGACGTCGGAAGGAACGTGCAAGTTGGTGATGCCCTTGTCGGAGTTCACCATGGCCACTGCTGGGCCCTCGGCCAGTGCCTTGTCGAAGGCAGCCTTGATCTCAGCGCCGTTGTCCAGGGACTCGAGGCCGGAGTAGATAGCAGCGAGGCCGTTCTCGCCGTTGAGGCCGGCAGCCAGGAGCTGCTCGCCGTATGCGTCGAAGACGTCCTTGAAGAAAGCGCGGACAACGTGGCCGAAGATGATTGGGTCGGAGACCTTCATCATGGTGGCCTTGAGGTGGGTGGAGAAGAGGACGCCCTCTTCCTTCGCGCGCTTGATTTGTGCGAGCAGGAACTCGTCCAGAGCAGCAACGCGCATGACGGTGGAGTCCACAACTTCACCCTCGAGGACCTTCAGGCCGTCCTTGAGGATGGTCTCATCGCCGTTGTCGGCGATGAGCTTGATGGTGAGGGTGTCAGCGGCAGGCATGATGACGGACTGCTCGTTGTGGCGGAAGTCGTCAGCATCCATGGTTGCGACGTTGGTCTTGGAATCAGCGGTCCAAGCGCCCATGCGGTGTGGGTTCTTCTTGGCGAAGTTCTTCACAGCAATAGGAGCGCGACGGTCGGAGTTGCCCTCACGTAGAACAGGGTTCACGGCGGAGCCCTTCACTGCGTCGTAGCGAGCGCGTGCGTCCTTCTCTTCGTCGGTCTCTGGTGCGTCTGGGTAGTCAGGAAGGTCGTAGCCCTGAGCCTGCAGTTCCTTGATGGCAGCCTTCAGCTGTGGCACGGAAGCAGAGATGTTTGGAAGCTTGATGATGTTTGCCTCAGGGGTCTTGGCCAGCTCGCCGAGCTCAGCAAGAGCGTCGTCGACCTTCTGCTCAGCGGTGAGGCGATCTGGGAACTGAGCCAGAATGCGACCAGCGAGGGAAATATCGCGGGTCTCAACCTCGATACCTGCGGTGGATGCGAATGCCTCAACAACTGGCTTCAGCGAGTAGGTCGCGAGCAGTGGGGCCTCGTCAGTGCGGGTGTAAATGATCTTTGCCAATGTAACTCCCTTAAAAAGTGTGCAGTACAGCATTCAAGGATACCCGTTTCTCTCCCCACTGATTAAGGTGAGGGCACCCCTGCACTAGTGCTCTAGCAAATTTCTCCCCTAAAGTTGAAGGGGATTTTCCTGTGAATAGAATTGAGAGCATCATGCTGACAGCTTCTGAAACTCGCCTTGCTCTGCTAGGTGCGTGCGCGCTCGTTATCCATACGTTCGCGACAGCGCTGGCTCTCGTACCGGACATTCACATTGTCGTGCACCTGTTTTCTGCGGTGCTGTACTTGGTCGGTTACTTGGCTTTCGCGGCTGCTTTTCGACGTCGCGCCAAGTGGCAGAGCATCCTTTTCGCACTGTGCATCTCAGTTGGAATCGTAGGTGGAATTCTCCTTGACGCCGTGCGATTCGGGGAGCAGCGCTATACCTCCCTCGACTACGTGCTTCCGGCGTCCTTCGTGTTGTTTGTGTTCGTGTTGTTCTGGCAGCAAAATCTCATTCTCAAGGTTGTTGGCGCACTCTATGCCGGTGGCGCGGCTTTATGGTTTATCGCAACCGTGTGGGAGGAGACGCAGCGGATCTATTCTCCTGCAACTTTCCTCGCTGAGTTCCTGGGAATGAACGCGACAATCATTCTCATCGTGTGGGCGTTTTGGCAAGCAAGTAGACTTCGGCTCCGTGAAAGTTCCGAAGAAGTCTCCTCTTAACTGGAATCGACGTCCGATACCGCGCCAAACTGAAATCTCGCAGCTTCAGCGCACCATCGTCACCATCGCGGTGGCCTTGGGCGGGTTTGGCATCGGAACCACAGAATTTGTTTCGATGGGCCTGCTCCCGCTCATTGCTGATGATTTCTCCATGACGGAAAATCACGCGGGACGCATCATTTCTGCCTATGCGCTCGGCGTGGTTGTCGGCGCTCCGCTCATCACCACGCTCACCGGGTTCATTCCTCGGCGCCGACTGTTGTTGCTGCTCATGGCGTTCTTTGTGGTGGGAAATTTCCTCACCATTTTGGCTCCCAGCTACATAGCGTTGCTTCTAGCCCGCTTCATTTCGGGCTTGCCACACGGGGCCTTCTTCTCGGTTTCGGGTCTTTGCGTGGCATCGATGGCTCCACCCGGGCAGCGTGGGCGCGCGTTGGCGCTGGTCGGCGTGGGATTTTCGGCCGCCACAATCGGTGGTGTGCCGCTAGCCCAGTGGCTCGGGCAAGTAGTTCATTGGAAGGCGGCCTACGGCGTTGTCGTGGTGGCTGGCGTTGCGACGATCGTGGCGCTCTGGCTGTTCATGCCACACATGACAAAGATGCCTGCGACCTCGCCAATGACAGAGCTCGGCGCGCTGGCACGTTCCCAGGTGTGGCTGACGCTCGCGATGGGTGCTGTCGGTTTCGGAGGAATGTTTGCTGTCTACACGTACATCGCCTGGACGATGACCGATCCGAGCCGAGCAGCAATGAACGCTGCGTACATTCCGCTCGTACTCGCAGCCTATGGCGCCGGGGGACTGGTGGGAAACCTGTTTGGCGGTTGGCTTGCTGACCGTAACCTTGAGTTGGGTATCGGCTTTACCCTCGGGTGTATTTTGGCCGTAATGCTGGGCTTTTACTTTGCCTCCGCCCACATCATCGCAGGAACCGTGGTCTTTGGCTTTATCGGTTTCTTCGGCTCGGCATTGGTGCCGCAGCTGCAGATTCGCCTCATGGATGTGGCGGGCAAAGCGCAAACTTTGGCGGCCGCCCTGAACCACTCAGCTCTCAATCTGGCTAACGCGGTCGGGGCAGCGGTCGGTGGAGCGGTCATCGCAGCCGGCTACTCCTACGCCTCGCCTGCTCTCGCAGGTGCAGCCATGGCGGTGTCGGCGATCGTGATTTGGGTGCCTACCGTCTTGCTGCGACGTACACGATAGAATCCTCATTCATGACCTTCACCGTATCCTCGATCAATGTCAACGGCATTCGTGCCGCAGTTAAAGAACGCAGTGAGACAAATCGGGGTTTCCTGCCGTGGTTGGATGACAGCGCAGCTGATGTGGTGTTGCTGCAGGAAGTGCGCGCCACAGATAAACAGACCCGTGACGCTCTTGCGTCTGCACTGGACAAGGGCTGGCACTATGAAGGCGCTGAAGCTGCAGCGAAGGGGCGTGCCGGCGTCGGCATTCTCTCCCGCACCCCGCTAAGCGACGTCAAAGTCGGCATCCCCGGATTCGAGGACTCTGGTCGCTTCATCCAGGCCAAAGTAGGTGCTGTCAACGTCGCGTCTTTGTACTTGCCTTCCGGTTCTGCTGATACCGAAAAGCAGGATGAAAAGTACGAATTCCTGGACTCCTTTGGCGAGGAATTGGTGCAGCTGGCGATGACGAATCCGCTGATGGTCATTGGTGGCGACTGGAACATTTGCCATCGCCGAGAAGACTTGAAGAACTGGAAGTCGAATCAGAAGAAGTCTGGCTTCCTCGCGGATGAGCGTGCGTTCATGGATTCTGTCTTCGGCTGTTTCCCGGACGAAATCTCCCAGGTAGAAGCTCATGGCGCATATCTCGGCGCGGTGAACTACGCTTCCGATCGGCCCCGCCGTCAGCCCGCAGTTCAGCCGTTGTGGTTCGACGTGGCGCGCAGGCTGCAACCAGAGGACGCACCTTACACGTGGTGGACCTATCGAGGCCAAGCCTTTGACACTGGAGCAGGATGGCGCATCGACTACCAGGCTGCCACTGCGGACATGCTTAAGCTGGCGCGTCGCACCTGGGTGGACAAAGCAGCAGCTTATGATCTGCGCTGGTCAGACCACGCTCCGCTCAACGTGGAATACGACACCCCTTAACCCCAACGAGTGCGCCGATTCGGCCACGATTCCACACGATCACCCGGTACACAGGGGCGAATACGGGCAGCTGAAGAAGTTGCCCGAGTCGTCGATAAGCGCGCGTGCGCCCAAACAGCTGTAGGGCGCGCCCGATTGCGCGGTGACCGAGGTACACCCGCTCGTCAGAATCGATGAAATAGGCGTTGCGCTGGATGTATAGTCCTTTGCCAGGTGCGGTGGGCAGATCGGTGGTCATGGTGAGCAGCCGGTCCAGCGACCACACACAGAAGGCGCAGTGTGCGTCGTAGAAGAACATGAGTCGAGGATAGGTGACATGGCCGGATATTTGGTGCCAACGAAGCAAGTGCGAGTGACGGATCTGCAGGCCCGCAAGGGGGAGCGCCCTTGGGCAATGCTGACGTGCTACGACTACTCCACCGCGCGCGCTTTCGCGGACGCAGGAATCGAATGCATGCTGGTGGGGGACTCCGCAGCCAACGTCATGCTGGGGCACGCATCGACAACCTCCATCGCACTCGATGAAATGGCGATGCTCGGTGCTGCGGTCGTGCGTGGCGCGGGCAACGCTCTGGTGGTCATCGACATGCCTTTCGGTACTTATGAAGCTTCCGATGAGCAGGCAGTTCGGAGCGCTACTGAGCTGCTGCGCCGTACCGGCGCTCACGTGGTGAAGTTGGAAGGTGGCGTGCGGATGGCGGATCGTATCCGTGCGCTGAAAGCTGCAGGATTGGCAGTGTGCGCGCATGTTGGCTTCACGCCGCAGTCCGTGAATGGACTCGGCGGTTTTAAGGTCCAGGGCAGGGGAGAAGCCGGCGATGCTGTTCGCGCTGATGTCGCTGCCGTGGTCGAGGCAGGCGCGGACATGGTGGTCTTTGAAATGGTGCCTGCTGAATTGGCTGCTGAAATCACGGCGCAGTGCCCAATTCCAACGATCGGCATTGGGGCCGGTGCCCAGTGTGACGCACAGGTGTTGGTATGGCACGACATGCTCGGCGTCCCGGAGGGGGCGCGCCGCCCGTCCTTCGTGGGTGTTTTTGGCCAAGTAGGTGCCGAGTTGGTGCGCGGTGCTGCTGCCTACAAGGAAGCGGTGGAGACTGGCGCTTTCCCCACCGCTGAGCAGGACTTTAGCTCCTAGGCTCGCCAGTAACTTCCTCGGAGCCGAAGTCGATTCCGATATTGTCGATGAGCCGGGTGGATCCCACGCGTGCTGCAACCAGCAGTCGATTAGCTCCTGCCGGATCGACGTCCCCCAGGTTCGCGCCCTTGAGCTCCAAGTAGTCGAGTTCGATGCTTGGAACGGCGTCGATGACGGCGCGGGCGGCCTTCAAGACCGCATCCGGACCGTCTCCGGCGACGTAGGCGCCCGAGGTGAGCGCAGCTGACAAGGTGAGGGCAAGCTCGCGCTCGTCCTCGCTGAGGTAGGTGTTGCGCGAAGAAAGCGCCAAGCCGTCGGTCTCCCGCACGATCGGTGCGCCGATGACATGCACGTCAAGGTTCAAATCGGTCACCATCTGCTGGATCAGGATGAGCTGCTGATAATCCTTCTCACCAAAGATGGCGTGGCTCGCGTTGGTGATGTGGAACAGCTTGTTCACCACGGTGAGCACGCCAGCGAAGTGTGTTGGGCGAGATGCGCCCTCCAGAATTGACCCCAGGTTGCCAGGGTGAATGACAGTGCGTGGCTGGTTCGGGTACATCTCACGTGGTGTGGGAGCGAAGACGGCGTCAGCTCCCGCAGCCTTGAGCTTTTCGACGTCCGCATCCAAGGTGCGCGGGTAGGCATCGAGGTCTTCGCCAGCTGCGAATTGTAGCGGATTGACGAAGATGCTCACTACGACAATCGCGCCCGGAATGCGCTGAGCTGCCTTAACGAGGGAAATATGGCCCGCGTGGAGGGCTCCCATGGTGGGTACCAAGACGACTGGCCGGGCGGTCTTGCGAATGGCCTTGGTCAGGCGGGAGATCTCTTCAACTGTGGTGTACACGGTTGCTTGGCCGGGTTGGAATGGCGTAGTCATGAGCACAGATTCTAATGGGCTGAAATTTGGACTTGGAAGTGTGGGGCGGGGGTAATGGTGCTGATAAATAACTACTGCTAGCGGTACTTTTTTATCATGCTGGGGGTAGCCGTAGTAGATGTTAAGTAAAAAATAAGAAGACTGTAAGAAATTTGCGTAGTAGATTATCACTCAATCCGCTAAGCACTGATTATGGGCGGGGATACTTAATATCGAAAGGGACAACCACAATGGGCATTGCTCGTTTGCAGCGACGAGGTTTCCGTCGCGCAGCCGGAACCACAGTGGCAATTCTTTCCACTGTGGCACTGTGTGCCACTCCGGCAGTTGCTCAGGACTTCTTCGGTGGGGAAACCGAAGAACTTGGAGCACAGGTTCGCTCTGATGCATCAATGAACGTTGAGTCGCACGCTGACGTCGACGAAAATGCAGAAGGCTATGACAGCTTCATCGTTTCCTACAAGGAAACGGAGCCAGCAAAGGTTGAGATTCCACGCAGCATCATCTACGAAGAGCTGTACAAGGCCGGCATGCAGAAGCTGGAAGAAAAGGACACCGCCACCGACGCGAAGGTCGTCAAGACCGACAAGAAGCTCTCCAAGGCTGAGGCCGAGGAATTCATGAGCGAAGTTCGCGCAACCGGTGCTGTTGAATACATCGAGCCAGACGTGAGCATGCGCATCATGAGCGAGACCAACGACAAGTACTCCGATCGTCAGTGGTCCATGCGTGGCGACAACAGCTCCTACGTGGAAGATGCCTGGGAGCTCGCACCTTCTCGCGGACAGGGCGAAGTTGTTGCAGTCATCGACTCCGGTATCACCGACCACCCAGATCTTCGCGACAACCTTGTTGACGGTTGGGACTTCATCTCCAACTCCGCCACCGCCCGTGACGGCGACGGCCGCGACTCCGACCCACAGGACGAAGGCGACTGGTTCTACCGTGGCGAATGCAACCAGAACCGCGATGTGCCTTCCTCTTGGCACGGCACCCACGTAGCGGGCATCATCGCTGCTACCGCTGATAACTACGAGGGCATTGCTGGCGCTGCTCCAAACGCTCAGATCCAGCCAATTCGCGCTCTCGGCAAGTGTGGTGGCCGTCTGTCTGATATTGCAGACGCTGTCGTGTGGGCTTCCGGCGGACACGTACCTGGTGTCCCGGAGAACAAGACCCCTGCGAAGATCATCAACATGTCCCTCGGTGGCAACGGTCAGTGTTCCCGTTACTACCAGGAAGCAATCGATATTGCTGTATCCAACGGTTCCACCGTCATCGTTGCTGCAGGTAACGAGAACCAGAATGCTGGCAACGTACAGCCTGCTAGCTGCAACAACGTCATCACCGTTGGTGCAACCGGCGACAATGGCGCCCGCGCTGGCTACTCCAACTTCGGTTGGGCCGTAGACGTTTCCGCGCCAGGTGGCGACATGGACCGTGGCGAGGGCATCCTCTCCACCGTGAACAGCGGTCAGACCCGCCCAACCGGCCCAGGCTACGCTTTCTACCAGGGCACCTCCATGGCAACCCCACTGGTTTCCGCTGTTGCAGCTCTCATGCGCACCGTGGATGATTCCCTCACCTCAGATCGCATCGAGGATGTTCTGAAGGACACCACCTACCGTCAGCCAGTGTCCTGCTGGGAAGGCTGTGGCACCGGCATCGTTGATGCTTGGGCTGCTGTGAAGGCAGTCGGAGGCCGTGAGAACGCTCCAAAGCCAACCACCTACGCACCGGTCCCTGCACCGAAGCCAACCACGTCTGCACCGGCACCACGCCCAACGACGTCTGCACCGGCACCACGCCCGACCCCGACGCCAACGCCAAACCCAACTCCGCAGAAGCCTCGTAACCCGTTCTACGACTACTTCCAGGAACTGATCGGTCGCGGATAGAAGCGTTCGCATTAGACTAGTGATCCATGAACACGAGCATGCCGGAAAAGAAGCAACGAGTACTTTCTGGAATTCAGCCCACCGCTGATTCTTATCACCTTGGTAACTACCTGGGTGCGTTGAAGCAGTGGATTGAGCTGCAAGACAAGTACGAGGCGTTCTACTTCATTCCGGACCTGCATGCCATCACCGTGGATCAGGATCCAAAGGAGCTGCGCGCCCGCACTGTAGCCGGTGCCGCGCAGCTCCTTGCGCTTGGTATTGACCCGGAAAAGTCAGCGCTGTTCGTTCAGTCGCATGTTCACGAGCATGCCGAGCTGGGCTGGGTGCTGACCTGCCTGACTGGGTTCGGCGAGGCCTCTCGCATGACGCAGTTCAAGGACAAGTCGGCCAAGCGTGGTGCTGACCGTACTTCGGCGGGCCTGTTCACCTACCCGATGCTGATGGCAGCCGACATCTTGCTCTACCGACCTCACGTTGTTCCGGTGGGTGAGGATCAGCGCCAGCACCTCGAGCTCACGCGCACCTTGGCAGAGCGTTTCAACTCGCGCTTCAAGAAGACTTTCGTGGTCCCTGAGGGAATGATCCCTGAGGGGTCTGCAAAGATCTACGATTTGCAGGAACCGACGTCGAAAATGAGCAAGTCTGGCGAGAACCCTAAGGGCCTCATCAACCTGCTTGATGACCCAAAGGTTTCCGCCAAGCGCATCAAGTCCGCAGTCACCGACAACGATGGCGAAATCCGCTACGACAAGGAAAACAAGCCGGGCGTATCCAACCTGCTGGTGATCCAGTCCGCGTTGACGGGCACGTCCATTGATGACCTGGTCAAGGGCTACGAAGGCCAAGGCTACGGCGCACTGAAGACCGACACCGCCGAGGCTCTGGAGGCCTTCACCACGCCACTGCGCGAGCGTTTCGATATGTACATGTCCGACAAGGGTGAGCTGGAGCGAGTGCTGGCCTCGGGCGCGGACAAGGCACGCGAAGTTGCGGCTCGCACGCTTGCCGACGTCTATAAGAACATTGGATTCTTGGCACCTAAGTCCTAGAACACAGTGACTGGACGGCTCCTCATGAATGAGGGGCCGTTTTTGCGTTTTCTTTCCCTACTTGACGGGTAACAACAGGCAGCAGAAGCGATAACAATTGATGCACTTTTGCTGACACGTCGCCCGATCCTGCCTACTGTGGTGGGGACGAACGTTTAACGAAACATGCATTACAAGGAGCCCGACACATGGTGGCAGTAACCAAGGCAAGCGAGCAGCGCACCGACGAATATGGCATTGAGCGTGCCAAACAGGACGAACCTGGTTTTGTTGATCGGCTGCGCCTCAAATGGAGCTGGTTCGACCACATTATGCGGATGAACGAGCGCTTTGGTTCCGTGGGCGGAAACCAATATGCCGCCGGCATTACCTATTTCTCTGTGCTGTCGATGTTCCCCATCTTGATGCTTGTCTTTGCCGGCCTCGGTTTTGCGTTGGCAAACAATGCTGAATTGCTCGAGCAGGTGCAGGGCCGCATTAGCGAAATGGCATCAGGCGAAATGGGCACCACGCTCAACCAGATCTTGGAGACTGCTATCGAGCAGCGCGGGGCCATTGCGAGCATTGGTACGTTGACTGCGTTGTGGTCGGGCCTTGGCTGGATGAACAACCTTCGTTATGGCGTGTCCAAAATGTGGAAGGTTGATCCTACCCAGGAAGGATTCCTTGCTGCCAAGCTCAAGGATCTGATCGGCCTGATCGGTCTCCTTGTAGCTTTTGTCATCGCTTTCGGCGTCACCGCAGTGGGAGCTTCTGGACTCACCGGCCGAGTCATTGAAAAGCTGGGGCTCTCCCACATCCCGGGGATCTCCTACCTCTCCTTCGCCGTCGCACTGATTGTGGGCTTACTGGCGAACTTCCTCGTTTTCCTATGGCTGATCAAATTCATGCCACGCACAAGCGTCCCAATGCGCTCCGCTGTGCACGCGGCGATGATCGGTGCAGTGGCTTTTGAGATCTTCAAGCAGCTGGCCAACATGTTCTTCTCCAATGGCCTGTCCAACCCGGCGGGTGCGACCTTCGGCCCGATTATCGGCATCATGGTGCTGCTGTACTTCGTTTGGCGCATCCTCCTGTACTGCTCCGCATGGGCTGCGACCACTGAGGAATCCTTGGCTCAAACCGCCGTGGAAGTTCCAGAGCCAGCAGTCATCCGCGTCCGTAATGAAGTGAAGCAGGGAGCTCCGGGAGCTGCATGGGCAGGAATTGGCGCCGCATTCGGAGTGGTTGGTGCTACCGTTGCTTCCAAGATGTTTCGCAGGTAGATAAGGTAAACAAGTGTGAGTCTTTACGATGAGTTTCGCCTGGATCCCAACGACAGCTGCCAGGAACTAGGCATTCAGCTGTCTGCCCAAGAGGTCAGGCTCCTGCAAATGGGGCATGCGGAATCCTCCGCGCTGATTAAGCGAATTCGCATCGCCTTCGGCGTTTTGGCTCACCAAGAAAACCGATTGTTGTACGACAACTCCCTGAAGTCTCTTCGCGAACGTAGCGACTACGAGTTGGAGTATCTTGCCAATTTCGGTTCCTGGCCACTCATCATTCCGCCACAGCAGTCTGCAGCAGGGCAGCGCCCGAATCCTTTCTCCACACCGGGCCCAGCCTCGCAGCCACCAAGGCCGACGAGCGCGCCAGGAAACCCTTTTGGCACCCAGACGCCTCCGATGCAGCAACAGCATTATCCGCAGCAGCAGTTTGCGCCACAGCCATTTGCGCAGCCGTTCCAGCAACAACCAGCTCCAGTTCCTGCTCCGGTTCCTGCTCCTGCAGTGCCGATCAGTGCATACCAGTCGCCCTACCCGTTCCGTGCCACTTCAGGTACCCGCCTGGGAATGACCTTGCTCGATGGCTTCATCGCCTTGGGGCTCACGGGCATCATCACCGAAAACAGTAACCTGGGATTCCTAGGTACCTCCGCAGTCAGTGCAGTCATCGTCCTGGGATACTTCCTAGCATTGGAAGTACTCCTCGGTGGCACCCCGGCGAAGCTGATGTTCGGATACACCGTGCGAGACGTACACACCGGTAACAAGCTCAGCTGGGAACAATCGGCAAAGCGTAATTGGTGGCGCTTGGCCACCTTGGTTCCAGTGATTGGCCAGGTAATATCCTTCATCGGGGCGATTGCTTGTTACAGCACGATTACGGATGCCAACGGCCGAATGGGGTCGCATGACAGATTGGCTGGCGCAGAGGTCGTGAAGAGGAACCAGTAATCTGGGGGCATGCATGAAGACATTGATGTCAGCCCAGAATTTAAGGTTCTGTCCCCGGAGACACTCGCGCAGCTGCCAAAAGTGGTGCTGTGGCATCCGGTAACCGTCGAAAATGCGGCTGCTGAGCTGCGCCGACTCGCCGACGACGCCGTTGTCTACGCTGAACTTCGCCTCGCCACCACTTCGGAAGACGAATTGCACCAGGTGTTGCACCTGCTGGATTCGGCCCCGCTCACCGCCAGGGTGGTGCTGTCCGCTACCTCGCCGAAGGATGTTCCGGAAGCAATCGAGTTAGCAGCGCAGCATCGCGGGGCAGTGGTTGGTTTCGCATTCGAGGGCGAGGCCCGTCCGACCACTGAAACTGCGGTGGCTTTGAAGCAGAATTTCCTGCCTTTCGCAGCCTCTGATGTGCGCGACGCAGTGACTTTCGGTGCTGATCGCATCACTGGCGCGCTGGATCTCTACGAGGATTTCAGCGTGGATGTGGAGGGTATCGCTGCCGGCCCGTTGTCCGCATATGTAAGGGATCGCGAGGTCGCGTTAGAGATGTCTCTCAGCGCCGACGACCTTGATGACATCGGCGACCACCCGCTGCCGTTGCTGCAGCAGCTGGGTTTCACCTGCACCTTTAATCCTCGCCAGGCATCGGTGAACGAGGAATTCGGGCTGCTTGTCGACGGCTTCGATTACGGCCTCGAGGAACTGTTTGATTTCACTGTCAACGCCATCGAAGCCGCATTCGCGCCTATCGAGCTACGCCGGGCGATCATGCAGGAGCAGATCGCGCCGGTCTTCCAGAAGTTCGCTGATCAGGAACTTCTTGCTGATTAGAACTTGCTGAAGCGCTTGGTCAGCGACTCTTCCAGCTCGGTCCAGCCCTTCGCCTCGTCGGTGTACGGGGCGGATGGGATGTAGCTGGAGCGTGCGCCCAGCATGTAGGAGATGTAGTCCTGCAAGCCTGGGTTGGCCAGGAGGAGGGAGTTCAGGGAGTCATCGCCAGCCCAGTCAGCGGCATCGGCGATGAGCTCGTAAGCCTGGCGCATCTGCTCGGTGTCCACTTCGCGTGGGCCCTTGGCGATGTCCGCGGACAGACCGTTGAAGGAGTAGACGTTCACTGGGTGGACGGTAACCTCGGCGGTGCCACCGTTAACCTCGTCCATGACTTCCTGCCAGGTGGAAACCTTAGCTAGGTCGTGCTCGCCATGCTCAACGAGCCAGCGGAGCATGGCCTTCGGGTTGGAGAAGGTGTGGATCTCACCGAAGCGACCCAGGAAGACAGGGGACTTGTCCAGGTAGGTGCGCAGCGTGTAAACCACACGGCCGTCGATGGCGATCTTGATTGGATCGATGCCGGAGGTGCCCCACATGGAAGCATCGTAAGGATCCTGTGCGTCTTCGGCGTCCTTGGCTTCCTGCTCAGCCTTGGCGCGTGCTTCCTCTTCGGCCTTTTCAGCCTCGGCGATCTCGGTCTCAGCAGCCTTTACGGCATCCTCGTCAACCTCAGGCGTGTAGACAACTTCATCGAGGGCATCGACGACGCCATCCCAACGCTTCAGGATGGTGTTGCCGATGGCTGACCACTCACCAAGGCCAGCTTCCTGCGCAAAGTGATCGGAGCCACGTTCGACGTTGCCGAGGATGGAGTAGCTACCGAAGAACTCTTGAACAGAGGTGATGCCTAGGACGTCGCCAAGCCCGCGTGCAACAGCGAAGGCACGTGCGGTGGCGGTGACGTTCTCGTGGGATGGGCGACCAGCGAGGAAATCTGGGGCGCCGACGATGTCGGCGTAGTCGCGGTTACCAGGGCGTACCCGCAAGACTCCGGAGCCTTCGAAGGCCTGCCACTTTGGGTGGTGGGACAGGTCGTGCTTGCTGCCCTTGCGCAGGAAAGCGAGCAGCTCAGCTGGCGAGTTGAAGAAGAAGACGTGATCGCCGGCGCCGAGGAATGCTTGCCATTCAGCGCCGTGCTCTTTCCAGCTTGGAGCCCACAGCGTGTAGAAGTCGCCCTCGGTGAGGGAAATCTTGACGGGGACGATGCCTTGGTTTTCTGCCATAAGTTGTAATAGTAGCCGGAATTAGCCAGTTGGCCTGAAATAACCCTTAAAAGCCATACCCATGTTGGTTTCGCGCAGCGGGTTGCGAGAAACCGGGTCTCCGGCCTCGATGAGATAGCCATTGCCGTCGTACATCGCGACATGGCCGTCCCACACCGCAAGATCGCCGGCTTGCAGCTCGTGACGGCTCACAGGGCGCCCGACGGTCTGCTCCTGCGCGAGGCGTGGCAGCTCCACGCCGGCCTGTCGCCACGCCCACTGGGTGAAGCCCGAGCAATCGAAGCCGACCCCAGGGGTGGTGCCACCCCAGACGTACGGCGTGCCCAGCTGAGTGAGTGCGGCCTGGACGGCAGCGTCGCCCTGACCGCTAGCAACAGGAACTTCGCGAGCCACCTGGCGCACAGGCTCGTCAATTGGGGCGGGAAGCTCCGGGTGCGACTCCGTCCCAACCTTGTTCAGCTGCATTATCGACGGCACCAGCTCGCGCCCCAATTGCAGGATGCGTTCGTGTGCCTTGGACAAGGCGGCCGCTGACAACAGGGCAAGCTCGGCCATTGCTTTCGCGCTCGCGCCGGGCACAGGAACGAACAGGCCAGGTAGGACCTTGATCGCCTTGGTGAGGAAGTCTGCGCCGATAGCAATGAGGTCATTACCGGCAGCGCGTATTAGCGGTGTGGCCACGACGAGAATCTCCCGAATCTTGCCCCAACCGAGCTGCACGACCTCGTACAAGGCCATCACGGTGGTGGGGTTGGCGCCCACGGTCGTGGCCAGCTCGTGGACAGGGGAGTGATTCGGCAAGTTGCCGGGGGCAAGGTCAATGGGCGCGGGAATGAGTTCATCGATGGCCCTGAGCGGGGATGCGAGATCAATCATGCGATGTCCTCCAAGGCACGGCCGAGGTATTGGTCCTGGTGCTCGGCGTGGGCAACGATGCGCTCGGAGTTGGCAGCAACTCTTTCGAGATAGGTTGCCAGGTGTTGGGATTGGGAATTGGTGCGTTGAACCGCGGCAATGAGGGCTGCAGCGAAATCGCTGGAGTCAGTCGTTTCAACAGCGATGGGCGAGATAGATGTGGCTAGGTTGTGGACGTCCTGGACAAGTTGGCGGGCAGATACTGTGTCAAAAAATAAAGTGCTCACACTTACTTAGACGGATCGAACCCCCGAAAAGGATCCATTCTGACCTAAACTTTTTGGTATGGACACCCATATTGTCGATCACCCGCTGGCCGCAGCCCGTCTGACCATCATGCGCGACGCGCGTTCAGACAACGCAACATTCCGCGCCGCCCTCGCCGATCTCGGCGCCATGCTCATCTACGAAGCATCCCGTGACCTGGCAGTCGAGCACTTCGACTGCGCGACGCCAGTCGCCGTCGCGAAGGGCACTCGCCTCCAGGACCCACCAATCATCGTGCCCGTCATTCGCGCCGGGCTCGGCATGGTGGATCCGGCGCTGTCGATGATCCCTGACGCTCAAGTCGGCTTCATCGGACTTGCCCGCAACGAAGAAACCCATGAACCAGTGCCATACCTGGAGGCACTGCCTGAAGACCTCAGCGGACGCACCGTCTTCGTTGTCGACCCAATGCTCGCCACCGGTGGCTCGCTGCTGCACGCCATCCGACTCCTCGCTGAGCGCGGCGCTACTGACATCACGGCCGTGTGCATGGTTTCCGCGCAGGTAGGCGTCGATGCCCTCGCTAATTCCGGCCTGCCGGTTCGCCTGGTCACCGCCACCATTGACCCGGAGCTCAACGACGACGCCTACATCGTTCCGGGCCTCGGCGACGCCGGAGACCGCCTCTACGGTCCCCGAAACATCAACCTGTAGCAGTTAGAGCTTGGCCACAAGCTCTTCGACGGCCGTCGACAAGCGAGCGAGTAGTTCCTCGCTGTCCTCGGCCTCCCAAGGGCGATGCACCTCAAGGTAAAACTTCGCCTTATTCTCCGTTCCTGACACTCGAGCTAGGGCGCGCACGCCCGCGCCGGTGAACAGGATGCCTTCTGAACAATGCAGCTTCGTGGCCTCCACCGGGATGCCTGCCAGGGAATCCGGGGTGTGGCTACGTAGTGCCTCGACAAGGCCGTGTGGATCGGAGGATCGCACGGCGATCTGGGCACCCCGGAAGCGGCCGTAGCGCTTGTACAGCTTGTTGAGCTCGTCAGCGAAGGTGAGTCCCTGGGCCTTGAGTTCGGCAGCCCAGGCGCAAGCAAAGAGGGCGGTGGCAATGCCATCCTTGTCGCCCACCAACTCCGGAGCCGGGGCGGTACCAATCGCTTCCTCGTAGGCAAAAGCCAAAGTGCCCTGGGTGTCGTCCGCAGCGCGCACCAAGTGCTTAAATCCGGTGCAGGTCTCCTGGTACTCCCAGCCCCGGTCTGCTGCGATGTGGGAGAGCAGCCTAGAGCTCACCTCGGAAGCAGCCACGACGGGGTGCTCGACTGCGTCGATACGCGGGGCGAGGCGAACCGCCAGGAGTGGGCCGAGGTCGTCGCCACGCAGCATCACGTGGGTGCCGTCGGCGCGACGGTAGCCAATGGCGCAGCGATCCGCGTCAGGATCCAGCGCGATCATCACATCGGCGTCGTGCTCACGGGCAGTTTCAAGCAACAGGTCCGTGGCGCCCGGCTCCTCAGGATTAGGGAAGCTGACGGTCGGGAAGAGTGGATCCGGGTAATGCTGCGCCGCGACCGGGAAGATCTGGGCGAAGCCCGCAGCCTGGAGAGACTGCGTGAGCGCGCGGCCGCCGACACCATGCATGGCGGTATAGGCAATCTTCAAGGCAGAACGCTCATTGGTCACCCGCAGCAGATCTGCCTGCGGCGGAGCGATCAGATCAACCACATCGTCCACGTATCGGCGAATCTGGTCTGTAGTAGGGCGCACGACAACGCGGGGGACTTCCAATGGGTCGTCGACAAGCCTGATCGCAGCTTCGATGGCGCGCTCGACCGGGGCGTGGATCTGGCGGCCGTCGGAAAGGTAGACCTTGTAGCCGTTGTACGCGGCCGGGTTGTGCGAAGCGGTGATCTGCACGCCAGCGTCCAGGCCGCGGGTACGGATGAGCCACGGCACCAACTGGGTCGGGGCGGGGGCGGGCAGGAGAGTGACCTCGAAGCCAGCGCCCGCGAACACCTCGGCAGCAGCGGCCGCGAAATTAGGGGAGCCGTAGCGAGCGTCATAGCCCACCACCACTCGCAACGGGCCTTCCTGACTGAACAACCCGAGGTGCGGAGTGTGCGGATGAGCGGCTCGTTCGGCGCCAATTGTTTGGGACAGCCACGCGGCAAGACCTGCGGTGATACGCGTGATCTGCATGATGTTCATCTGATCCGGCGCCGGGCCAATCGGGGCGCGCATACCGGCGGTGCCAAAGGAAAGCTCACGAGGCTGGGACATAACCCCAACTTAGTCGCATTAGCTAGACTTCGTAGGCAGGAGGACGCAGAATATGACCACCATCCGCGCGCACATCGATACTTGGCTGGCCGAGAACAGCGATCTCATGCACTCGTGGCGCGAGCATCTGCACCGCAACCCCGAGCTGTCTCACATGGAGTACCGCACCACCGAATTCATTGCCACGGTGCTGCGGGAACACGGCCTCGAACCGAAATTCTTTCCCGGCACCGGCCTCATGGTCGATCTGGGGCCGCAGGACGCCCCACGCATCGCCTTCCGCGGCGACATCGACGCCCTGCCCATCGAAGAACACTCCGGGGTCTCCTACGCGTCCACGCACCCCGGGGTCATGCACGCGTGCGGCCACGACGTTCACACCACCGTCGCCTTAGCGACGGCTGTCGCCCTGGGCTCTTATCCCTTGCGCACCGCCGTCCGCGTGATCTTCCAACCCGCAGAAGAAGTAATGGACGGTGGCGCCCAGGAAGTGATCGCCTGGGGCGGGCTGGAAGGCGTCGATCAGATCTTCGCCCTCCACGCCGAACCTAAGCTGCGAGTCGGCCTGATTGGTGCCCGCGCCGGGGCGATTACCTCGGCAGGGGACATCGTGGAAGTGCGGGTATCCGGTCCTGGCGGACATTCCTCGCGGCCTCACATGACCTCGGATGTGGTGTATGCGCTGTCCCTGCTGGTTACCCAGTTGCCAGGTCTGCTTTCCAGGAGGGTGGATCCGCGGACCGGCACCGTGATGGTGTTTGGTTCGATTAATGCGGGCTACGCTGCCAACGCTATTCCGGAAACGGGCACGGTGTCCGGAACCATTAGGACCGCCGATATCGGGGTCTGGCGCACAATCGAGCCGCTGATTCGCGAGCTCATTGCCCAAATCCTGGCGCCCACCGGCTGCACCTTCGATATTCGTTACACGCGGGGTGTGCCACCGGTGGTCAACGATGACGTTGCCACCTCGATGCTGGTCGCCGCTGCGCAAAGCGTGGATCCGATGAGCGTGGTGGAAGCGCCACAGTCGTCCGGCGGTGAGGATTTCTCCTGGTACCTGGAGCATGTTCCAGGATCCATGGCCCGGTTGGGCTGCTGGAATGGCACGGGTGAGAAGTTCGATCTGCACAGGTCTGATCTCGTGGTGGACCCGCGCTGCATCGCTGTGGGAGTGAGGCTTTTCGGGGCGTTGGCCCAGAATTTTGCACTGGAGAGTTCGGTTTGATCAAAGTGGGCTAAGCTAGCCGGTGCAACTTATCTGTGAACGTGTGGAGGATTTTTAAGTGAGCAAACGAATCGTCATCATCGGTGGCGGCCCTGCTGGCTACGAAGCCGCGCTTGCCGGAGCAAAGTACGGTGCCACCGTCACCCTGGTGGAAGATCAGGGCCTTGGCGGTTCCGCAGTCATCGTCGACTGCGTGCCATCCAAGTCCTTCATCGCAGCAACCGGCATCTTCACTGAGATCGACGGCGCCCGCGAACTCATGCACATCGATGAGATCAACCAGCGCGTCAAGGACCTCGCCCAGGCACAGTCCGCCGACATTCTCGCTCAGATGAAGCGCGCAGGCGTTCAGATCATCAACGGCCGCGGTCGCTTCGTTGACACCGACACCCGCCAGGTCATCCACCAGATCGAGGTAACCAAGGCAGACGGCACCTCCGAGATTCTCGAATCTGACCTCGTACTGATCGCCACCGGCGCGTCGCCACGCGTGCTCAAGGGCGCAGAACCAGACGGAAACCGCATCCTCAACTGGCGCCAGGTCTACGACCTGAAGGAATTGCCAGAACACCTCATCGTGGTCGGCTCCGGTGTGACCGGCGCTGAGTTCGTTTCCGCATACGCTCAGCTCGGCGTGAAGGTCACCATGGTTGCTTCCCGTGACCGCATCCTGCCTCACGACGACGCCGACGCTGCCGACGTCCTCGAGACCGTCCTGGCGGAAAAGGGCGTTCACCTGGAAAAGCATGCCCGCGTTGATTCCGTGGACTACGAAGGCGACGGAGTTGTCGTACGCACCTCTGACGGCCGCAATATCCAGGGCTCCCACGTGCTCATGACCGTCGGTTCCGTACCAAACACCCAGGACCTGGGCCTGAACAACATTGGCGTGGAGATCACCAACTCCGGCCACATCAAGGTTGACCGCGTGTCCCGTACCTCGGTTCCTGGCATTTACGCTGCAGGCGACTGCACCGACCTGTTCCCACTCGCTTCCGTGGCTGCTATGCAGGGCCGCATTGCGATGTACCACGCGCTCGGCGAAGGCGTATCCCCAATCCGCCTGAAGACCGTGGCAACCGCAGTGTTCACCCGCCCAGAGATCGCTGCCGTTGGCATCACCCAGCAGGAAGTGGAAGAAGGCAAGGTCAACGCTCGCACCATCATGCTGCCACTGGCAACGAATGCTCGCGCCAAGATGCGCGACATCCGCCACGGCTTTGTCAAGCTGTTCTGCCGCCAGGCCTCCGGCCAGATCATCGGTGGCGTCGTGGTCGCTCCGACCGCATCCGAGCTGATCCTGCCGATCGCCGTCGCAGTGAACAACCGCCTGACCGTTGCTGACCTGGCAGGCACCTTCGCGGTATACCCATCGCTGTCCGGCTCCATCACCGAGGCCGCCCGCCAGCTGGTTACCCACGACGATTTGGACTAGTCAGCCTCCAGTCTCCAGCGCGTCCCTTCCTTGACGAAAGTCAGGGGAGTGGACGCGTCTTGCGCTTCCAGGGGGTTTTCCAGTCCTGAGCTGCATAGGTCGACTTCTTCGCGAGCGTAGCGTTGGGTCACCACGCCGCCGTCGGAGGTGATGGCGATGAAAGCGTTGAGGATTGGGTCGTAACCGTCGCCTGGGACTTTTACCGAGCCACCGGCTGCCTCTGCCACGGTGTCTCCGGGAACGCCGGGGCATGCGATGAGGAAGGTTTGGGCGTCGGGGACCAATAGTTCCCGTGCCGGAAGTGAAAGGGTTGGCCCGGGTTCCGGCTTGAGCCGGGCTAGGGCGTCGTGAGGCGGGGTAGAGGTGCATCCCGCCAGCGTGAGCGTGGTGGCGGCGAGGAGGGCCCAGCGTCGTGTCATCACCCGTACTACCCTAGCTTGTGAAGCTTGCGAAGTGGACAATCAACAGTCGCGTGACGTACGTTACAATAAATTGAAAGTGACTCCTATCACTCCTATCTGAGAGGTTGATGCATGTCTATCCAGCGCACATCCGCGAGCTTCACCAAGGTGCTCGTGGCCAATCGCGGCGAAATCGCCGTGCGTGCTTTCCGCGCCGCCTACGAGATCGGTGCTGAAACCGTTGCGATCTTCCCGATCGAAGACCGCAACTCTTTCCACCGCGCCTTCGCATCCGAGGCCATCAAGATTGGACAGGAAGGCTCTCCAGTCAAGGCGTACCTGAACATCGATGAGATCATCCGCGCAGCGAAGGAATCTGGCGCGGACGCGATCTACCCTGGCTACGGCTTCCTCTCGGAGAACGCGCAGCTGGCCCGCGAATGTGCGGAAAACGGCATCACCTTCATTGGCCCAACTCCAGAGGTGCTGGATCTGACCGGTGACAAGTCGGCTGCAGTGACGGCGGCGCGCGAAGCTGGCTTGCCGACGCTCGATGAATCCACTCCCTCTGCCGATGTTGAGGTGCTTGCTAAGCAGGCTGAGGGCCAGACTTACCCGCTCTTTGTTAAGGCTGTCGCCGGTGGCGGCGGCCGCGGTATGCGCTTCATCCCATCGCCGGACAAGCTGAAGGAGCTGGCGGCGGAGGCATCCCGTGAGGCTGAGTCCGCCTTTGGCGATCCGCGCGTCTACATTGAGCGTGCAGTGATCAATCCACAGCACATCGAGGTGCAGATCCTTGCCGACAAGCACGGCAACGTCATTCACCTCTTCGAGCGTGACTGCTCCCTCCAGCGCCGCCACCAGAAGGTCGTGGAGATCGCGCCTGCCCAGCACCTGGACCCAGAGCTGCGCGATCGCATTTGCGCAGATGCGGTGAAATTCTGCAAGCACATTGGCTACCAGGGCGCCGGCACGGTCGAATTCCTGGTTGACGAGCAGGGCAATCACGTCTTCATCGAGATGAACCCGCGCATCCAGGTTGAGCACACGGTGACCGAAGAAGTCACCCAGGTTGACTTGGTGAAGTCTCAGATGCAGGTCGCTGCCGGAGCAACTCTGACGGAACTGGGTCTTGAGCAGGAAAATATCCACACTCATGGGGCTGCCCTACAGTGCCGCATCACCACGGAGGATCCCGCCAACGGTTTCCGCCCTGACACCGGCACCATCACCGCCTACCGAAGCCCAGGCGGCGCAGGTGTCCGCCTCGATGGTGCGGCTATGCTCGGCGGTGAAATCACTGCGCACTTCGACTCCATGCTGGTCAAGATGACCTGCCGCGGCGCCGACTTTGCCACCGCAGTTGCTCGCGCCCAGCGCGCCCTCAACGAGTTCCACATCTCCGGCGTGGCCACCAACATCGGCTTTCTCCGCGCCCTCCTTCGTGAGGAAGACTTCACCACCAAGCGCGTCGCTACCTCCTTCATCCAGGACCACCCATGGCTGCTGTCCGCGCCGCCGGCAGACGATGAGGCCGGCCGAATCCTTGACTACCTTGCCGATGTCACCGTGAACCGCCCGCACGGCGAACCAACTGTGACGGTGCGCGCCGTCGATAAGCTGCCGTCGCTGCCAGCTGCCATGCCGACCGGCACCCGCGACGAACTGCTCAAACTGGGCCCGCGCGCCTTCGCTGAGCAGGTTCGCGCGAAGGAAGGGCTGTCCGTCACCGACACCACCTTCCGTGACGCGCACCAGTCGCTGCTGGCCACCCGCGTGCGCACCAAGGCGCTTGTCGACGCCGCTGGCGCCGTTGCACGGCTCACCCCGAACCTGTTCTCCGTGGAAGCATGGGGTGGCGCGACCTACGACGTTGCGATGCGCTTCCTGCATGAGGATCCGTGGGAGCGCCTCGACCAGCTGCGTCGCGCAATGCCGAACGTGCCAATCCAGATGCTGCTGCGCGGCCGTAACACCGTTGGCTACACCCCGTACCCTGAGTCGGTGACCACGGCGTTTGTTGATGAAGCTGCGTCGTCCGGCATTGACATTTTCCGTATCTTTGACGCATTGAACGATGTTGAGCAGATGCGCCCGGCGATCGATGCGGTTCTGGCAACCGACACGGCAGTGGCTGAAGTGGCCATGGCGTACTCCGGCAACCTGCTGGATCCTCGTGAAGGCCTGTACACCCTCGATTACTACCTGCGCCTGGCAGCGCAGATCGTGGAGGCGGGCGCGCACATCATCGCCATCAAGGACATGGCTGGCCTGCTGCGCCCAGCGGCTGCCGCCAAGTTGGTGTCTGCGCTGCGCGAGCGCTTTGACCTGCCAGTTCACGTGCACACTCACGACACTGCCGGTGGCCAGCTGGCCACCTACCTTGCGGCAGCTCATGCGGGTGCTGACATCGTGGACGTGGCGTCCGCGCCACTGTCCGGCACCACTTCACAGCCATCGATGTCCGCGCTCGTCGCGGCGTTCGCCCACACCTCGCGCGACACCGGCCTGTCCCTGCAAGCAGTGTGTGACCTGGAGCCATACTGGGAGGCTGTGCGCCAGATCTATGCGCCTTTCGAGTCTGGTACGCCTGGCCCAACCGGTCGCGTCTACCGCCACGAGATCCCGGGTGGCCAGCTGTCTAACCTGCGTGCGCAGGCCGTGGCCCTGGGGCTTGCGGATCGCTTCGAGCTCATCGAGGATGCCTACGCCGGCGTGAACGAGATCCTTGGCCGCCCAACCAAGGTGACCCCATCGTCCAAGGTGGTCGGCGACCTCGCCCTGCACCTGGTGGGCATGGGCGTATCGCCGTACGAGTTTGCGCAGGATCCGCAACGTTTTGATATTCCAGATTCGGTCATCGGCTTCCTCCGTGGCGAGCTCGGTACCCCTCCGGGCGGTTGGCCACTGCTGCGCGATCGCGCGCTGGAGGGACGAGGCGCTGCTGCGCCGGTGGCCGGGGTTCCGGAAGCTGAGGCAAAGCTGCTGGCCACCCCGGGTGCTTCTCGACGTGGCGCCCTGGATCGCCTCCTCTTCCCGAAGCCAGCCGCTGAGTTTGCAGAGCATCGCCGTCTGTACGGTGACACTTCGATCCTGGAGGACCGCGAGTTCATCTACGGCCTCGAGCGGGGTGTGGAGACCTCAATCCACCTGTCTGATCACCGCGTTCTGCTCGTTCGCCTCGACGCGATCTCCGAGCCAGACGCCAAGGGCATGCGTAAGGTCATGCTCACGGTTAACGGCCAGGTTCGCCCGATGGAGGTGCGCGACCGCAGCGTTGAATCCGTGGTCGCAGCGGCAGAAAAGGCTGACCCAACTGTTGCAGGTCATGTAGCTGCGCCATTCGCTGGTGCAGTGACCGTCAAGGTTGCTGAAGGAGACAAGGTTTCCGCAGGTGATCCAGTGGCTGTGATCGAGGCGATGAAGATGGAAGCGACCATCACCGCTCCTATCGACGGCACCGTCTCCCGAGTGGTCCTCCTGCAGCCAACAAAAGTTGAAGGAAACGATCTGTTGCTTGTGATTGAATAAGTAACTAATGTCAACGGAGTGAAAAAAGTTACCTTTGTGGCGTGTGTTGCTGTTGGGCTTCTCGCTGTGCAACCTGCACACGCCTTCACTCCTCCTCCCGCAACTGAAGTATCTGTCCGACATGCTTCGGGAGCGCACCAAGGATGGAACGGCCAGGTTGGCCCAGCCCTCTCCCTATCCAAGCTCTACCTCGGATATTGGGTACTGCACAACGGATCAGAGGCCGACAAAGCATTAGTTGAACCAATGATCCGTACTTCGGATGACGGGCTAGCAAGCCAGCTAGGCTCGCGATACCCCAACGCGATCGCGGACATAGCCCGCGACTTCGGCCTGCACGAAACCATGCCAGCCGCATACTGGGGAGACACCCGCACCTCAATGGCGGACATCACCTACTTCCTCTACCAAATCGAATCCGACCCGGTAGCGGAACCACTGCGCCAAGGAATGCGCAACGCCGCCCCGATCGCAGCCGACGGCTTCCCGCAGAACTACGGCACCGGAACCCTTCCCGGAGTCCAAGGAACCAAATACGGCTGGTCCGATGACCGCAGGTCATGGACCGCATCCGCAAGCTTTGGGCCAGGCTTCTACGTTGCAGCCCGAACCGCGGGACCCGCCGAACAATTAACCCACGACATTCAAGGGGTTCCGCTGCCAGTAGCGCATGCTCCTGCAATCCCGGGAGTCCCTGGTTCCTCGATGCCTCAGCTGCAGCTGCCAGTGGTTCCTTTGCCGGAGATTCCGGGTAGCTCCTAAAAGGTTTCGCGACAGCGATAATCCCCGTTAGATAATGGGCCTGTAGCACATTTGAAGTGGCCATTATCTAACGGGGATTATCGCTCTCGCGGAGTCGAGTCCCCCTCTAGGGTCCAAAGCTCTTCTGAACTGCCAGCTTCCAGCCGTCGAAAAGCGCGGGGTCCGTAGGGTTTGGCTGGTAGGTGACGTCTTCTCGCCACATGGCGCGGATATCGGCGAGGGATTTGTACACACCGACCGCAAGTCCTGCCGCATACGCAGCGCCGAGGGCGGTGGTCTCCGTGATGGCCGGAACCGTCACGGGAACGCCCAGCTGATCGGCCTGGAACTGCATCAGCAGCGCATTCTCAACCATGCCGCCATCGGCCTTGAGAGCAGTGACGGGAATTCCAGTGTCCTGGTTCATCGCCTCAACAACCTCGCGCGTCTGGTACGCGGTCGCTTCCAGTGCGGCGCGTGCGAAGTGACCCTTGTTGTGGAAGCGCGTCAGTCCAGTGATCACGCCGCGCGCGTCCTGTCGCCAATACGGCGCGAGCAAACCAGAAAACGCGGGCACGATGTAGCAGCCGCCGTTGTCGGGAACGGTGGCAGCGAGCTTTTCGACGTCCTTGGCCGAAGAAATCAATCCCAAATTATCGCGCAGCCACTGCACCAAAGATCCCGTGACAGCGATCGATCCCTCCAACGCGTACACCGTGGGCTCGTTGCCGATCTTGTAGGCGACCGTGGAAATGAGGCCATTGGTCGAGCGCTTGATCTCCGTGCCGGTGTTGAGCAGCAGGAAGTTGCCGGTGCCGTAGGTGTTTTTCACTTCGCCGGGTTCAAGGCAGGCTTGGCCGAAGGTGGCGGCTTGCTGGTCGCCGAGCACGCCGGCGATAGGGACGTTGTTGAATGCGCCCATGCGCTTGATGCGGCCGATGACCTGGGAGTTTGACACAATTTGGGGGAGCATCTTGGTGGGGATGCCCAATAGTTCCGCCAGCCTGTGATCCCATTTGCCGCTCGCCAAATCCATCAGCATCGTGCGCGAGGCATTAGTGATGTCCGTGACGTGTTCGCCACGGGTAAGGTTCCAGATGAGCCAGGAATCGATCGTCCCGAAGAGTAGATCCCCGGACTCAGCACGCTCGCGGGTGCCCGGAACGTTGTCCAGGATCCACTTGATTTTAGGGCCAGAGAAGTAGGTGGAAACGGGCAGGCCTGTCTCGGAGAAGTCAGCAGGATCCAGTTCCGAGCAGATATCCGTGGTGCGGGTGTCTTGCCACACGATCG
This sequence comes from Corynebacterium sp. H130, assembly GCF_037572395.1. Taxonomy (NCBI): domain Bacteria; kingdom Bacillati; phylum Actinomycetota; class Actinomycetes; order Mycobacteriales; family Corynebacteriaceae; genus Corynebacterium; species Corynebacterium sp. H130. The sequence continues at coordinate 131,531 of NZ_JBBHLA010000002.1, read as the reverse complement.
CGTTGTACACGGGCTGGCCAGTGAGTTTGTCCCAAACGACGGTCGTTTCGCGCTGATTAGTGATGCCCACCGCCGCGATGTCGTCCCCAGAAAACTCGCTGCGCGCCAACACATCAGCCATCACACGCCTGGTGTTCTCCCAAATCTCCAACGGATCATGTTCCACCCAGCCAGCACGGGGGAAGATTTGCTGGTGCTCAAGCTGCGACGAGGCGATGATGTGGCCGTGGTCGTCGAAAAGCATGCAGCGAGTGGACGTGGTGCCTTGATCGATCGCGGCGACGATGCGCCGCTTATGCGGGAGACGTGGAGCCATGGGGACAGTTTAGTCCGCGTCCGTGCGTCCCCAGGCCCTATCAAAGCGGCCAATTTTGAGATCTTCAAGAGGAACAAAAATATGGATGAGAGGTTCGCCGTAGTTCAGGGACAGTTGGAGCAGCAGCGGATCTGGCCTGACGGGGTCGCGCGGATCGCTATTAAGAAAGCTTGCGAACCCTCCCAACCGAGAGCCGCCGTAGAGGCGGTTAGCGGTGAGGAGTTCGTCGTAAGCATCATCCTGATCCCAGAGCTCTCTTTCGGATGCCGGCACCTCGAAGTTTAGGACAGCGACACCTCCAAATTCACATTCCTGAAATCACGTTTAACGAGGGCTTCTTGTTGGATGAAGAAACCCATTACGCCACAATCACCAATCGTCACTGGTTCACAAATGGAATCGAGATAGAACAGAACCGGTGAAGTAGGGGTTGAATCGACGAACGTGCCAACTCCGCCTACTTGCGATGACGACTCGTCATCATCAATATCGTCGAATACCTGGATGAGTGGCTGCGCTTCTTTAGGGGTGAGTTTGTAAGGAAAACACGGGAAATCCAGCATCGAGGACAGCGCTCGATGGTCTTCGACAGGAGTTGCAGTTTCGGTCAGCCAGATCAGCGGATCCTCTTCCCACGGCTGCCAGGCAATCCGTGGTGGCTGCGCAGGTTCGTCGCAGGTGGGGAAATACTCGATGTGGGCGATGCCAGGACCGGAGTCGTAGACCTCCCAAAACGGCAGGAAGAACTGCAATATTCCTTCGGTGGGGAGGACGCCCTCAAACAGTGGTGGCAAAGCGAGTGCTTGGCGGTCGCTCTCCACGTGGGCCAGGTTGAGCTGGGCCACGAAATTGAGCACCTGGCCGCTATCTTCGGTGGGCCACGTGGTGCCCACAGGCCGATAGGGCGCGCCGCCAAGCTTGGAGTCAGTGAGCCCTGCTGGGGTTTCCGAGGCGGTGTAGGGGATGCGGGGGAATTCTAGAAGCATGACCAATCCATCAGGACGTTTCGGAAATCTCGCTGTGCGAGATCAGTAGGGCCGATGAAGAAATGCATTGTTCCGCAGTCGCCGATTGGCTGCATGCACAGGTCATATCGGATTTGCAGAAGTAGTCGGAGTGGCGAGCCCATTGGGCGAGGGTCATCTTGTGGAAACTCGGCCAAGCCACCGACTTGGTGGTCCGAAAAACCCAGGTATTCGCCGCACAGCTCGTACATGTTTTCTTGTATCGGCGACTCAATGTGTATCCCGGGAACCGGTTTCTGGCACGCGGGTTCCATCAGAGTCGTCTCTAAAGCTTGCGGAACCTCCGGATGCTGCAGGATCGAAAGGAGCGTCCAGTGCTCGCTCGGTGCGAGGTGGCCACCCTCGGGATCCTGGCGTGGATGCGGGTCCTCTTGGATCCACCTGATTGAGTCTTCGGGCGCTGCCTTCCAAGCGAATACCGGATCTTCAGACTCTAGAGAAAAGTCCGGAACGTACGACACGTGGGAAGCAGGTCCCCACTCATCGCTCATTTGGACGTAGAAATGCAACAGTCCAGTTGTAGGTAGTGCGCCGTCGAGTAGCGGAGGAACAGCAAGCTCTTTCCTGTCGCGTTCCACCTGCTCCAAATTGAGTTGTGCCACGAAGCTGAAGGGATGTCCGTCCGGATCGGTTGGCCACGAGGTGCCCTTCGGGCGGTAGGGTGCGCCTCCGATCTTGGAATCCGTGAGACCTGCAGGACGGAAGGTAGCGTAGTGTTCCCTGAACGTGGAGTGGTAGGAAAGTCGCGGGAATTCGTTCATTAGTAGCACGCCCAATCCATAGACACGTTGCTGAAGTCGCGTCGCGCAAGGTCAGCAGGAGTAATGAAGAACTGCATCGTACCGGCATCGCCGAGGTTGATACCGGGGTAGTCGGAATCGAGCTGGAAGAGCAGAATCTCCTCGCTGCCCTCCTCACGAGGATCCGATTGCGTGAAGTACGGGTAGCCGCCAATCTGGATTCCGCCAGCGGAGAACAGCTCTTCAGGAGCATCTGGGAGGTCTGGGTCAACGGTCTCGTCCTCGTCCAGGCCCATGGGAAGCTGCTGCACCGTCTCCGTCACTGTTAGCGGGAGCGGGAAACCAGGGCTGGAAAGTGGCGAGAGCTTTGACGTTGGGCGCAAAGTTCCAGCCCCCGGGGTATCTAACGGATAGCGGTCTGGGGACGTAGTTTCTTGGCTCAACTCGGAGCCATCGAACCACTGAACGTTGGCTGAAGGCTCATCCGTGCTCTCAATCCAGCGGACATGGCACTTGGGATCAGAATTGAAAAGACCATAGTCGGTAGCAGCTGGCAGGAAGAACTGCAGCAGGCCGGACTTCGGTAGTCCTTCACAGTCTTGCACCTCTTCCAAACGTAGCTGGGCGAGAAACATCATTCCTTCTGGCCACTCCATGCCTTCCAGCTGGTAGGGGGCTCCGCCCAGCTTGGAACTGGTGATGTCTGCTCGAGGGATATCTCCGGTGTAGTCGGTCGGGGTGGTGAACAAGGTGGCGGTCTTGAGGAACTGTTCGTACATAGTGGGATCCAATCTTCGTTTGAGTGTTAACAACAGGTCCAGTCAGCTAGAACATTGCGGAAGTCTTTTCGTGCCAGGTCGGCGGGGTCAATGAAGAATTGAAAATTGCCACTATCTCCGATCCACTGCATATGGTGGTCTGCCTCGATCTGAAACAGCAGCCTGAGCGGAGATCCTTCAGGCCGGGGATCGTTTTGCACGAAGTTGGCCAAGCCTCCAACCTGATGGTTGCACTCGCCTAGGTAGGACTGTCTTAATTCCCGCTTGCTTTCCTGTTCAGGCGCTTCAATGTGCAAGCCCGGCACTGGCCTTTGGAGCATCGGCTCCAATGCAACAGGTTCCAGTGCCTGCGGAACCTCCGGGTGGCACAGGAGCGACAGCTCGGTGTAAAAGGCTCCGAATTTAAGGTGCTGGGTGCGGGGATCGATTTCCGGATGCGGAATCTCCCGTACCCACACCACTGGAGAGTCGTAGTCCGCCTTCCATGCAAAGAGGGGCTCGTCAGCCGGATATGAATAGTCCAGTAAATAGGCCACGAAACAGCCCGGTCGCCAGCCATCACACAACGGCAGGAAGAACTGGAGCAGTCCAGTTGTTGGCAGTGCCCCCTCCAATAGCGGAGGGATACCAAGAGACTGCCGGTCTCGCTCGACTTGTTCCAAGTTCAACTGCGCCACAAAACTATAGGGCAGCCCATCTGGGGCAATCGGCCAACCGGCGCCCTTCGGCCGATATGGTGCGCCACCCAGCTTGGAATCGGTGAGCCCGGCTGGGCGAAACGTTGGATCGTGGAAACTAAAAGTCGATTTGTACGACAGTCGCGGATATTCAGTCATACCACTTTGATGCGGGCTGCCAGTCATTTGTTCCCGTGCCTAGTAGTAGCAGTTCCAATGCATCTGGACGTTGGAAAAGTCCTTGCGCGCAAGATCGGCAGGGTCAATAAAAAACTGCATTGTTCCGGAATCGCTCAGCTTAACGAGGTCATCATCGCCGTCGAGCTGGAACAACAAACGCATGGCGGATCCCTCCGGGCGCGGATCCTCCTTGGTGAAGTTAGCAACGCCACCAACCTGGTGCAGCACCTTGCCAAGCAACTCGCGATGCCTATTGCCTGGATATGGAACTCGCTCCTTCCAGGTGCGATCGTGCTCAGCCGTAGCCTCAACATGCCAGCCAGTGATCGGATATTGGCAGCCCGGCTGCCATGCCTGCGATTCCAGAGCGAACGGAACTTCCGGGTGCTTGAGTACGCAGTCTTCAGAGTGGAACTGTGATGCTTCCTCGAATTCCGGGGTCCGGCTTTCGTTCGCCCAGTGGATCGGTCCTCTGACCTCGGGCTGGTAGCTAAACAACGGCTCATCCGGGGCGTAGGACAGATCCGGGAGATGGTAGACGTAGCAGTTCGGCTGGCTCTCGATGCCAAAGCCTTCGTCAAAGACGAGGAAGTACTGGAGTAGGCCGTAGGTCGGGAGGAACCCGTCGAGAAGCGGCGGAACCCCCGCGCTGACCCTGTCTTTCTCGACTTGCTCCAGGTTCAGCTGGGCGACGAAACACAGTGGCTGGCCGTTGCTATCGCTGGGCCAACCTGCGCCCTTGGGCCGGTAAGGCGCGCCACCAAGCTTGGAATCGGTGAGCCCCGCGAGTCGGAATTCAGATGAATTCGCGGAGTAGGAAACGCGCGGGATGGATGGAAGCCCAATTTCGTCGGCGATCTGAAGGTAATCCATACCTCATTGGTACTTGAGTTATGAATTATTCGCACGATAGATAGGCAAAAAACCCTCGATCCAGCGGGGCAGGAACTCGCGCGCCGCCGCCACACCGTCCTTGGCTTTCTTCGGCTCCAACATGGGGTCGTTCGGCAGGTCGCGCTCCGGGTCACCAACAACCGCGACTTCCAGCGTCTCCATGTCATAACGCGCGATGGCCACGGCGTTGACGTTCGTCTGCTCGCAAATTGCCCAGGAGTAGGCGGTATCGGATAGCCAGTCTTCACGCGCCTGGCTTATCGACGCCACAGACGACTCTGCCTGGTTCAGGGCGATTTCGTCATCGTCTCTTAGGGGACGGGCGTAGAAACGACCACCGTTGACGTCCATGGGTTCCATTTACTGTCCAATCTGCTTGTATGTGGTTTTGGGCTCGTACCAGGAGTCCGGTCCTACCTTCATGATGAAAAGCAAGATAGCGAGGGGAATTGCTAGCACTGCGAAAATGGTTGCGAGATCGGCGGAACCGATCGCAATCAGCGGGATGGTGGAAAGCCACAGGCCCATGATGCCGACGCGCTTTTGCAGTCCTGAGGTTCGGTTGTGCTTGACCAGCAAGTTCTGGGGAATGTCGGCGAGAATGCGGTCAATGTCGCCTTGGGTGGTGGCTTGAGCTGCGATCTGGGCGCGCCTATCGAATTCGCTCAAACTGAGATGACCGGATTGAGATGCGCCTTTCAGCCTCTCCAATGCACTTTCACGCTCAAAGTCGCCAACCAAGTATTGCTGCCGCTCGATATCCATCATGGTGTCTATTCTGCCTGATTATCCTTAACCGCAGGAGAAATAGAACCGGACTCGGTCGAATCTCCGTGCTTGAAGATCATCGGGCTCGATGAAGAACTGGATAGCGCCACAATCGCCAGGCCAAATGGCCGGTGGGTAGTAATCAACCTGGAAGAGAAGCAGCTCGTCAGGGCCGGTGGAGTCGTAGTCAGTTTGGATCAGGGAAGGATATCCGCCGAGCTGGATTCCGCCGCAGGAGGTGCGACGCGTGAACTTCATTAGCTCTTCTTCGGTCCAACGGCGACTGTGAATGTACTCGAGAATCTCCGCGCGACCATGCTGTTCCGACTCGATGTCTTCATCAATCTGAGGCAGCTGATCTGCACGTTCCGCGGCGACAAGTGGCAACGGGAAACCTGGGTCCTCGAGCACGCAGTCGATGGGGCTTTTCCCTTCGGTGAAGCTGTCACGTTCGGGTACGAGCTGCTGAGAATCAAAGAATAACGCCGGCTCAGCTGGGGAGTCGTAGTTTTCCCAATAACGCACGTGGCATCGCGGTTCCGGGGAAAACATGCCGTATCCGGGCTTATAGCACATGAAAAACTGCAGCAGCCCCGTGCTTGGAAACATCGGAAGAGCTGGGACATCATCCAGGTTGATTTGCGCGAGCAGGTACATCTCGTGTGGCCAGCCTGAGCCGAGTGGGCGATAGGGCGCCCCGCCGAGCTTCGAGGCGGTAAGGCCTGCTCGGGGAATGTTTCCGGACTCGAAGTCAGCCCCGATTTGAAAGGGAACAACTTTTCGGTAGAAACGAGAAAAATCCCGATCCTCGCGAGGAGAACCGGGATCTGTCATCGTAAAACTACTTGATTTCCATCAGGACGTGGCCCTTGGAAACGCCAGCGCCTGCTGCTGCGTCAAGGCCGGTGACAACGCCGGACTTGTGAGCCTTCACTGGGTTTTCCATCTTCATGGCTTCGAGGACAACAACGGTGTCGCCTTCGTTTACTTCCTGGCCTTCTTCAACGTTGACCTTGATGACGGTACCCTGCATTGGAGCTGCAACAGCATCGCCGGAGACGGAAGCTTTTGCGCCACCTGCGCGGCGCTTCTTGGCCTTCTTCTTCGCGCTACCGGCGCCACCACCGATTGCCAGGTCGCCTGGGAGGGCAACCTCAACGCGGCGGCCGTCGATCTCGACGATGACCTTCTGAGCAGGGGTTGCTTCCTCTTCCTCAGCAACGTCAGCTGGGTCGACGTAGGCAGGGATTGGGTTGTCCCACTCTTCTTCGATCCACTTGGTGTAGACGTCGAACTTCTCGCCGTTGCCAACGAACGCTGGGTTCTCAACGATGTGGCGGTGGAATGGGAGAACGGTTGGCATGCCCTCAACAACGTACTCGTCCAGGGCGCGAGCAGCGCGCTGAAGAGCCTCGTCACGGGTCTCGCCGAAGACGATCAGCTTAGCCAGCATGGAGTCGAACTGGCCGCCGATGACGGAGCCCTCAACGATGCCGGAGTCCATACGCACACCTGGGCCGGAAGGCTCGATGTACTTGGTGACCTTGCCTGGAGCAGGCATGAAGTTGTTGCCAGCGTCCTCGCCGTTGATACGGAACTCAAAAGCGTGGCCACGTGGGGTTGGGTCTTCCTTGATGTGGAGTTCCTTGCCCTCAGCGATGCGGAACTGCTCGCGAACCAGGTCGAGGCCGGTGGTGACCTCGGTGACTGGGTGCTCCACCTGCAGACGGGTGTTGACCTCGAGGAAGGAGATCAGTCCGTCGGAACCAACGAGGTACTCAACGGTGCCGGCACCGTAGTAGCCAGCTTCCTTACAGATAGCCTTTGCGGACTCGTGCAGGCGGGTGCGCTGCTCATCGGTGAGGAATGGGGCTGGAGCTTCTTCGACGAGCTTCTGGAAGCGACGCTGCAGGGAGCAGTCACGGGTACCAGCGACAACGACGTTGCCGTGCTGGTCAGCGATGACCTGGCACTCGACGTGGCGTGCCTTGTCCAGGTAGCGCTCAACGAAGCACTCGCCACGACCGAAGGCTGCAACAGCCTCGCGGGTTGCGGATTCGTAGAGGTCAGCGACCTCTTCCATCTTGTAAGCGACCTTCATACCGCGGCCGCCACCACCGAATGCTGCCTTAATTGCGATTGGCAGGCCGTGCTCCTCAGCGAAGGCGACAACCTCGGAAGCGTCCTTGACTGGCTCCTTGGTGCCAGGTGCCATTGGGGCGTTAGCCTTCAGTGCGATGTGGCGGGCGGTGACCTTGTCGCCCAGGTCGCGGATGGACTGTGGGGATGGGCCGATCCAGATCAGGCCAGCGTTGATGACAGCCTCAGCGAAGTCGCCGTTCTCGGACAGGAAGCCGTAACCAGGGTGGATAGCGTCGGCGCCGGACTTCTTTGCGGCATCGAGGATCTTGTCGAAGACCAGGTAAGACTCTGCGGAGTTCTGTCCGCCGAGTGCGAAGGCCTCATCGGCCATCGATACGAAAGGCGCATCCGCGTCTGGCTCTGCGTACACTGCAACGCTCTTAATTCCGGCGTCACGTGCTGCGCGAATAACGCGAATGGCGATCTCACCACGGTTCGCAATCAGAACCTTAGTGATTTTCTTGGTCTCGACGGTCACGTCTAACCCCTCCTGGAGAAATTTTTGTGTACTGAACTACTCACGCCTGACTTTAGTATGTGCCTCGCCCCACAAATTAATGGGGGTGCAGCGCGTGACACTTATTGTTACACAACGAAGGCGCAATCCGAATGGAATTCGCTAAAGCGATACACGCATGCACCCCCAAGCGGGGAGGCTAATGCTGCTAATTAATCCTTAGCAATTGGCATTCGCACCATGTTGCCCCACTCGATCCAGGCGCCGTCGTAGTTCAGAACCTTGTCAAAGCCGAGCAGATACTTCAGTGTGAACCACGTGTGTGCCGAACGCTCTCCTTCATGGCAGTAGGCGATCGTTTCTGCCTTCGGATCGAGGTCCGCGTACAGCTCATCCAATTCCTTCTTGCTGCGGAAGTAGTGGTTTGCCATCACATTGGCGTCACACGGAATGTTCTTTGCACCAGGAATGTGTCCGTGGCGGATCGTGCTGGCAGCGTGATCATTGGGCTGTCCAGCGTATTCCTCGGCGGTTCGCGCGTCGATAAGCACGCCCTTGTCGACGGCGGAGCGCACCGCATCCACGAATGCGCGACCCTCCTCATTCACGGTTGGCACAGGGTAGTTGGCGCTGGGGTACTCGGGAACTGCGAAGGAGGTGTCGCGTTCTTCTGCCATCCAGGCGTCGCGGCCGCCATCGAGTAGTCGTACGTCGGGGTGGCCGAAGAGTTCGAAGAGCCACAGGGTGTAGGAGGCCCACCAGTTGCGCTTGTCGCCGTAGATGACGACGGTGTCGTCGTATGCGATGCCCTTTTCATTCATGAGGTTTGCGAACTGTTCTGGGGTGATGAAGTCGCGGGTGACGGGATCGTTGAGGTCATTGTGCCAGTCGATGCGCACGGCGCCCGGGATGTGGCCGATGTTGTAGAGCAGGGAATCCTCGTCGGATTCGACAACTTTCAGACCCTTGGAACCAAGCTGCGCGGAGAGCCATTGCGGGGAAACGAGGCGCCCGGGATGTGCAAAATCGGAGAACTTGGGGTTCGGATCCAGGGGAAGAGCCATGTGACGGCCACCTTTCTTTCGCTGAATTTCATAGGGGCTGCTTAATCATCCACCTTAGTCACGAACCGAGGCTGAGGGGGTCACACTGTGGGGGCAATTGTGGTCAGTTTGGCTGTGGCGTTGGGCACCTCCAATTCATATGCCCTGCAGGGTGGGTGTGACATAGATAAGATTTTTCTTAAACAGGACTCGATCCGAGCCTGGGTAAACCGCTATGCAATTAGGAGAAACCGCATGAAGAAGGCAATCGTCGTATTCGAGGTCGAAGGTGGCAATGACAAGGGTCCTGACGGACACCGCAAGGACACCATGCCGATCGTGAACGCGATCAAGGAAGCTGGCTGGCACTCCGAGGTCATCTACTTCCACCCGGACAATGCTGAGGAGATCTTTGCCAAGGTCTCCGAGAACTTTGACGCTTACATCTCCCGAGTGAACCCAGGCAACATCCCTGGTGGCGAAAAGGGCTACTTTGACCTGCTTACCAAGCTCTCCGAGGCTGGCCTCGTCGGCATGTCCACCCCGTACGAGATGATGGCTTACGGCGCCAAGGACGCCCTGGTCAAGCTCAACGACACTTCCCTGGTCCCATCCGACACCGCTGCGTACTACGATGTCGAGACCTTCCACAAGACCTTCCCAACCTCCATCTCCTACGGTGAGCGCGTCCTGAAGCAGAACCGTGGCTCCACCGGCGAAGGTATCTGGCGTGTTCAGCTCGAGGACAAGTCCCTCGAGGTAACCCCAGGCACCGCACTGCCACTGGACACCAAGCTGCGCTGCACCGAAGCTGTGGATAACCACACCGAGATCCGTGAGCTGGGCGAGTTCATGGACTTCTGTGACCAGTACATCATCGGTGACAACGGCATGCTCGTGGACATGCGCTTCATGCCACGCATCGTCGAAGGCGAGATCCGCATCCTGCTCGTTGGCCCACACCCAGTCTTCGTGGTTCACAAGAAGCCAGCCGAGGGCGGCGACAACTTCTCCGCAACTCTGTTCTCCGGCGCGAAGTACACCTACGACAAGCCAGAGGCATGGCAGGAACTCATCGACATGTTCTCCGAGGCTCGCCCAGTCATCGCTGAGAAGCTCGGTGGCGACAACATCCCACTGATCTGGACCGCAGACTTCATGCTTGCCGACGGCGAGAACGGCGAGGACACCTACGTCCTCGGCGAAATCAACTGCTCCTGCGTTGGCTTCACCTCCGAGCTCGACATGGGCATCCAGGAGATGGTCGCTAAGGAAGCTATCTCCCGCGTAGAGAAGAAGTTCGCTTAAGTCCTCTAGCTAGCTAGAAAATCCGGGCCTCATTGTTATGAGGTCCGGATTTTTGTTGCTCAAGACTGGCTTCCGGCCAGTTTGAGTGTCATTCGTCGAATCGGATGCGTCGTAAAATCAAGAACCTGCTGAATCGCAGCGTGCGAGAAACGGGGTTTTACGACCAATTGGATTCGAAGAATCGCAGAATCACTGCACCGAAGTTCCGAAAAACCTAAACCTGCAGCAACCCAAAGGAAAGTAGGAATGCTTTAGCGTCGTAAAGCTCGTGTTCAGTGGGGTTACTGCCGGTGATGCGGTGGAATGCTTGCTCGATGTCAGTAAGCGAAGCGGGGGTGTTGCCGGTGCGTACGAGCTCGTCGGCAATGGTGCTGGCGATGGAGTGATTCTGAAGTAGATCAAGTCCGGTCGCTGTCGGACCGAACCTAAATGCGTTGAGGATGGTCGAGGGGGTTTTCATGTTTCACTCCTTTCGAGAATTGAAAAAGGCCGTGGCGTTAATGGGTAATAACCCACTATAAGCCACGGCCCACTGCTAACGCAATGAAAAATACAACTTGCGTTAACCCGTTGTTAACTTAGTGCTTGCTGGACAGCCCTGGGAACAGGTTCCAACCGAAGAAGTGATTGAGCGAATCCTTCGCGATCCACGCGATGGCAACGATGATGATCACGCCGAGCACGGCGTAGACCGTCCAACCCAGCACCTTCATCTGCGTGGAGGCGGGGGTGTCATCAATGACGACGCCAGCTTCGTTGCGGATTGGATCGCCGGTCATGCAGCGCATACCGAGCGCAAACAGGAATGGGATGCCCGCTCCGAACAACAATGCCAGGACAGCGACGTGAAAAATCGAGGTGAGAATAGCCATTTCTTAAGCCTCCTGGGCAGCGCGCTTGAGGGAAGAATCGACGGACTCCGCGTCGGCGTCCCAGTCGTCGTTGACATTTGAAGCGTCGACTGGGTTCATGCGGGCGCGGATCAGGATGACCGCGACCATCGCGATCAGCAGGAACAGGTCCACGAAGGTAGCGATGGTGATGTTTGAAATCTCGGTGACGCCACGGGCAATCCACCATGAGGCGAAGCCCACGAACGCTGCGCACGGCAGGGTGATCATCCAGGCAGCAACCATGCGCAGTGCAACTCCCCAACGGACTTTCGCACCCTTCTTTCCCAGGCCGGTGCCCAGAATGGAGCCGGTGGAAACGTGAGTGGTGGACAGTGCCATGCCTCCCACAGCGGAAGTCAAAATGATGGCAGCGGAGGAGGACTCAGCAGCCATACCCTGAGGGGACTCGATCTCGACCAGGCCCTTGCCTAGGGTGCGAATGACGCGCCAGCCACCGGACAAGGTGCCCGCTGCAATAGCGACGGCACAGGCAACGATTACCCAGGTTGGGATGTGTTGGGTGGCGGAAGCTTCGCCCGCAGCGACCAACGCCAGGAAGATCACGCCCATGGTCTTCTGTGCATCGCCGGCGCCGTGGGCAAGAGAGACCAGGCAAGCAGTCACGATCTGGCCGTGGCGGAAGTGCTCATTCTTGACTCGCTCCGGGATCGTGTTGGTCACCCAGTACACGATGAACGTGCCACAGGCAGAGACCATGGCTGCGATGAACGGGGAGACCAGGGCAGGGACGATGATCTTGCCAAAGATCGAGGTCCAGGCGACGCCACCAGTGCCCATTGCGGCGAAAGCAGCGCCGATTAAGCCGCCGAACAGCGCGTGGGAGGAAGAGGATGGCATGCCGAGGAGCCAGGTGAACAGATTCCAGAAAATGCCGCCGATCAGGCCAGTGAACACCACGATGAGCAGCGCCTGGCCTTCCGAGGCCTGGGTGACATCGTAGGAATTGAGATTGACAATGCCCTTGGCTACTGTCGCTGCCACGTTGACGGAGAGGAAGGCACCGATCAAATTGAGCAGCGCAGAAATCGCGACTGCGGTAAAGGGCTTGAGGGCTTTGGTGGCAATCGATGTTGCCATCGCGTTGGCTGTGTCGTGGAAACCGTTAGTGAAGTCGAACGCCAACGCAGTGATGACCACGATGGCAAGGATGATGAGGGTTGCGCTCACAAGTCTTTGTCCTTTAGCGAAGCGGGCAATCCGCCACAGAGGTTACGGGTGAAGGGTGTCCATTGCCTGTTGAATAGCGGTAACGGTTTTCCGCAAAGCGACGTGCTCCCAGTCATTCAACGTGGGGCAGAAGCGTTTGAGTGCGCCGCCAGCGCCGATGAGGGTGGGGACGGACAGGGCGATGTCGGTAAGACCGTATTCGCCGTGCAGTGTTGTGCAGGCGGGGAGGATGATGCGTTCGTCGAGGATGACGGCGCGGGCCATGGCGATCGCGGACTGCGCGATGCCGGCATTCGTCCAGGCCTTGCTGTTGAACACTTCGTAGGCAGCATCGACTACGGCGCTCGCAAGCTCGTCAGGGTCGAGGTCAAGGCCGAATTCTTCCGGGGTCATGCCGGCGATGGTCAGATGGCTCAGAAGCGGGAAAGCAGAAAGTCCGTGTTCACCCATCATGAACCCCTGAATTGAAAGTGGTGACACGCAAGCTCGATCAGCCACGATTCGACGCAATCGGGCGGTATCGAGCATCGTGCCGGTTCCGAAAATCTTGCCAGCGGGGTAGTCGAACTCGTTTTCCGCCACGTACACCATGGTGTCTAGAGGGTTCGTGATCATGATGATCACCGCGTCCCGGGTGTGGGCCGTGATACCGGTCATCACTTCCCGAATCACCTGCGCGTTGTGTGGGGCCAGCGCTGCACGATCGGGCTTCTCATCGCCCGCGCCTGCCACCATGGATGGCCCGGCAGCCACTATGATGACGTCGGCGTCGGCGCATTCTTCATAGCCACCTGCTCGCACGCTTATCGACGCCATCGAATGCACACCCGTTGCCTGGTGATGATCCAGCGCCTCGCCATGCGCCAGCGCTTTGTCCTTGTCAATCGTCACGATCTCGCCGAACAGGTCCGTCTTCATCGCATCCACGAGCACGTTGGAACCGACGTGTCCGAGGCCGATGATGACCAGTTTGTGTGGTTGCACCATGGCATTGACGCTACTCCGGGTGGCGCTGAGCACAAAAGTGGCCCGCAAAACCTTGTCCTTCGACAGTTTCGCGGGCCACATTGTGAGAAGGAAAACTAGACCTTCTGCTTCTTTACCCAGTTGTACAGGGCGAAAATCGTTGCAGCGAAGATGACCAGGCCGATGAATTGCGCTGGAGTCTCGAAGCTTTCGCCGACGATAGCCAGTGGTTCTTCCTTGCCGGTGCCACCGATGATGCCTGCGAACAGCACACCGAAGAGCGATTCACCGACGATCAGGCCCGTCGCCAGGAGCACGCCCATGCGCTTGGCAGGTTCACCGCCGTGGTTTTCCGCCCACTTGTCGTAGGCGCGGCCGATGAAAGCACCGATCGGGATGATCAGCGTCAGGCTGATCGGCAAGTACATACCCATGCCAACTGCGAGTGGTGGGAGACGGAACTTCGAGGTCGTTTTTGCCAGGATTTCGTCGACAATGATGACGCCGACGCCGATGGCTGCGCCGAGACCGATGAGCGACCAGTCCAGGGAGTCGCCGAAGATGCCCTGCGCAACAGAGGACAGCAGTGCTGCCTGCGGCGCAGCAAGCGCGTTCTCGCCGGCTCCTGGAGCGCCCTGGAAGCCGAAGCCGGTCAGCATGAGCTGCAGCACTGGCGGGATGATCGCAGAGCCGAAAACAACACCGAGGATGAGCGCGACCTGCTGCTTCCATGGGGTAGCGCCAACCAGCTGGCCCGTCTTGAGATCCTGGAGGTTGTCATTGGAAATCGTCGCGATGCCGAAGACAATCGCAGCCGTGAACAGCGTGTAAGCCACAAGCGTGGTTGGATCCTCGCCGTTAGCCAGGAACTTGATCAGCAGGGCAGCGGAGATCACCACGATGATGCCAACGCCGGAGATCGGGCTATTCGACGCGCCAATCAGGCCAGCCATGTAACCACAGATAGCGGCCACAAGGAGGCCAACCAGCAGGATGTAGATGATGCTCAGCAGGATCAGGCCGGTGGTGTGGTGTGCGATCGAGGTGTCCTTGGTGAACAGCCACAGCAGCAGGCCGACTGGAATCATCGAGCCAAGCGTTACGCCAGCGACGACTGGGAACGGAATGTCACGTTCCGTGAGGTCCACGTCATTGCCGTCGTGACGCGCGCGGGAGGAGGCCAGGGAGCTCTTGATACCGGACATGATTGGACCGATGATCTTGATGAGCGTCCACACAGCTGCAATCGCCATGGCGCCCGCGCCGACGAAGCGAACGTCCTGGGAGAAAGTCGCGGAGACAACCTTTGCGATCGACCCGGTCTCAGGCAGCTCACCAGCGGTGAACATAGGCAAGAGGAAACCGTAGGAGATGATCAGGCCCACGATCATTGCGATGCCAACGCCGACACCAACGAGGTGGCCAACACCGATCAAAGCCAAAGACATGGACGTGGCAGCCATCGTTCCACCGGATCCGATGCGGAACGCCGTCGACAATTGGCCCGCTGCCACCTTCAAAGCGGCGAGCAGAGCGTAGCCAGCGGAGGCGAGTGCGCCCCAGAGAATGACCTTCAGGCCCTTCTTGTTTTCTTCCACGGAGCCCTGGTCGTCGCCCACTCGGAGCACCTCAGCAGCCGCGACGCCTTCTGGGTATGGCAGATCAGAGCCAGTGACCAGGGCGCGACGCAGCGGGATGGAGTAGGTGACGCCGAGGATACCGCCGATGGCGCAGACGGCAGCGGTGGTCCAGTAGCCGAAGCCCTGCCACCAGCCGATCATCACGAGGCCTGGAAGGACGAAGATGATGGCGGACAGAGTGCCTGCCGCCGAGGCGATCGTCTGCACGATGTTGTTCTCCTGGATAGTGTGTCCAGAGAATTTGCGCAGAATTGCCATCGAGATGACGGCTGCAGGGATCGAGGTGGCGAAGGTCAGGCCAACCTTGAGTCCCAAATATACGTTTGCGGCGGTGAAGACCAGGGTGATGAGACCACCGATGATCACGCCACGGAGGGTAAGTTCTCTCACCGAAAGTCCGGGTTTATTTTCCATGAAGAGAAAACTTACCGTCTTAAGCTAAATTTTACCTACTAAAGACTCCGTGATGGAGTTGTCGCAGTCGGACAGCAGGGCGCGACAGCGGTCGTATTCCCCTTCTTCGCCGATCTCGCGGGCGGCAAGCGCGAGCTGCGCAATAGCACGCAAAATGCCACGGTTTGGCTCGTGTGA
The DNA here is from genome assembly GCF_037572395.1 of Corynebacterium sp. H130. Taxonomy (NCBI): domain Bacteria; kingdom Bacillati; phylum Actinomycetota; class Actinomycetes; order Mycobacteriales; family Corynebacteriaceae; genus Corynebacterium; species Corynebacterium sp. H130. Next base: position 115,924 of record NZ_JBBHLA010000002.1, on the reverse strand, counting down.
CCAAGGGACCGGCCCGAAACCCTTCCAGCCATTTCCGCGCAAAAGATCGAGACCGCGGTGGTAGCCAGTGCGGGCAAACGCGTAGCGCACCAACGGGTCGGTTGCTTGCTCCGCCAGGATGGCCCACGCTTCAGGGTTCGCCGGGCACTGGTAAGGATCGGTCGACTCGAAAGCGGGGACGTGAACAGGAGGGGGCGTCATGAAGTCTTTGATTTCCATGACGCCCCAGTGTAGGTGAATAAGGCTATTGAACTTCAGCCTTCGTAATCTTCACTTCTTCCTTTGGCGGGCCGTCAGGAGAGCCGGTTGCGGTGCCCTTCTTGCCAATTGCCTTGATGACCTGCAGTGAGTCATTATCCATCGTGCCGAACAAGGTGTAGTTAGGTGGCAGTGGGGAATCCTCGTAGTTCAGGAAGAACTGAGAACCATTGGTGTTCGGGCCAGCATTAGCCATGGCAATCGTGCCCGCCTTGTACAACGGCTTCTCGCCAGAACCAACCGGGTACTCATCGGCAAAGCTAAAACCAGGGCCACCGCTGCCAACTCCCGTTGGATCGCCACACTGCAGCACGTAAATGCCCTTGGTAGTGACGCGGTGGCACACGGTGTTGTCGTAGTAGCCCTGCTTGGCCAGGTGAGTGATCGCGCCGACGGTACATGGCGCCTTATCGGCATCAAGATCGAGCTTGATATCGCCCGCAGTGGTGGCGAGCTTCAGCTTCACCGTGCCCTTTGGTGCTTCACCGGAAGGCTTCTTCACTTCTTTGGAAACGGGCTTCCGGTCCGGGTATTCGCAGGCGGATGCGCTCTGCTCAGGCGCATCTTTGCCACAGCCAGTCAGCAGCAATGCGGTAGTGGCCAGGGCACACGTGTAAGCAAGAATTTTCATAAATCACCAAAAATCAGAGACGGATAAACCGAAGGAGTACAGGGCTTTTCTTAGCAATGGTAATGACAACCCTATGACGCTGGAGGGATCACCCTCAATACTGTCAATGAACCAGCCACCCATTGCTTCCAAGGTAAACGCTCCCGCGCACTTCAGAGGCTCTCCACTCCGGGCGTATGCCTCAATGTCCTTGTCACTCGGGGAACCAAAATTTACCACCGTCCGCGCGGTCCCGGCGAACGTACCACCAGGTGCGATGATGTAGTGCCCGGTCAGGAGCTCTGCAGACTTGCCGCGCTGCTGTTTCCACCGCTCAATCGTATTTTCAACGGTGTGGGGTTTGCCTTGCAGTTGCCCGTCGAGAAGCAGCATGGAGTCGCAACCCACCACCACGTCGTGCGGGAAGCTCACCGCCTCGGCCTTGGCTTGCGCGAGCTTTTCGACGACCGGTGGCGTGGCCCCAAACTCTTTGATGATGGCGTCCTCGTTGACGTCAGCCGGAGCGATCACCGGATTGACTCCCGCGGATTCGAGGATCTTCTTACGGGACGGGGAAGCCGAAGCGAGTACGAGCAGCATGTTCCCAGGATAGCGTTCGATAAACATTTGGTGACAAAACCGAAATTTGCGGGGACGTTCCTGCCGTCTCCGCATCAAAATAAGTGAACTTACTTTTCATAGGACGGATCGGACATGTTTAGATAGATCCTCGCAACGATGATTGCCCTAGGTGAGGCCGCGCTTGCAACACCAGCAGCGAATGCGGAGGAAAAGTCAGCCACGATGCTCATTATCGATGCCTCCGGCTCCATGGCCAACAACGACGCCGGCGGCAAGACCCGCATGGAGGCGGCGAGAGATGCGGGCAAGAAATTCGTGGATGAGGCGGGTGAGCTGGGGCTCGTCACATATGGCAGCAAGGTCGGTAGTGGCCCGGCGCTGAAGGAGAAGGGCTGCGCCGATATCGATGTGGTGAGCAAGCCGGCCAAGGGAAACGCAGCGAAGATGAAGGCGGAGATCGATAAGCTGCAGCCGAGCGGCTACACCCCGATCGGCAATTCGCTGCGCAAGGCCGCGGAGCAGTTCGGTGAAAGCCGGGCACCGTCATCCTCGTCTCTGACGGCATCGACACCTGCGCCCCGCCGCCTGCCTGCGAGGTCGCAAAGGAACTTAAAAAAGGGCGTTGACCTGGTCATCAACACGATCGGCTTCAATGTCGACGTGCGTGACGCAGGCAGCTTGTCGACGGCACTGAAGGAGGCAAACACTCGAACCGCTGACCGCTACTCGAGTTCCGTCCCAGCACTGCAAGGCGCTTCCGTACTTGTTGGTAGGCGGAGTTGTTGTGGTGTTGATGGCGGTGCTGGGCATTTCCTTTGCTCTTTGACGGAAATAGCTGCGGAAAGCTGTGAGCACGCGACTTTGACGAAGTTGTTTTGACGAGGATCCGAGGTGGCGGCTTTTAAGCGGTAGGGCTATCCAGCAAACCTCGTCCAAACGACTTCGTCAAAGATTGTAGGGGTACGAAAAGCAAAAGGCCCGGGATCCTGTTAAGGATCCCGGGCCTTAAAAGCAACCTAGAAGTACGTTACGTTGTGGAACGCATTCGGGTTGTACGTGGTTGGGCGCTGCAGACGCTCGGAGAGGCTACCCCAGTTGTTGCGGTCAGGCTTTTCCTCTGGTGCGCCGGCTGCAGCCAGACCAGCGAAGAGCGCGGTCAGAGCAGCTACCTGGGTAGCATCTGGGTTGCCCTTCGTGATGGTCAGAAATGACTTTTTGGTCTCTTCCATGGAAATCCTTACAGTGGGATGTTGCCGTGCTTCTTAGCAGGCACGTTGACGACCTTGCGCTCAAGCAGACGCAGGCCTTCGATGATCTGGCCACGGGTCTCAGATGGTGGGATAACCGCGTCGACGTAGCCGCGCTCAGCAGCCATGTATGGGTTGACGAGGGTCTCCTCGTAATCCTGCTCGTACTGCTTCATCAGAGCCGCAACGTCCTTGCCCTCGGCTGCCGCAGCCTTAAGCTCCTTGCGGTAGATGAAGCCGACGGCGCCGGAAGCGCCCATGACGGCGATCTGAGCGGTTGGCCATGCCAGGACGATGTCCGCGCCCATGTCCTTGGAACCCATCACGGTGTAAGCGCCACCGTAGGACTTACGGGTAATGACGGTGATCTTAGGGACGGTTGCCTCAGAGTATGCGTACAGCAGCTTTGCGCCACGACGGATGATGCCGTCGTACTCCTGGTTGGTGCCAGGGAGGAAGCCAGGAACGTCAACGAACTCGATGATTGGAACGTTGAAGGCGTCACAGGTGCGGACAAAGCGGGCAGCCTTTTCGGAAGCCTTGATGTCCAGGCAGCCTGCGAACTGCATTGGCTGGTTAGCAACGATGCCGACAGAGCGACCTTCGACGCGACCGAAGCCGATGACGATGTTCTCGGCGTAGCCTTCCTGGATCTCCAGGAACTCGCCATCGTCGACAACGCGGGTGATGATGTCCTTGATGTCGTAAGGCTGGTTTGGAGAGTCCGGGATGATGGTGTCGAGCTCGAGGTCGGTGTCGTTGATGTTCTCCTGGATGGAGCCAACCATGATGTCGGCGTCCATGCGTGGCGCCTCAGCGCGGTTGTTGGAAGGCAGGTAGGAGACGAGATCGCGGACGAAGTCGAGAGCATCAGCATCGTCAGCACCGGTGTAGTGGGAGGTGCCGGACATTGCCATGTGGGTGTGTGCACCGCCCAGCTCTTCCTGGGTGACCTCTTCGCCGGTAACGGTCTTGATGACGTCAGGACCGGTGATGAACATCTTGGAGGTCTTGTCCACCATGACGATGAAGTCGGTGATGGCTGGGGAGTAAACGTGGCCACCAGCACAAGCGCCCATGATCAGGGAGATCTGAGGGATGACGCCCGATGCCTGAACGTTGCGGTAGAAGATCTTTGCGTAAGCGCCCAGGGAGACAACGCCCTCTTGGATACGCGCGCCAGCGCCTTCGTTAATGCCGATCAGCGGAACACCAGTCTTGACAGCCAGGTCCATGATCTTGACGATCTTCTCGCCGTAAACCTCACCGAGCGCGCCACCGAAAACAGCGCCGTCCTGGGAGAAGACACAAACCTTGCGGCCATCGATGGTGCCGTAACCGGTCACAACACCGTCGGTGACAGGTCGCTTGGCGTCCAGGCCGAAGTTCTTCGAGCGGTGACGTGCAAGAGCGTCAACCTCGACGAAGGAACCTTCATCCAGGAGGTACTCGATACGCTCGCGGGCAGTCTTCTTGCCAGCTGCGTGAACCTTCTCAATGGAAGCTTCACCCATTGGAGCGCGGGTCTCGGCAATGCGGGCGCGAAGGTCGGCCAGCTTACCTGCGGTGGTCGTAAGATCGGGCGCCTGTGCGCCAGTGTTCGTTGCGGCAGTCATGGCAATCAGTCTAGGGGGTTGACCTACTTTTGTTCACAGAGTGGGCAACTCAATTGAGTTCAACCCCAAAAATAGTGGTGACTCGCCCCGCTTTTAGGGGTAAAAGCGGGGTAAATCACGAATTACAACGGGATGTTTCCGTGCTTACGGGCGGGGCGAATCACATTCTTGCTGCGAAGGAGGCGAAGATTGCGAGAGATCTGCTCGCGGGTCTCGGATGGCAGGATGACGGCGTCGATAAGCCCGCGCTCGGCGGCGGCGTACGGGGTGAGCATATGCTCCTCATACTCGCGCTCAAAAGACTTGATGAGCTGCTCAACGTCCAAGCCCTTGGCCATCGCGTCCTTGATCTCCCGGCGATAGATGAAGCCCACCGCCCCCGCTGCGCCCATGACTGCGATCTGGGCTGTTGGCCATGCGAGATTCACATCGGCGCCAAGGCCCTTCGAGCCCATCACGCAGTAGGCGCCACCGTAGGCCTTGCGCATCGTCACCGTAATTTTAGGGACAGTGGCTTCGCCGTAGGCGTAGAGCAGCTTTGCGCCACGACGGAGGATACCGCCGTATTCTTGGCCGGCGCCGGGGAGGAAGCCGGGGACGTCGACAAGCATGATGATTGGGATGTTGAAGGCGTCGCAGGTGCGGACGAATCGGGCGGCCTTTTCGGAGGAGTCGATGTCGAGGCAGCCGGCGAAATGCATCGGTTGGTTGGCGACGAAGCCGACGGATTGGCCATCGATGCGGCCGAAAGCGATGACGACATTCTCGGCGCGGTCGGCCTGGATTTCGAAGTAGTCGGAATCGTCGGTGAGGACGGAGATGACGTCGCGCACATCGTATGGGGTGGTGGGGGAGTCCGGGATGATGGAATCCAGGAGTAGATCGTCCACGGACTGCTCGAAAGGCTCCGCATCTTCCAGCGGCGCGTAATCGCGGTTGTTGCTCGGGAGGAACTCGAGGAGGTCTTGAACCCACTCGAGCGCTTCCTCATCTGTCTGTGCGACGTAGTGGCAGTTACCGGCCGTGGTCATGTGAGTGGAGGCGCCACCGAGCTCCTCCTGAGTGATGATTTCGCCAGTGACCGTCTTAATAACGTCCGGACCGGTGACGAACATCTTCGACTGCTTGTCGGCCATGACCACGAAGTCGGTAAGCGCAGGTGAGTAAGCGTTGCCACCTGCGCACGCGCCCATGATCACGGAGATTTGCGGGACGACGCCGGATGCGTTGACGTTGTGATAGAACGTGCGCGCAATCTGATCCAGGGATACGGCGCCGTCCTGGATGCGGGCGCCCGCGCCCTCGTAGAGGCCGATGAGTGGGCGACCGGTAGTGACGGCCAGCTCCATGATCTTGATCATTTTCTCGCCGTAAACCTCGCCGAGCGCGCCACCCATGACCGTGCCGTCCTGGGAGAAGACACATACTTCGCGGCCATTGATGGTGCCCCAACCGGTGACGATGCCATCCGTGACCGGGCGCTTGGCGTGCATGCCGAAGTCATGGGTGCGGTGGCGGGCGAGCATGTCGGTTTCGACGAAAGAGTCCTCATCCAAGAGGAAGTCCAGGCGCTCGCGGGCGGTGAGTCGGCCTTCGCGCTCCTTGGAAATGGTGAGCGCTTCTTCGCGGCGAGCCTTGAGGTCAGCGATCTTTTCAGACGTGCTGGCGTGGGCCGTGCTGGTTGGTTCCTGCAGGCGTGGCAAAGGTGAGGAAATGGTCATGTTCGAGGATTCTAAAGTGAAAGTTGGTTAGTTTCCACTAAGAAACAAAAATAGTTGAGGTTTGGCTCATGTTTTTCCTGTTCAGGGTGCGAAAGAAATCTACGTCACACGGCGTGTCGAAGGGCCAGCAACATCCTGGGGGTTTGCGTGCGGCAGTGCCGGAATTTACATAGAGCTACACTGTGTCACTATGAGAACCCCTTTGGACGTCGAGAAACTGCGTGCACTTCCGCTGCCACGCATCGACTACACCACCGAAACCGGATCTACCAATGCTGATCTGGTAAAAGCTGCACTTGAAGGCGCTCCCGAGTGGAGCGCAGCGGTAACCGAGTTTCAAAATGCAGGTCGTGGGCGGCACGGGCGAGTGTGGACAGCGCCACCGATGTCCCAAGCAACTCTCTCCATACTTATTAGGCCTACAGAGGTTGAGCGACTGGGCACCATGCCGCTGGTAACAGGACTCGCACTTATCGACGTCCTTTCCAGCGACTACGATGTCGCCCTGAAATGGCCCAATGACGTTCTGATTAATGGTCGTAAGGTCTGCGGCATTCTGGCGGAAGTGGCGCAGTTCCAGCCAACACCTGCCATTGTCATCGGCCTCGGTGTCAACGTTTCGCTCACCCAGGAAGAACTCCCAGTCCCGCATGCCATTTCGCTGGAAATGGTGGGTCCAGAAGTGGACAGGACTCAGCTTGTGGGCGCCATCCTGCTCGCGCTGAAAAACCGCCTGGAGCAGTGGATGGCAAACGATCCGTCCTTGATGGAGGACTACCGCAAGGTCTGCAGTTCTATTGGACAGCAGGTTCGGGTGCATTTACCTGGCGACAAGGAACTGCTGGGCGAATGCGTTGGCGTCGCCGACGACGGCCTTATCCACGTGCGCTCTTCAGATGGGGAAGTGCACGCCATCGCAGCCGGAGATGTTGTCCACCTGAGGTTGCAGTAGTGGACGAGCAGCTAAGACTGGACTTCACTGCCCCTTTGACCTCGTTAACATTTCCGGTCATCGAGTCAATGTTCCTCACCACCGTGTGCTGGATGGCGATCGGCTGGGTGGATAGCCAAAACATCCCAGACTTGCACAACGGCATTGTTGCCCTGTGGGCTTTGTTGATGCTGTGGCGTCTAGTTCTGCCGGTTGTGCGCTCTCGCCGGCAGCGGTTTGCCCTCACCGACCAGCGAATCATCGTGCGGGCGCCAAGCTTTGGGGCTCGAGAGGATTCTATTCCTTTGGTGCATGTTCTCGGGGCCTACAAGCGTAAAGGGGCTCTATACGTTGACGTGGCTGGAATGAGCCGACCATTGGTGTTCCGGGATGTACCGCGTGCCAAGAAAGTGGCGGCGGAAATCAACCAGCTGACCGGGCGGGGTTGGTAGCGAGCGTGCCCACCCGCCACAGCATCACATGCTCCAGCGGAAATCTTCAGACGGCTTCGCCTCCAGCTTCGGGGTATCACTCGACCGAGCGCTGATGGTGACTCCCCACGGAATCTCGTCGATGTAGGCAAACAGTCGGGGCGTTTCCTCGTGGGACAGACCGAAGTGGCTGTCCCAGATAAAGGCCTGAGTATCAACGATCATTGTGATCATCGAAACGAGCATCCACAGGCATTCATTGTCTGTGGTGAGGTCGATTCGACCACAGGGGAGCTCGTAGGATGCTGCTATTTTTGGTAGGTCAAACACGAGAGGCACATGCAGAGTCCACGATGGCGCGCTTGACGTGGTCACTACCGCATCCGGATAAAACAACAAGTCGTCGCTAAGCCACACGCGCTCGCCCAGCTCGATGCTGGAGCCCGCGCACATCTTCCCCCACGTCTCAGGAAAACTCTGCCTATCGAATGCCATAAAACCCAAGGTTATCTGCATTAACATCGAAGCGCTATAGTTATTAGCCGTGACTCACAACATCGATAATCCGGCAGCGCACGCACCAGACATGCCAATTCTGTGTGTGATTGGCGATGGGCAATTGGCACGAATGATGCAGACCGCGGCGATTGAGCTCGGGCAATCCGTCCGTGTGCTCGCCAGCTCGCTTGACGCGAGTGCCGCTCAGGTCGCTGCCGATGTTGTGCTCGGTGACTACACCAACCTTGATGACCTTCGCGCCGTCACCGCAGGATCTACCGCGGTCACCTTTGACCACGAGCACGTGCCAAACGAGCACCTGGAAACCCTCATAGCCGAGGGCATCAACGTGCAGCCTCGCCCGGAGGCGCTGATCAATGCGCAGGACAAGCTGGTCATGCGCATGCGGCTGAAGGAGCTCGGCGCTCCGGTGCCACCGTTTGCGTCGATCGAATCCGTCGAAGACGCTGAGAAGTTCTGGAACGACGTCGACGGTCGCGTCTGTCTGAAGGCCCGTCGTGGCGGCTACGACGGCAAGGGCGTGTGGTTCCCTGGTTCCCTCGAGGAGCTCAAGGACCTGGTAGCTGAGCTGCTGGCCAACGGCACCCCGCTCATGGCTGAGGAAAAGGTCAACCTCGTGCGCGAGCTTTCCGCCATGGTTTCCCGCCGACCTTCTGGCGAGGTCAAGTCTTGGCCAGTGGTGGAGTCGATCCAGAAGGATGGCATCTGCTGGTTTGCCATTGCGCCTGCTCCAAACCTCAAGCCGGAGCTGAAAGAACAAGCCGAACACGTAGCGCGAAAGACCGCCGAAGTTCTCGGCGTCACCGGCAACCTGGCCGTCGAGCTCTTTGAGACCCCAGAAGGGATCTTCGTCAACGAGCTGGCCATGCGCCCGCATAACACTGGCCACTGGACCCAAAACGGCTGCGTGACTGACCAGTTTGAGCAGCACGTTCGCGCGGTTTTGGACATGCCGCTCGGTTCCACCGAACTCAAAGCAGAGTGGACTGTCATGGCCAACGTTCTCGGCGCGCCGGAGGATCCGGACATGCCGATGCCGGAGCGCATGGTGGAAGTGTGGAAGCGCTTCCCAGATGCGAAGATCCATTTCTACGGCAAGGGCCACCGCCCGGGCCGTAAGATCGGACATGTAAACATGTCGGGCACTGGGGATGTTGAGGAACTTCGTCGTAATGGCGAGCTCGCCGCGCACTTCCTGGTACACGCGGAATGGAAGGATCAGTAATGGAGCCACTCGTAGGACTCATCATGGGCTCGGATTCGGACTGGCCGACGGTCGAGCCAGCTGCCGAGGTGCTCGCTCAGTTCGATATCCCGTTTGAGGTGGGCGTCGTGAGCGCGCACCGCACCCCGGAGCGCATGCTGGCGTATGCCAAGGAGGCCCACACGCGCGGTCTGAAGTGCATCATCGCGTGCGCTGGTGGCGCGGCACACTTGCCGGGCATGGTGGCTGCTGCGACTCCGCTGCCGGTCATCGGCATTCCGCGCGCGCTGAAGGAGCTGGACGGCATGGATTCGCTGCTGTCCATCGTGCAGATGCCGGGTGGCGTGCCAGTTGCGACCGTCTCGATCGGCGGCGCGAAGAACGCTGGTCTGCTGGCTGCGCGCATCCTGTCTGCGGGCGACCCTGCGCTAGTAGACAAGATGGTCAAATACCAGGAGAACATGCGCGACGAGGTTCTGGCCAAGGACGAGGCCCTGCGCCAGCGCCTGATGGAGGGCTAAATTGGCACCGGTGCTGATCCTGGGGAGCAGGCTTATCGACGGCCGTCCCGGAAGCACCCTTCAGCGGCGGCTCATTGCCTCCCTGCCGTACATTTCCGATCACGTTGTCGTCTCCGGCCACATGGGGGAGGCCGAGGCGATGCGTGATTGGCTGATTTCTCATGGCGTCCCCTCGGGCGTCATCACCCTGGAGAACCAGGCCCGCTCCACTAACGAGAACCTGGAGCAGGCTTTCAGTGTGTTGAAGGGCTACCCGCGCTGGACGGTCGTGACCAGCGACTTTCATGCCTGGCGCACCAAAATGTGGGCGTGGCACCACGGAATTTCTATTGATCTGGTGACCGCCCGCACGCCACTATCCAAGGCCCCCAAAATGTGGATTCGTGAAGCGTTCGCCCTGCCACATTCCTTAGGGAGGATTCTCTGGCGCAGAGCCAAGGACGCTGGATTTGGTAAAGCAAATTGACGAAAACGGCTCAAATCGTCAGTCTGCTTCACCAAATCCGACAAGGGGTGTCTAACTCACCACTCCTGCCCGAAACGCCCAGATCACCAGCTGCACCCGCGAACTTGCCCCGACTTTCGCCATCGCGGACGACAGGTGTGTTTTCACCGTTGACGGCTCCAAGTACAGCTCCCGCCCGATTTCGATGTTGGTGAGGCCTCGCCCCAATGCTCGCACACAGTCAAGCTCCCGCGCGGTGAGCAATTCTGAGTCCACCACGGCCCGCGCTTTTCGACGCCCAAATTCCGCAATCACCCGTTTCGTGACCGCAGCGTCCACCATGCCTTCTCCTGAAGCGGCTCGCTTGACGCCCTCGATGAGGTCGGCCATCGGGGAGTCCTTCAACATAACGCCGCAGGCGCCGGCTTCGAGTGCGCCGAAGACGTATTCGTCCAGGTCAAAGGTGGTGATTACGATGATCGCGGGTGGATTCTCTTGCTTGTTGATCTCCGTGGTGGCGTAGATGCCATCTCCATCGGGCATGCGGATGTCCATGCACACCACGTCCACATCTCGGGCCTTGGCGATCGCCTCGTTTCCGGAAGCTGCCTCGGCCACCACGGTGATTTCTCCGGTGGCCTCGAAGATCGCTTTGAGACCCTGTCTGATCAGTGGCTGATCATCTACCAGCAGAACTCGAATCATCGCTTCCTCCACGTGATGTGCACGAGCCAGCCGTCCTCGGTTGGTCCGTTGAATGCGGTGGCACCAACTGCATGGGCGCGTTCCTGGATGCTGATGGTGCCGCGCCCAGATTCGCCTCGTTGAAAGGAACCGGACGTGAAAATGTGCAGTTCATCATTAGTCAATGTCACGGTCACGGGCGCGCCAGCTGCATGCTTGCGCGCATTGGTGAGTGCTTCCTGCGTGATCCGGTAGGCAGCAACTCTTTCGGCGCCGGACAAATGGGAGGTGTCCGAAAAGGACACTTCCTGACCCAAACCGCGTACCTCGGAGATCAGTGCTGGCAGATCAGTCGGTTGTGGCACCCTGGAAACTTCGGCATCGGTGACAGATAGCTTGCCAACTGTAGCGCGGACATCCTGTAATGCCTTTTGGATGGAGGAGGTCACGTGATCGAGGTGTTCCTTGGATACCGTGGGATTGACGTCGATGAGCGCCCGTGCCGCTTGGGCCTGGATGGCGATGGCGGAGAGGTGGTGGGCGGTGGTGTCGTGGAGTTCGCGGGCGATGCGGGCGCGTTCCTCGATGATGGCGCTGCGTTCGGCGAGTTCCGCTTGGCGGGCGAGGGACGCGGTGAGTTCGCGGTTGTTGCGGACCGCAAGACCGATGGCGAACATGACGACGAGCGGAAGCAGCCAGCCGAGTGCGGTGAGCAGGGCGAACAACTGGGGATTCATGTCGCCCAAAACGGGGGTAGTGAAGGCTCGAGCGATGCCAACCACGAGGCCTGAAATCACAAGAATCACGGTGTCGCGGGTCTTCGAGCGGGTATGAAGCGCCAGTGAAAACGCAGCTACCGAGGCGGCAATGCCGTTGTAGCCCAGGCTCTGCTCACCGCTGACCAGGCAATAGAGGGGGAGCAGTAGCTCGGTTGCCGAGATGCCGAGCATCACGAGGATCGGGAAGTTGCGGCGCCACAGTAAGAACGTCGCTTTGGCAACGATGGTCAGCAGGATAAGCCAAAACTGTACCGGCGAGGCTGTGAAACTGAAGGTCGCTGGCGCCATCGTGTGGGACATGAGGAATCCGAAGAGGTCTAGTCCCAGCACGATGGCGGCCACCGAAATGTCCCTAGTTGAAGGGCGATTCATAACATCCATGTTAGAGGTTTGCGCGGGTGAATCGGGCAAGTCCAAGGCCCATGCTGAGTGCCGCCCACGCGGCGAGCGCACCGATGCCGACCCATGGATTGAGCGTTTGGGTCAGTCCTTGGCCACCGGCGATCGTGACGGCGGAAGTCGGCAGCCAGCTGTACACATAAGGATCCCAGCCAGCCATGGCGCCGACGGTTCCGAAGATCACGCCAGCCATCACCACAGCGACAACGATGCCAATCGCAGGACCAACTTTGCGCACGGCCAGCACAACACCGGTGATCGCGAGTGCGAGCAGTGCAACGGCCAAGCTGCCACGCAACCACATCATCGCCACATCCGCAGCTGGAGCAACCAAGGACGCATCGTTCATGGGGGCCGCTACCAGGGCAATCAAGGCATTGAAGATGCATGCCCCGACGCACACAAGCAGGACGGAGCACAGCACTGCGGCTGTCAGCGACAGTGCCCACTTCAAACGCGAACCTGTTCCGACTACTTTCCACACCACCGCGCCGCTGGAAAAGGCATAGCTAGCTGCGGTGATAGCGAGCGCGACGATGGCAATGACAAAGATTGAAATGCCTGAGGACTGTCCGGATCCGGTGATGTCGAGGGCAGCGAGCTGGAATCCGGCCTTGGCCGGGTCTGCGGCGTCGATAAGCGCCTGCACCTGCTGGCCTGCGGGGCCGTCACCGGCTTGCGGCGGGTCGATCTTGAGCAGGAACGGCAGCGACCATTGCAAGGTGGCGCCGACACCGGCCATGAGGATCGCGAGGATGGAGACGACCAGCACGTTTGGCAGGTGACGCAGGGTGTAAAGTTCGGATTTCATGGCTAGCCTTTCGAGGTGTGGGCGAAGTAGGTGGCTTCGAGGTCGGGGATGTCGGCGACTGCGCCGGTGAAAGTGGTGTGGCCGCGGGCGATGATGACAACGTCGTCGGCAATGGCCGCAGCCTCGGCCAGGTGGTGGGTGGCCATGAGAATGGTCTTGCCACGGTCAGCTTCGGCTCGCATGAGCTGGCCGAACCAACGGATGCCGTCGGGGTCCAGTCCCGAGGACGGCTCGTCCAGGATGATGATGTCCGGATCCTGCAGCAGCGCTCCCGCCAGTGCAATTCGCCGCTTCATGCCAAGCGAATACGTTTTGATCGGGCGGTCGCAGCGGTGCGCCATGTCGACGAGCTCAAGGACCTCCTGCACCCGCCGCTTATCGACGCCATAAAGGTGCGCCATCGCGTTGAGATGCTTGCGTCCAGTGAGGCTTGGAACGAGGCCACCGTCGTCAAGGAGGAGGCCGATGCGACCATTGATTTCTTTAGTGCCGGTCGATTTCACCAGGCCGAGCGTGGCGCGCAACGTGGTGGACTTGCCCGCGCCATTGGGACCGAGCAGGGCAGTGATTCGGCCGGGAGTTGCGGTGAGGTTTGCGCCGTGGACAACCTCATGTCCGTTAAATGAGACCTTGATGTCTCGTGCTGTGAATGTGGTGTTCATGTCTTTAACGCTATTGAGCGCGGACATGAAAAACATCGGCTAAGCAGGCAGTCTTTGGTCTCCGCCATTTGGGGGAGGGGTGAGTAGGAAGACAAAGATGTCGGATTTGGTAGGGCAGACTGACGAAATCCCCCGAAAAAGTCAGTCTGCTACACCAAATCCGACGTCCTTAGTTCTGAGCCAGCGACGCCGTGGCTTCGCGGTCGATGCGACCGAAGTTGTAGTACGCGGCGCAGGCGCCTTCTGGGGAGACCATGCAGGTGCCGATTGGGGTTTGCGGTGTGCAGGCGGTGCCGAACACCTTGCATTGCCATGGCTTGATGCGTCCGGTGAGGACAGAACCGCATTCGCAGGCCTTCGGGTCTTCGACGCGTCGGCCAGGCACGTTGAACTTCTTCTCCGCGTCCCACTTGGCGTATTCGGGGGCAATGCCCATGCCGGAGTTGTCCAGCCAGCCGAGGCCGCGCCATTCGAAGGTGTCGCGAAGGACGAAGACGCGGTCAAGCAGCGCCTTAGCAGCAGGGTTGCCCTGCGCGCGGACGACGCGAGCGTACTGATTATCCACGCGCTTTGGTTCGTCGTGGGCAAACTGGGAGACGAGCATGGCCACGGCCTGCAGTACGTCGAGAGGCTCGAAGCCGGCGACGGCGCATGGCATGCCGAACTCTTCCACCAGGAAGTCGAAGGCGTGGGTGCCGATGATCGTGGAGACGTGACCTGGGCCGATGAAGCCGTCGACCTTCGTTTCGCCACCATTGACGATCGCGCGAAGTGGTGGCTCGATGGTGACGTGGTTGGAGAAGATCGAGAAGTTATCGATGTCCTTCTTCCGAGCCGCCTCCAAGGTCACGGCCGTCGAAGGCGTGGTGGTCTCAAAGCCGACCGCGAAGAATACGACTTCTTTGTCAGGGTTCTCCTCGGCGAGCTTCAGGGCGTCGAGAGGCGAGTACACGAAGCGCACGTCGCAGCCCTTGGCGCGCGCCTGCATGAGGGATTCATCGGAACCAGGCACGCGCATCATGTCACCGAACGTGGTGAGGATGACGTTCGGCTGGTTGGCGAGCCAAATGGCGTCGTCAATGCGCCCCATCGGGATCACGCAGACAGGGCAGCCTGGGCCGTGCACGAGCTCCACGTTTTCCGGCAGCAGGTTCTCCAGGCCGTAGCGGTAGATGGTGTGGGTGTGGCCGCCACAGACCTCCATGAGGCGGATGGGTTCCTTGAGCAGGGCAGCGTCGCGCTCGATGCGCTTCAGCAGGGCCTTGGCGGCCTCTGGGTCGCGGAACTCGTCGACGAATTTCAAATCGAACTCTCCTTAAACGCATCCAGCTCGTCCTCGAATGTGTTCGCGCCAAGCTGTTTGATCTGCTGCAGAGTCAGCTGAGCCTCTTCCTCGTCGATCTTGCTGAGCGCAAAACCAACGTGAACGAGGACCCAGTCACCCGTCGTGAGCGGCTCGGTCATGAGATCAGTGGAGATCATGCGGGTCACGCCGCTGATCGAAACTTTCGCGCGCGCTGGCTCGGGAATTTCCACGATCTGCGCTGGCACACCAAGGCACATATGCCCTCCTTCGAATATGGCACAAGCTTACCAGCGCTACGATTGATTTCAGATCACTAGCGAAGGAGCATTCGTGGACCCGAAGAACCGCCTCAACGAGGACGAATCCCGCGTCAACCTCAACATTTCCAAGGTGCGATCGCGCCCATTCCGACTCCTCGAGGATCGCGTCACTCTCGCCCACGGCGCCGGAGGTAAGAGCTCCGCAGCCCTCGTTGAACAGGTCTTTTTCGACGCCTACGGCAATGATCTCCTTGCGCAAGGTGGCGATTCAAGTGTCGTAACAGCGGCTTCGCTCATCAAAGAACATGGCTCTTCCATCGCGATGTCTACCGACTCCTATGTGGTCAATCCGATTGAATTCCCGGGCGGCAACATTGGCGAGCTGGCTATCAACGGCACGGTTAATGACCTGTCCGTGGCCGGTGCTGTGCCGAAACTCATATCTGTGGCGTTCATCCTCGAGGAAGGGTTGGAGTTTTCAGAACTGCGTCGCATTGTCGTGTCGATGAAGGAAGCTGCTGATAAGGCAGGCGTTGTCATCGCCACCGGTGACACGAAGGTCGTGCCGAAGGGTGCTGGTGACAAGGTGTACATCACCACCGCCGGTATTGGCGTGATTCCGCCTTCTCGAACTCTTGGCTTTGACCAAATCAAGGTGGGGGACCGGATCATCGTTTCCGGCCCGATCGCGGACCACGGCATGGCAGTCATGATGGCTCGTGGCGATCTCGCAATTGAGGCCCCAATTGAGTCTGATACCCGCGCGGTGAATAGCCTGGTCGAGGCGCTGTGCGAGTCTGCTGACGTGCGCTGGATGCGCGACGCTACTCGTGGTGGCCTGGCGACCTCTATGAATGAAATGGCGCGGGCTACGGGGCTTGCTGCCGTTTTGGAAGACTCCGCCATTCCGGTTCGCGACATGACCCGTGGTGCCTGCGACATGCTCGGCATCGATCCGCTCTATGTGGCCAACGAAGGTACTTTTGCAGCCGTGGTTTCTGAAGAGACCGCCGATAAGGCAGTGGAAGCTCTACATGCTGCCGGTGCAGAGGGCGCTTGTGTGATCGGTCGGGTAGAGGCGACCCCGGAAGCATCCGTGGTGTTGGTCACTGGTTTTGGTGGTACTCGCATGGTGGACATGCTCGTGGGTGATCCGCTTCCGCGAATTTGCTAATTTTCCATGCCGTGACCGGGTGATTTTCATTAGCCTTCCATTAAGGGCGTTTTCAATATAGGCTGTTAATTGAAAACGTCGAGGAGAGGAAAACACCATGTCTTGCGCAACTCACGCAGCACACGATCACAAGCACGGCCCAGATTGCGGTCACACCGCCATCAAGCACGGCGACCACACTGACTACGCTCATGACGGTCACCTCCACCACGAGCACGAAGGGCACTGGGACGAGTGCGTTCCGGCTGATGGCTGCCACGCTCACGAGGGACACGACCACGAGCACGGTCCAGATTGCGGCCACGAGGCTGTTGAGCACGGCGACCACGTCGATTACATCCACGATGGTCACCTGCACCACAAGCACGAAGACCACTGGGACGATTGCATCCCTGCTTAAGCGGTAACCGTAAATAAAATTCGACATTCTGGCCTGGAGGACCCCGGTTTGAAAGGCCACAATGTCGAATTTTTCTTATGCCTCGAAGAGCCTTCCCGCCAGCGCCTGCCCCAATGACAATCCACCGTCATTGGCAGGCGCTGTTTCATGCTTTAAGACCTCTAGTCCAGCCAGCTCAGTTCGCAGGAACTCCATGAGCAGGCGGTTCAACGCGCAGCCTCCGGTAACGCCCACTAGCGGAATTTCGGCAGAGTGAAGTTCCTGCGCTAGGAGTACCGCGCAGCCGTGGTGGAAGCGCATGGCCCGATCAGCCACGGAAACCGAAGAGTCCAGGACTTCCAAAAGCAATGCACGCCATGTGGTGGCAGTAGACCGCAGGCTGCCCGTTGCCACTCGCTCCAATTCCATGGCCGCTTGGGCCTCGTAGGTTTGCTGGACACAGACGCCAAGCATTGCGGAAACGGCATCAAACAAGCGTCCCAATGAGGATGTCTGTACTAGGCCAATTTCGCGCGAGAGCTGCAGCTTGACCTGGGCCGATTCAGCGTGGTCGTAGTCGAACGGCAGATCCCAGGCGTGAGCCAGCCCAAGAGCGAGTCGCCAAGGCTGACGCACGGCGCGGTCGCCTCCCACGATCGGAAATACGGGTAGGTGCCACGCACGTTCAAAGGTGCGTAGATCGTCGGAAAGTACCAGCACCTCGCCGCCCCAGACGGTTCCGTCGGTGCCGTAGCCGGTGCCGTCGATGGTGAGGCAGGCGAACGGTCCCTCGAAGCGGCCATGGGACGCCAGCAAAGACAACGCATGTGCGTAGTGGTGCTGAACAGGAAGAACTGCGTATCCCGAGCGTTCCGCCCATGCTGTGGTGGCGTAGTTCGGGTGCAAGTCGCACACCACGAGGTCAGGGGTGCAGCGCTGCATGGTCAGCATCTGATCCACGGAGCGGTCGAAGGCCTGCTGGCTCGCGAGTGATCCCATGTCGCCGATGTGGGCCGATACGTGGGCGACATCATCGTGCGCTAAACAGAAAGTATTTTTCAGCTCTCCTCCCACGGCAAGCACTGTCTTGCAACCCGGCATGGGGAAGGGGAGAGGGGCGTAGCCACGGGACCTTCGGACCGGCATAGACTCCAGGAACACGGAGTCCTCCACTGGCACGTGAATATCGCGGTCGTGCAGCAGGAAGTAGTCAGCAAAGGCGCTCAAGCGGGAGAGGGCATCCTCGTTTGTGTAACACAGCGGTTCGCCCGATAGGTTTCCGGACGTTGCAACCAATGGCCGGTCCACCAACAGTGTGTGGAGCGGGGTATAGGGCAGCATGATGCCGACGTCGGATAGCCCTGGTGCCACTGAAGGCGCCAGGTCGTAGGATGAAGACATTGGAGCGATCACGATGGGGTGCGCCGGCGATTCCAACAACTCAACCTGCTCGGGAGTGAGCGAAGCCAAGGACAAGTCTGGCGTCATCACCGCGAACGGCTTTCCGGGGCGCTGCTTTCGTCTGCGCAGCTCAGCTACTGCTGATTCATTCCGAGCATCGCACAAGAGGTGGAAACCGCCGAGCCCTTTTACTGCCAGAATATGACCCGCGTCCAGCATTGACTGCGCCTCTGCGATCGGATCCTCGCAGTCCACCCCCTCAATCCAGAGTGTTGGCCCGCAGTTCGGGCAGGAGATCGGCTGTGCGTGATACCTGCGATCGTTGACATCCGAGTATTCGGCCTCGCACGAAGGACACATCGGAAATTTCTTCATCGTGGTCAGTGGCCGGTCATAGGGCAGATCCTCGATGATTGTCAGCCGCGGCCCGCAATTGGTGCAGGTGGTAAACGGGTAGCGATACCTCCGGTTGTCAGGCGAGGCCATGTCCGCCAAACAATCCGGGCAGGTCGCCACATCAGGCGGGATGAGGGTACGGACTCCAGGGACATGCCTAGACGACACGATTGAAAAGCTCTGCTCGTCGACAAGCTCCAGCTCGCTCGTTGAGACCGAAAGCACGCTGGCGAGCGGCGGCAACGACTCCAACAACGAGGCAAGGAAGGCATCGACGTCGCTTGCAGAGCCCTGCGCCTCGATGAACACCTCACGGTCGTCGTTACCGCAAAAGCCGGTGATGGGGAAACGCGCCGCCGTTTGCGCAACATGCGGGCGAAAACCCACGCCTTGCACCACGCCACGCAGGCGGATCAGTCGACGAACCTTCATAACGCTTAAGCCTAGACTGATTCGTATGCATGAAGTTGCACTCAGCACCCAACTCGCGCGCGCTGTTACCCGCGCCGCCGATGGTGCCAAGGTTTACGGCGTCCGCCTCAAGATTGGCGCGCTGCGGCAGGTGGTCCCCGAGACGCTCGATTATGCGTGGGGGTTCGTGGTCAAGGACACGGAGCTTGCCGACGCCCAATTGGACATACACTGGGTGCCATTGCAGATTACGTGTCCCATGGGGCACGTCAGCGAACCGGAAGAAGTGGATTTCATGTGCCCCAAATGCGGCGAAATGGCCGAGATAACAGGGGGAAATGAATTCACGATTCTCGACATTGAAGTAGCTAGGAGCTAAAACATGGGACGTTTCCACCGCCACGACGACGGCACTGTTCACAGCCACGACCACGATCACGACGGCCATGAGCACGCTCACGTGCATGATCATGACCATACGCATGATCATGACCACGGCGACCAT
Source organism: Corynebacterium sp. H130 (assembly GCF_037572395.1). Lineage (NCBI taxonomy): Bacteria > Bacillati > Actinomycetota > Actinomycetes > Mycobacteriales > Corynebacteriaceae > Corynebacterium > Corynebacterium sp. H130. The sequence goes on along the minus strand of NZ_JBBHLA010000002.1, from coordinate 96,672 downwards.
TCCGGATATGAGACTGGCCGTGAGCGCATCCAGGTGCTCGAGGACATTTTTGCCGAAAATGACCATCGTGCGGCACACAACCGGGAACTGTTTGACCAGCACGGCGTGCATTGCATCAACCTGATGAGCGCACCGGGTTCCGGCAAAACGTCTGTGCTTCAGAAGACCTTGGCTGCGCTGCAAGGCAAGAAGCGCGTGGGCATCATTGAAGGCGACATTGAGACGTCTATCGACTCCGATCGTCTTGAAGGTTTCGGCGCGCAGATTTCCCTGCTCAACACCGGTAATGGTTTTGGTGGCGAGTGCCACCTGGATGCGCCGATGGTGTCGCGTGCGCTGAAGGGCCTGGATCTGTCTCAGCTTGACCTTGTGCTGATCGAGAACGTGGGTAACCTGGTGTGCCCAGCTGAATTTGAGGTAGGCGAGCATCGTAAGGCGATGGTGTACTCGGTGACTGAAGGCGAGGACAAGCCACTGAAGTACCCAGTGATGTTCCGCTCTGTTGGGGCAGTGGTGGTCAATAAGATCGACCTGATGCCATACCTGGACTTTGATATGGATCTATTTAAGAAGAATCTTGAGCAGGTCAACCCGGGAGTGAAGGTTTTTGAAGTTTCGGCTAAAACTGGCGAAGGTTTGGATGCTTGGGTCGATTGGGTATTGGCCCCGAATGGGTCTATTTGATTCATTAGTTGCAGCAAATGTGACGAAGATTGCGTTTGTTTTGCAGGGTCCCTACACCGGTTGGTGTGGGGGCCCTTCGCGTTGCTTAGGTGGTCTTAACTACCCAGCTAGATGACTAATATTCACGCCCCCAAATTGGCGCCGAATTAAGACACAAAAATGTAGCGAAATCCCAGGTGAGTGGCCCTTTTCACATTTTTGATTATTGTTGAACAATGTTGGATTAATTAGCTGGTCATATCCACTCCCCAATGCCGGTGTTACTTGATACGGTTCTACTTGAGATGTCGCATTGACACTAGTAATAACTGTGCCTTGAGTCACTAACCAAAGAAATGGGGCTCACCAATGAATTTTGGTGCTAACTGGCAAGGGGAGACCCTCGCTGAGAATCTGGAACTCCGCGGTGTTCCGCGTCGAGACTTCCTCAAAATGTGCGGCGCATTGGCCGGCGTGTTTGCCGTTGGATCTCCATTGGCCAACATGCCGGAAGCTGCCGCAGAAGAAATTGCTAACAAGCTGGGTTCTGTAAAGAAGCCAAACGTTGCATGGCTGCAGCTGCAGGAATGCACGGGTTGCATGGAATCCACCATCCGCTCTGGCGGAACCACGGTGGAGGAAGTCGTCCTCGAGCTGCTTTCGGTTAACTACAACGACCTCGTGATGGCCGCCTCCGGTACCGCCGCTGAAAAGGCGCTTCACGACGTCAACAAGGAACCTCACATCCTCGTCGTCAATGGCTCCGTCCCATTGAAGGACGACGGAATTTACTGCACCATCGGTGGCAAGTCCGTGGAGCAGGTGCTCAAGGAAGCTGCCGAGAACGCAACCGTTATTCTCGCAGTCGGCGCTTGCGCAGTCTACGGTTCTGTCCAGGCAGCTCGCCCTAACCCAACGGGAGCTGTTGGTGTCGATGAGATCATCAAGGACAAGCCGGTCATCAATGTGGCAGGTTGCCCACCAATCGGCGAAGTTATCACTGCGTCCCTGACCTACATCCTGACCCACGATGGCAAGGCACCAGAGGTCGACGCAGAAGGCCGCCCACTGTTTGCCTACGATCAGCGAATCCACGATTCCTGCCCTCGTCGTGCTCACTTCGACGCCGGCCAGTTCGTTCGCTCCTTCGACGATGAAGGTGCCCGCAACGGTTGGTGCCTCTACGAAGTCGGTTGTAAGGGCCCATCCACCTTCAGCCCTTGCCCAATCGTCCAGTGGAACATGAAGGCTGGCTGGCCGATCGGTGCTGGTCACCCATGCATCGGTTGTACCGAGAAGGACTTCTTCGACCAGTTCACGCCGTTCTACAAGGAACTGCCAAACGTTCGAGGCTTCGGCATCGAGGAGCCAGTGGAGAAGATCGGCCTCGGCCTGATCGGCGCCGCTGCCGTCGGTACCGCCATCCACGGCGGACTCACCCTGTTCAAGTCCATCCCAGTAAGGTCTTCGGCGGAAGCCTCGGCCGAAGAAGCAGAGATGCTCGCTGCATTTGGCGACGGCCCTGTCGCAGAAAAGAAGGATAACTAATGGCTACAGAACGCGTTGTCATTGACCCATTGACCCGTATCGAAGGTCACCTGCGACTCGAACTTGAGCGCGAAGGCGACAAGATCTCCAAGGCCTGGGCGGAGACCACCCAGTACCGCGGAATTGAAACGATCGTGAAGGATCGCGACCCTCGCGACGTCTGGGCCTTCGTCGGCCGCATTTGTGGCGTGTGCACCGGCGTTCACTCTGTGGCTTCTGTTGCCGCAGTGGAAGACGCAATCGGTTCCCACCCACCAAAGCAGGCTCAGCTGATTCGCCAGCTGGTGCTCGGTTCTCACGGTATCCACGACCACGTCGTGCACTTCTACCACCTGCACGCGCTTGACTGGGTCAACGTGGTGTCTGCTTCCAAGGCAGATCCACAGAAGACCGTCGAGTTCGCTCGCTCCATCGGTTCCACCTGGAAGCTCAACTCGGTAGATAAGTTCGCCAAGGTCAAGAAGACCCTGGAAGACGTGCTCGCCTCGGGCCAGCTGTCCATCTTCACTAATGGTTACTGGGAGCACCAGGACTACCGCCTGCCACCAGAGGCCAACCTCATGGCAGTGTCCCACTACCTGGACGCACTTGAGTTCCAGCGCTCCATGATCCGTATCTCCACCGTCTTCGGTGGCAAGAACCCGCACCCGAACTTCCTTGTCGGTGGCATGGCTTGCTCCATCGATCCAGACAAGTCTGAAACGGTCAACGAAGTCTCGCTCAACAACATTCGTGAGTGGGTCAAGGAGATCGACGAGTTCGTCAACGAGTGCTACGTCCCAGACGCGCTGGCAATCATGGGCGTGTACAAGGACTACTTCGACATCGGAAAGTCCTCGCCAAACATGATGGCAGTGGGCATGCAGGGCACTGTGTACGCCGGTGAAGTCAAGAACGGCATTCCAGTCACCACGCCTAACAAGAACGTTAAGCCGGGTATCTTCCTGGATGGCGACTTCCGCACGATCCACCCATTCGACGAGTCCAAGATCGAAGAGTTTGTCTCCTCCGCTTGGTACGCCTACGAAGAGGGCGACGACGCTGGTAAGCACCCATCGGTGGGCACCACCGAGGTCAACTACACCGGCCCGAAGCCTCCATACGAGTGGCTTGCCGACGACACCAAGTACACCTGGTCCAAGGCACCGCGTTACGACGGCCGTCCAATGCAGATGGGTCCTGTCGCCCGTGTCCTCCTGGCATACGCTCAGGACGAGCCAAAGACCAAGCAGCTGCTGGACAGCGCAATGCTCAAGCTCGGAATCACCCTCGAGCAGATGAACTCCACCGCAGGCCGCACCCTGGCCCGCGCCATCGAGGCAGCAACGAACGCTGACCAGATGATCAACAATCTGCTGCCTGAGTTCATCAAGGGCATCCGCGACGGCGACATCGACGTCTTCGACTCCACCAAGTGGGAGCCAAGCTCCTGGCCAAAGGAATGCTCCGGCTACGCCTTCGTCGAGGTTGCTCGTGGCTGCCTTTCCCACTGGGTCACCATCAAGAACGAAAAGGTTGCCAACTACCAGGCAGTTGTCCCTACCACCTGGCTTGCTTCCGGTCGTGATCCAAAGGACCAGCTTGGCCCATACGAAGAGGCACTTGCAGGTGACGGCAAGCACCCACTCGTCGATCCGCAGCAGCCTCTGGAGCCAATGCGCACCATTCACTCCTTCGACCCATGTATGGCTTGCGCCGTCCATATCCTCGATCCGGATGGCAAGCCATTGTTCCAGGTGATGACCTCATGACCGCACTGAAAGAGATCCGCATTGCGCAGGTGTACTCGGCTGGCAAGTACACCCCCGAGGAAATCCTGCGCTTTGCTGCGGCCTCTCGAGCAGGAACAAGCGATCCTGTGGAAAAGGCTCTGCAGCAAGAGGTAGGCGTGGTCGTCGCTGACGACTACGTCCCAGTGACCGAGAATGGTCGCTACTCGCTCGCAAGCATCGGCCAGGGCTCCAAGAAGCAGCTGGTCATGCGTGGCGATACCCGGACGATTCTCGATCGAGCATCGATGGAGCGCACCCGAAAGCGTGACTTCGAAGACAACTTTGAAGCCGCACGTATTCTCGGTCACCGCATCATGACTGTGGCCGTCGCGGATGTCGATCCAATTGGCCAGAAGTCCCAGTACTACGTTGAGGGCTTCGTGGCTATGGGCGTCGACAAGCCACATGAGCACGGCCACGAGGGCAACAACCAGTGGGTACGAGTACAGCTGTGGAGCAAGTCGCTGCGCTTCCAACACTGGTTCAACGTTTTCCTGATCATCATGATGTCGCTCACCGGCTACTACATCATGGATCCGTTCTTCGGTGGCCAGCCAACCAACCCTGGCGAAGTCGGCTACCTGATGGGCTACGTCCGGTTTGCGCACTTCCTCTGTGGTTTTGCGTGGATCGCGATGGGTGTGTGGCGTCTGAGCCTGTGGCTGTTCTCCAAGTACCGGCAGCTCAGGTGGCGTTCGCTGTGGCCATTCGACTCGATGCGCGACTTCGACGGCCTCATCGACACCATCCTGTACTACTGCTTCGTCAAGAAGGAACACCCAACCTACCTGGCACACAACCCACTGCAGCAACTGGCCTACACGGCGATTTACTTCCTGTGCTTCATCCAGCTGCTGACTGGCCTGGCGCTGTTCGGCATGTACGACCAGAGCAGCTGGTTCTGGATCATCCTGAGCTACCCAATCCACTGGACTGGCATCGCCTTCGTCCGCATCGTTCACGCAGCACTGATGTTCATCATGTGGACCTTCGTTGTCATCCACGTTTACCTCGCGGTACGCGCGGACAACCAGGAAACGCTGGGTGGTATTTCCTCGATGATCAACGGTGGCGTGTGGGTCCGCAAGGGCACTGTTCCACGCGACGCTCACCGCATCGGACAGGTGTAGCCCGTGCCGGTTACTGTCATCGGTATCGGAAACCCGATCATGCAGGACGACGCAGTTGGTCTCGCCATTCTGCGTCGCCTGCAAGGCAAGGGATCTGACGAACTGGCCTGGGTGCCGGAGCGACGCCAGCAACCAGTGCTTCCTTCCGAGGAAGCAAGCGACACCATCTTCATCGATGGCGGCACTTCTGGAATGGAGCTGCTCCCCATCATCCAGGACGCCGACAAGCTCATCATTTTGGATGCCCTTGCCGGTCCAGGAGAACAAGGAACGGTGGTCCAGCTGGTGGGGGACCAAATCCCACGCTTGCTGAACTCGAAGCTGTCCCCGCACCAGGTCGGTCTGCTCGATTTGCTGTCAGCAGCCCGGTTGCTGGGACGGGAGCCTAATCAAGTCGGCGTCGTCGGCGTTGTCGCCGGAGGAACCGACCTGCACGTGGGAATGTCTCCCGAGGTGCTGGCTGCCATTCCGGAAGCGGCAGCTAAGGCGCAGCAGCTGATCGATCAGTGGTCAGATTCCACATCAACATAAGCAATTTCGAATTCCCTGCCGTGGCGCAAATCCGCGGTAGGGAAGTCACACACAGGGCAGGCCAGGGCGAAAAATTCGTCAATGGGCTGCTCTGTTTCACATTGCGGGCAATACACCGTCGCCGGGATCATCTCGATGGACAGCGGAACGTCCTGGCAGGCCGTACCGTCGATAGCAATCGGCCACGCGGCGTGCAATGCCTCTTCCACCACGCCACTACGAGTGCCAACGCGAAGCCCCACGGCCGAAATCGGTCGTCCCTTTGCTGCCTCGGTTACGGTGGAGACAACACCGGTGAGAATACCCAATTCGTGCATACAACCATTATCTTCAGGAGCACCACATGAGCACAACAACGCTGCAGCTGGACCACTTCGTCGACCCATTCGAAGCACGCGTCGTGTACCAGCGTGATGCCTCCGGCACCATCATCGATGCCCGGTTCGACCTTTCCGGTTTGCCTCGCCTCGACCCGCTCCTTATTGGCAAAGAGGTAGTCACCGTTCCGGACGTCGTGAAGCGACTGTGCGGCATTTGCCCCGTCACGCACCACCTCGCCGGAGTCCGTGCCCTCGACATGCTGTATGGCGCCACCGTGCCGGAAACCGCCCGCCTCGTGCGCACGCTCCTCGCCGACGGCGCCATTCTCGACGCCACCGCGCCGAAACTTTTCGCCAGCCATCGCGAGCTCGCCACGCTGCTGAAAAAAGTGGGCAAGCAGGTCATGGCCGCCGCTGGCTGCCCCGGCCATTTTCCGGATGTCGCCATCCCCGGCGGTGTGCGCGCCCCCGGCAACCCGAGCCTGGTCACCGACCTGCCCGCGCTTATCGACGCCCTAGCCAGCCTCCCCTTGGACGAAGATTGGACCGACACGTTCACTGGCTTGAGCGTTGCCCTCGTCAACAATGGTGCGCTGCACAGCCTGGGTGACTCCGTAGCTCTTAGCGATGGCCGGGTGCTTTCGCCTGCAGAGTTTGCGAGCGCCGTGATGGAAACGAAGCCGGGTGAGCCGGCACCACAGCCCACCGTGGACGGCCAGTTGTACCGCGTTGGGCCGATGGCTCAGTCGGTGGTTGCCGGTCGGGCTGCGGGGCCACAGGGGGCTCTCAAAGAGATGTTGCTCGCGGTGACCACGCGAATTACGGAGGTTTTGGCCGATCCAGCACTAGTCGAGGGCACATTAGTTGGTGAGGGAACCCTGACGGCAGGGGAGGGGATCGGCCTTGCTGAGGGGCCACGCGGACTGCTCATGCACCGCTACGTTGCAGATAGCGAAGGAACGTTGACCCACTGCCAGATTCTCACCCCGACGGCGCAAAACGAGCCGTGGCTAGCCCAAATGCTGGCCGAATCCCTCAACGCAGGGGCAACGTTGGAAAACTCCATCCGTACCGCCGACCCCTGCCTGCCCATCACCTCTGCGCCAGCAGGCGCTATGAGCATTGACGTTGCGGAAGTAGACTAAGAACCATGTGCCTTGGAATTCCCGCCCGAATCGTTTCGATTGACGAAGGGCTCATGCCCACCGCAACCATCGATGTTGCTGGGCAAATCAGGCAATGCTGCACCGCCTACGTACCTGAAGTCCAGGTCGGTGAATATGTGCTCATTCAAAACGGCTTTGCCATGAGCGTCTTGTCCGAGGAAGATGCGCTGCTGTCCCTGGAAGCAATCCAGGAAAACAACCTACTACCGGCTGCGGCGCCAGATGACGACCGTCGAGGTGACCAAAACCAAGGCTAGGACCGCTGGCCACATCTTAGGCTCCGGCTGCACCACATTAATCGCTGCCTGGATTACCGACATCACGGATAAGAATGTCAGGAAACCTAGGAGCGTTTGGTTCTGCAGCCGTTTTCTTTCGTCTGACATAAAGGGAAGTCTACTACGATTGCGCGTTCTTCCCCCGAGTGTTTGGGGTGTGCGAAAGCTGCCCTAGGACTTCACGCCACCCGCGGTAAGGCCAGCGACGATTCGACGCTGGAATACTAGCACCATGATGACCAGTGGGATCGTCACGAGCGCGCCGGCCGCCATGATGGAGGCGTACGGGTACTCGAAGGAGTTCGGACCCGCGAAGCGAGCGATCGCAACGGTGACAGGCTCCGTGGCATTGGTGGAGAGCTGCTGGGCGATCATGAATTCATTCCATGTCGCGATGAAGGCGAGGATGGCCGTCGTAAAGAGCGCTGGAGCCGCGAGAGGCAGCAACACGAGGCGGAATGCTTGGCCGCGGGAGGCGCCGTCGACACGCGCTGCCTCTTCCAATTCCCACGGCAGCTGGCGGAAGAAACTGACCAGGGTGTAAATGGTCAGTGGCAGTGCGAAGGAAATGTTCGGGATGATGAGGGCGCGGTAGGTGCCGATCCATTCCATGTCGCCAAACATTTGGAACAGTGGGGTGACCAAGGCGATGCCGGGGAACATCGATGCTGCGAGCACGATGCCGGTGACGAAGCCCTTGCCGCGGAATTCCAGGCGGGCCAGTGCATATGCGGTGAACACGCCGACGAGGACGGCCAGCACCGTCGTGATGAGGCCGACGATGAGGGAGTTTCCGATGGCGCCGAGGAAGTCGTTGCCCTTATCGGTGGCCAGGGCTTCTTTGAAGTTATCCAGCGTGACGTGGGTTGGCCACGGGGTGGTATCGAAGGTGTGGCTCTTGTGGCGGAAGGCTGTGACGACCATCCAGTAGAACGGGGCCAGGCCCCACACCAGAATCAAAATGACGCCGAGGTAGTTGCGGAGAGTCTTCATGGTTAACGACCGTCCTTAGAAGAGACATCGGCGCCGAGGAACTTGATCATCACGAAGGCGACGAAGAAGATCAGCAAGAAGATCAGGGTAGAGAGCGCAGAGGCCGAGTTGAAGTGGCCCTGACGCATGTCCTCGACCACCAACTGCGAAATCGTGGCGGTAGGGGAGTTGGAGGAAGCGGAGATCAAGATCACCGGCAGGTCGTACATGCGCAGTGCATCCAAGGTACGGAAGAGAACCGCTACCATGAGCGCCGGTTTGACCAGCGGAAGCGTGATTCGGGTGAAGATCTGCCAGGAGGAAGCACCATCCACGCGGGCGGCTTCGTAAACATCCTTCGGGATCATCTGCAGGCCCGCCAAAATGAGCAGCGCCATGAACGGGGTGGTCTTCCAGACATCAGCGATGATCACTGCGAAACGCGCCGCCCAGGGATCAGTCGTCCAACCGACGGAAGTGCCAAGCAGAGAGTTCGCAATGCCGTGGTCGGCAAAAATGAACTGCCACAGCTTTGCGGTCACTGCTGTTGGGATGGCCCACGGAATCAGGACGGCGGCGCGAAGCAGGCCACGGCCCTTAAAATCGCGGTTCATCACCATGGCCATCCACATGCCGAGTATCGTCTCGAACAACACGGTGACCACGGCAAAGAACAAGGTAATCCGGACCGCCGGCCAAAAGTCCGTAGAGATAACTCCGGGAGGGCAGGTAGCAATCTCACCTGACGGCGACATGCAACGCTGCGTGAGCCAATACAGGTAATGCTGCATCCCCGCGAAGCCACCCTCAACGAACATGCCAGTGTCCGGATCAAGGTGCTTATCTGCCTGGAAGGACAGCCAAATCGCGCGGATGATGGGGTAGCCAATCACCACGGCCAACACAGCGAGAGCTGGGGCGATGAGGGCGTAGGCTGACTTATTCTTCAGCACTGCTTTGCTGTCCTTCCAGGGGGTAAATCACAACTTACTTGGAGGCGTTCTCGATGGCTGCCTTCATGTCCTTGGTGGCGTCATCAACGCTCTTGCCAGCGGTCAGGGCAGCGTAGGAGTTGTCCTGGATTGCCTTAGAGATGGCAGGGTAGAACGGAGAAACTGGACGAGGAGATGCATTCTGCAGGGACTCCTTCAGCGCAGGCAGGTATGGGTACTTCTCCACGAGGGCAGCGTCATCGTAGATGGATGCGAGCACAGGTGGGAAGGAGTTGTCTGCGAAGGACTTCTGGTTCTCCTCATTGATCACGAACTCGATGAAGTCACGGGCCGTAGCCTTGTGCTTGGAGTTGACGTTGATGCCGTTGTTGTAACCACCCAGGGTGGATACGCCCACGCCGTCCTTGCCAACCAGTGGCTGAACCTCAAACTTCACGCCAGCCTTCTGAGCGTTGGTGTACATGTATGGCCAGTTGATGGCGTAAGCGGACTTGCCCTCAGTAAAGGCCAAGTTGGTCTCTTCTTCGGTGGCAGAGATGGAGGACTTGGAGATGGTTCCGTCGCCGTAGGCGTCGACAAGCGCCTGCAAACCAGCCTTGGACTCAGCGGAGTCGACCTTTGGGGTCTTGCCGTCGGAATCGAGCACCTTGCCACCCCAGCCTTCCATGAAGCCGACGGTGTTCACGGTGAGGCCCTCGTACTGCTTGAGTTGCAGGGTGAGGCAGTCCTGGCCCTTGACCTCGGCGCAAGACTTCTTCAGATCGTCAAAGGTCTTTGGCGCGGTTGGGGCGAGCTCCGTGTTGCGGAACAGCAGCTGGCCGTTGGTGTTCTGCGGAACTGCGTACAGCTTCTTGTTGTAGGTGGCAGATTCCACGGTGGACTTCAGCAGCTTCGAGGTGTCAACCTTCAGGTCGTCCTCGAGTGGAGCGAGCCACTGGTTCGCTGCGAAGTCAGCGGTCCAGATGACGTCCAGTGCCATGACGTCGTAGTCGGAGTTGCCAGCCTGCAGGGACTGGACCAGGGTGTCGCGCTGGGCGTCAGCTTCACCGGCGAGCTCCTTGAGCTCAACCTTCTCGTCTGGGTGGGCCTGGTTCCACTTCTCAATCACTGGCTTGATCTTGTCCGTGTCGTTCTTGCCCATCGCGAAGGTGATTGGGCCACGGGCGGTGTTGGACTCGGTGGATCCCTTGCCCTTGTCATCGGAGGATGAGCAACCGGTGACGAGAGCGGCAGTCAAGCCCGCAACAGCGAGGACGCCTGCGGTGCGTCGAGTGAACTTCATGAGGATATAACCTTTCGGGTTGAGGGTTTATACCAAATCTAGCGTTAATCGATGCGTTGTCCAGTAGTTTTCGAAAAATAGTGCGCTTTATCCATGTTGAATTCCAGGAAGATCTTCGCGCCCGGAGCGGGCGACGTTCCTGGTAGCTGGCGGCTCACCAAAGCGACCTCTGGCGAGTCGACCATGTGGGAGTACACGTAGGACTCGCTACCGAGCTCCTCCACGATGTCGACGATGGCCGCGATAGATCCTGGTCGCTGCTCAGCATGCGTGACGACGTCCTCCGGTCGCATACCCAAGGTCACGTCACCCAGCTTTTCGTGCTGATACGGAACCAAGTTCATGGCAGGAGAGCCGATGAAACCTGCGACGAACACATTGGCTGGCTTTTCGTAAAGCTCTCGTGGCGGTGCCACCTGCTGCAACTGGCCATCCTTGAGTACGGCGACGCGGTCGCCCATCGTCATTGCCTCGACCTGGTCGTGGGTGACGTAGACGGTGGTGGTGCCAAGGCGGCGCTGCAGTGCAGCCAGCTCGGTTCGGGTTTGGACGCGCAGTTTCGCATCCAGGTTGGACAGCGGTTCATCCATCAGGAACACGTTTGGTTTGCGCACGATCGCGCGACCCATGGCAACTCGCTGGCGCTGACCGCCAGATAGGTCCTTGGGCTTGCGGTCCAGGTATGGGGTGAGGCCAAGAATTTCCGCTGCTTCTGCTACTTTTTCCTTGATCTCTGCCTTCGATAGCTTGGCCAGGCGCAGCGAGAAACCCATGTTATCCGCCACACTCATGTGTGGATAAAGCGCATAGTTCTGGAACACCATCGCGATGTCGCGATCGGCCGGATCGAGCTTGGTTACATCCTTGTCGCCAATGTGAATGGTTCCGGATTCGACCGGTTCCAAGCCAGCGAGGGACCGAAGAACGGTGGACTTGCCACAGCCCGAGGGGCCCACGAGGACGAGGAATTCCCCGTCGGCGATCTCAAGATTGAGCTTGTCGACAGTAGGCTCGGGAGCCTTGTGATATCTGATGGTGACGTCGCTGAATGTAACCGAAGACATACAAGAACGCTATCAGCTTGATAAAGCTTTTGTAATGCGTTCCGCCTGTGAAATCTTTTCGAGTCGTCCGGTGGATGCCGGGCCAGTGACGATGACGCAGCTTCCGCCACAGGCCAGCGGGGCTAAAACGGTGCGCGCAAATGAATCCCAGTCGCTCCAGCCACTGGTCAGAACTCGCTCGCCAGGCGCGAAATTGAGTAGTTCTGGTGGAAGGCACTCTTCGAGTCTGCGGGTGGGCAGTGGGAAGGAGTCGCCATAAAAGCGGACGGTAGGACCAAAGTCCACTGCGCCTTCTGGCATCTCCTCACCAATTTCGGCCACGCCTCGCCCAAAGGGATCGTCGGTAACGATGGCAACGTCGGTGAAGTCGTCCTTGGCTTCAGAATTCAGTCCACAGAACAGGACTTCTGCGGGGGATTCATCGAAGTTAACAGTGATGTCCGCGGCCAGCGCGCCCAGGCTGATAGCAGCAGATTGCCAACTTGGGGGAAGATCGATCGAAATGCTGTCTCCAGCCGAAAGATCGAATTCCTCGAGCAGCATATTGCCCACTTTTGCAGCCCAGTTGTCCAAGGTGACCGCGGAAAAATCGAGTCGAGAACCCGTGCTTTCGTTGTAAAACGTCAGCCGGGGTGCCGCGGGGTCTGAGGACAACAGATTCTTCAAGATCTCCATGGCACCCAGGGTACTGACAGGGTGCTAGTTGACGCAGCGAGGGCCGTCGCCACCTGCATCGATGGCTGGAGCAACTTCAACTTCCTCGCCGAAGTCTGCTCCTGGCTGTCCGACGGACTCCGCCTCGGTAGCCTGCGGGGAAACCGGATCATTCGACTTCGGTCCTGCGTAATCGTCGGCGATCACCACAACGAGAGAATCGCTTTCCAGCGATGGGGAAGCCGTGACCGGGACCCCGCCTAGCTCCTGGGCAAGCGCGGTCGCCTCGGCGGAGGACGGATCGGCGGCAACAACCTGGGTTTGGCTGTACATACCTGTCGGAGCGTTGCCGACCTCAGCAACTTTGTAACCGCTCGACTGTAATGCACTGGAGACCTGGGTAGCCAGGCCAGTCGTGGTGGTAGCATTGAGGATGTGGAGCTGCGCGGACTTTGGCGTAGCTGTAGCTGACGCGGATGGAGATGGCTTCGCGCTGGATGCCTTGGTGGATCCGCTACCGAGCAAGGTGTCAAAGTATGCGTGGACTTCGGTCGGATCGATCGTCACGACGGATTCGCCGTAGTCGCCGACGCCATCGATGGAGGTTACCGGGATAGTTTCGAAGTGAACATTGCCGCCAGCCAGGTTCTGGAGCTGGTTGGCAAAGCCCATGATGTCCCAGTCTTCATCGATGACCACGGAGCGACGCACAGCCTCGGAAAGGCTCGACAGCTTGGCGGGATTGGTCAACGTGCCGGTCTCCAGGGCCTGGTTCACCAGGGAGGCCATGAAGGCCTGCTGGCGGACGATGCGGTCCAAGTCACCTCGCGGCAGTCCGTGGCGCTGACGCACGAACGACAGTGCGTCTGGCCCCTTGAGCGTCTGAACGCCCTTCTTGAAGTCTGCGCCGGAGTACTCGTCCTGAGTGTCCTCATTCAGGCACACCTGCACGCCACCGACTGCATCGGTAAACAGCACGAATCCGAGCAAGCCGATCTCTGCGTAGTGATCCACAGTGATGCCGGACAGCTTGGCGACGGCGTCAATCAGGCCCTTTCGGCCCGCCTCTGTGCCCATCTTCTCGAGCTTTTTCTCATCAGTGACGCCCTGCTCGCGCAACTTGTTAATTTCCTCGGTCTTATAGCCGAGGAACACACCGTTGATCTTGGTATTACCCAGTTCCGGGTCCTTGATGTACGTGTCACGCGGGATGGAAATAGCCGTTGCCGATGAACCATCATTTGGGATACGAATCACCATGATGGTGTCCGTATTGAGGTTTTCCTCGTCGCCAGCGCGCAGCATGGCGATCTCGGATTCAGACAACGGATTTCCCTGGGCATCCGTACGAGAGTCGGAGCCAACCAACAAAATATCGGTGGCGCCATCCTTGGCATCCTTGATGCCCTTTCCGCCACCGCCGAGCTTGAGCCCACCAGCAGAAGCAATATCGTTGCCTAGCGATCCTACCAGCGCATATCCAGTGCCAGAGACCAAAAGGACAAGGGCGGACAAGGTTGCGAGCAACACCTTGAGCGAGCGTGGTCCCACTTGTGCAAGATCCGGCTTTGGAATAGGAGCTGGCTGGATGTCACGGCCATGGCGGGGTGGGTGGTTCACGTTCGGCTCCACAGGTTGGATCAGGGTGTTTTAGAGTGGTTTAACAATAGTCATCAAAGGAGTTTAGGGCAATGCGCGTTGTGGTCGTGGGAGGCGAGGGCCAACTTGGGCAAGCATTGCTGAAGGTGGCTCCGAAAGATATAGATGTGCGGGGATTGTCTCGAGCGGAATGTGATGTGACGGCGCCAGCCGTCGACAAGCTCGCTGACGCGGACGTCATTATTAATACTGCGGCGTTCACCAACGTCGATGGTGCGGAGGCAGCGCCGAACGCGGCCCGGGCGATCAATGCGGTCGGGGCGGGCGCGCTGGCCGAGGTCGCGGACGAGGTGGGGGCGCACTTCATTCAAATCAGCACGGATTATGTGTTCGGCGAGGGCGTGGAGCCGCGACCTTTGCTTGTCGACGATCCAAAGGAGCCCAACACGGTTTATGGAAAAACCAAATTGGAGGGCGAGCTGGCGGTGCTTTCGGTGTGCCCTTCCGCTGCCATCGTCCGTACCGCGTGGCTGTTTAGCGGTGATTTGTTGCCGCACAAGGACTTCGTGTCGACCATGCTACGACTTGCTCGCGGAAGTGATCCGGTACGCGTCGTGAATGATCAGTGGGGTAGTCCGACGAACGCGTTTGATTTGGCTGCCGGGCTGTGGGAAGTGGCCCAGCGGCAGGTTGGTGGCGTATTGCACGGTGTTGGTGCTGGTCAAGCTACCTGGTATGACCTTGCTCGGGAAGTGTTCGAGGCGTGTGGCGCTGATCCGGAGCGGGTCTCGCCGTGCACCACGGAAGAGTTCCCTCGGCCAGCACCTCGTCCCCATTGGTCGGTACTTGACACTTCATCATGGTTAGCTGCGGATTTAAGCCCGCTTCCGGAGTGGCGCACAGCGGTGCGTCGCTCAGTGTCTACTAAGCTTTGACAATTGTGAATGAACCAATAGCGATCGTCACGGTGACGTACTCGCCAGGAAAGCATCTGTCTGCGTTCCTGGACTCGGTGCCACGCGCGACGAACCAACCCACCATCGTTGTCATGGCGGACAATGGTTCAGTTGACGGTGCCCCTGAAAAGGCTGCAGAAGAGTATCAAAATGCCGAGTTTCTTCCGACTGGTGGAAACATTGGCTATGGCAGCGCCATCAACTTCGCAGCGCGGGCCCTGGCAGAGCGACGTGCCAAAGGCGAGATCGACACCGAATTCTTCGTCATCTCCAACCCGGACGTGGTTTTTGATGAGGGGGCCATTGACGTCCTCATTGACTGCGCTCGTCGCCATCCGAAGGCTGGTGCGGTGGGGCCATACATTCGGGAAGCCGATGGCTCGGCTTATCCGTCGGCCCGCGCTGTACCGACCCTGAGCAATGGCATCGGGCATGCGCTGTTCTCCACAGTGTGGCCGTCGAACCCATGGTCCCGCGCCTATCGCAATGATGCGGACATGGAGACCGAACGCGAAGCTGGCTGGCTCTCCGGATCGTGCCTGCTGGTGCGCTGGGAGGCCTTTGATCAGATTGCTGGGTTCGATGAGGACTACTTCATGTACATGGAGGATGTAGACCTCGGAGATCGGTTGGGGAAGGCTGGCTGGAAGAACATTTTCTGCCCGGCAGCGCGGATCCAACACAGCAAGGGACACGTTGCGGGCGAGCACCCGGAATCAATGCTTCCAGCGCATCACCGCAGTGCGTACAAGTTTCAGGCGGACAGGCATCCTGGCCTCGTTCAGGCGCCGATTCGGGCGCTGTTGTGGTTGGGTCTGAAAGTCCGAAGTGAAATCGCTGTGGCCGCCGCCCAGAGACGTCGGGCCAAGTAGGGAATAATCGAAAGTATGAGTATGGAAAATCTGACTAGCGCAACCGATGCAGTCATCCTCGTTGGTGGCAAGGGAACCCGCCTTCGCCCACTGACCCTGTCCACTCCAAAGCCAATGTTGCCAACCGCAGGCGTGCCATTTCTCAAGCACTTGCTTGCGCGCATCAAGGCAGCAGGTATCACCCACGTGGTGATGGGAACGTCCTACAAGGCAGAAGTCTTTGAGGAATACTTTGGCGATGGCACCGATATGGGCCTGGAGATTGAGTACGTCGTCGAGGAGCAGGCGCTGGGCACCGGCGGTGGCATCCGCAACGTCTACGACAAGCTGCGCCACGACACCGTCATGGTTTTCAATGGTGACGTTCTCGGCGGTACCGACCTCACGCAGGTGCTGAACACCCACGCCTCGAAGAACGCCGATCTGACCATGCACCTCGTGCGCGTTGCTGATCCACGCGCTTTTGGTTGTGTGCCAACTGACTCAGATGGTCGCGTGTTGGAGTTCTTGGAAAAGACCGAGGATCCTCCGACAAACCAGATCAACGCCGGCATTTACGTGTTCAAGCGTGAGCTGATCGAAACCATTCCAGAAGGTCGTCCGGTCTCCGTTGAGCGCGAAACCTTCCCTCGTCTGCTCGAAGAGGGCCGTCGCGTGTACGGCTACGTCGACCAGTCTTACTGGCGCGACATGGGCACCCCGGACGACTTCGTGCGCGGTTCCTCTGACCTCGTGCGTGGTATCGCGCCTTCGCCATTGCTTGAGGGTCGAACCGGTGAAGGGCTTGTCGACGACACGGCCGGCGTTCACGACGGGGCATGGCTTCTTGGCGGAACGGTTGTTGGCCGTGGAGCAGAGATTGGTGCTGGAGCTCGCCTGGAAGCGACTGTCGTTTTTGACGGTGTGAAGGTGGAGCCGGGCGCCATCATCGAAAACTCCATCATTGGCGCTGGCGTGACGATTGGTGCGAATGCACGCATCTCTGATTGCGTCATCGGAGACGGCGCCAAGATTGGCGCTCGCTGTGAACTCAAGGGTGGCATGCGCGTCTGGCCGGGCGTTGTTATTCCGGACAATGGTGTGCGATTCTCCTCTGACGCTTAAGTCAAGTAGGTGGGTCACGACACGCCGAAGCAACTCTAGAGTTGTTTGGTGCTGAATGGGTCACCACTAGATGTAGTACCCCCGACCCTCGCCCCCGTGGCGGGGGTCTTGTTAATTCTGTTACTGGAGTTAATTACATCTTGGGAAAATGGCGATTTGACCGGAAAATATCTGCCACGAGGTTGACGATATCTAGTGATCGGTGTGTAATCACACTTGTGTAAGTCCACAAATGGTGGACCGACGAAAACTCACCAAAACACCTACGGAAGAAGGAGGAGCGTCGATGGAGTACGTGGCGAATGACGCAACTTCCCGCGGGATGAATTCTGGGTTGGAAACTGGCTCTGATCTGTCTTTCGATGCCCTCTTCGGGGCAGTTGAGCAAGAATGGCAGGATCAAGCGCTGTGCGCGCAGACTGATCCAGAAGCCTTCTTCCCTGAAAAGGGTGGCTCAACCCGCGAGGCTAAGCGAATCTGCCAAGCGTGTGGCGTTCGAGATGAATGCCTGGAATTTGCCCTCGAGCACGACGAGCGATTCGGCATCTGGGGCGGGCTTTCCGAGCGAGAGCGCCGTCGCCTGAAGAAGCAGATCGGCTAAGTTTTACTCGAAATCTGGGTCGATGTCGGTTGGATCGATCCCCAAATGATTTGCCACTAGCGTTGTGAGAACCGTTGACAGGATCTCGCTGCGCTCTTCTTTGTTTATGCACCTTGCCTCAATTGGCTTACGGAAAATGACAATGCGAGGCCTGGTCGGCTTGCCACGACGATCAATACCCGCCGGAATAACGCGACCCAATGGGACAGTTCCATCGGCCACGATTTCGTCCGTCATCAGTGAGTAATCGACACCAAGACGCATGCGTGGCACCGTGTCGACAGCGATGTCAAGGTTTGCTAGCTCTTCCGGATAAGAGTTGGCAATTGGGGCATAGGCTTCCAGGACGGCGGCGTCGAAAAGCTCGGCCCGACTACGAAATCGCGGCGTGGCGTGGGGCAGTAGGGGGCCGCGCAGCCCGCGCCCGTGTCGATCTCGTCCAGCCTTAACGTCCATGGCACTAGATTAAGGTGTTCTGCGCAGCGGAAAAGCCAGGCGCGCCGTGTGTGCACTACCAAAGTGTCAACTAAAGGTCTAGACTTTGTCGGGTGAGTAATTTTCGTCGTTGCAGTCGTCCGGGATGCGGCAAGCCCGCAGTCGCTACGCTGACTTACGCGTACGCAGAATCTACCGCCGTCATTGGCCCACTAGCTCCAGCCTCCGAGCCACACAGCTGGGACCTATGCGAAGAGCACGCTGCGAAAATCACCGCACCACTGGGCTGGAACATGCTGCGTGTGTCCGAAATTGACCGCGATGACGACGATGACGACCTCACCGCACTGGCTAAGGCCGTGCGTGAAGCCGGCAGCGGTGGCTCTGGATTGGTCATCGACGAGCCAACACAGAACCATCCAATTCATCGTTCCAAAATCAAAGAAGCAGAGAAGGGACGCCGACGGGCACATCTGTACGTCGTTGATGGCGAAGATTGATCTAGGATAGGTAGTTACTGTTGCACCTACCTAGGAGATTGCCCCATGCGCACTGCCGCACCCCGCAGCCGTGAAGCTGTCGAAGCTGTTATCAAAGCCTATGACGTTCGCGGAATCGTTGGCGATGGAATCGACGCTGACTTCATGCGTGATACCGGCGCCGCCTTTGGCCGACTGATGCGCGCTGAAGACGCTACCCAAATCCTCATCGGTCACGACATGCGTGAATCCGGTCCAGAACTCGCGGGTGCATTTGCCGAGGGCGTCATTGAACAGGGCGTCGACGTTGTCATGCTTGGGCTGACCTCCACCGACCAGCTTTACTACGCCTCTGGCGTTCGCGAATGTCCAGGCGCGATGTTCACCGCCTCCCACAACCCAGCTGCCTACAACGGCATCAAGCTGTGCCGTTCCGGCGCACGACCAGTGGGGCAGGAGTCCGGACTCGCCACCATCATCGATGACCTGGTCGCAGGTGTTCCTGGCTACGACGGCGAACCAGGAAAGCTCACGAAGGACGACTGCCTGGAAGGCTACGGCGAATACCTGCGCGGCCTCGTCGATCTCAACGGCATTCGCCCACTCAAGGTAGCTGTAGACGCAGCCAACGGCATGGGGGGCCACACCGTGCCGGCAGTGCTGAAGAATCTGCCTCTTGATATCGAGCCACTGTACTTCGAGCTCGATGGTTCCTTCCCGAACCATGAGGCAAACCCACTCGACCCAAAGAACCTGGTCGACCTGCAAAAGTTCGTCCTCGAGACCAAGGCGGACATCGGACTTGCGTTTGACGGCGATGCCGACCGCTGCTTCGTCATCGACGAGCTCGGCCAGCCAGTCAGCCCATCTGCAATTTGTGCGATCGTGGCGGAGCGATACCTGGCAGAAAAGCCAGGTGCAACCATCATCCACAACTTGATCACCTCCAAGTCCGTTCCGGAAATCATCGCGGAAAACGGTGGCAAGGCTGTTCGCACCCGCGTGGGCCACTCCTTCATCAAGGCCACGATGGCTGAAGAGGGCGCTGTCTTCGGTGGCGAGCACTCCGCGCACTACTACTTCACCGAGTTCTTCAACGCAGACTCCGGCATGCTTGCAGCAATGCACGTCCTTGCCGCATTGGGTGGCCAGGACAAGCCACTGAGTGAAATGATGGCACAGTACAACCGCTACGAGGCTTCCGGCGAAATCAACTCCAAGCTGGCTTCCAAGGAGGCGCAGCAGGAGCGCACGCAGGCCGTGCTGGATCACTTCGCTGATCGCATCGAAAGCGTGGACCGCCTCGATGGCGTCACAGTCGAGCTGAAGGGCACGAAGGCGTGGTTCAATGTTCGCGCTTCCAATACCGAGCCACTGCTTCGCCTGAACGCTGAGGCTCCGACTCGTAAAGAAGTCGACGAGCTCAGCGCTGAGGTGCTCTCCGTTATCCGCGCCTAAGGAGGCAAGATGTACGACGCAGCTGCCGTTCGATTTTTCGACCTCGCGCACGAGGGCGCCTTCATCCGGGGAGCCCGCGGGCTCATCGACGACGGTATCTGCTCAGACATCTCCGATCTTCAGCCACGCAGTTTGATCGTGCTTGTGGCTGACGAACTTTCCCGGGCAGCCGCGCATCTTGCCTGCGCACTCGTAGAGCCGCTTCCGCTGCCAGTAACCATTGTGGAGTCGCTGCCACGATATGCCGGTCCACTGGACGTCGTAGTGGTGGCGTCGTCGAAAAGCGTGGCGCCTCAGGAACGCGACCTTCATGAAGCGGCGCGACGGGGCTGCGTCTCCGTCCTTCTTGCCCCGTCCGAAGGGCCGCTGCGGGATGAAGCGCCCGAAGGCGCGTATATGGTGCCTGTGCCCGCGACGACCGAGGGGATCGAGCCGTCTGCGGTGGTCGCAACGGTGTATGCCCTGGCAACGAGCTTAACGACGCCCGCGCGGGTGGTCGGTGAGCACCTGGATTTGGCGGCTGCGGCTGTGGATGAAGAACTGCTCAGCGTGAGCCCAGAACGGGACGAGCTGGTGAATCAGGCTCGGCAATTGCACACACTTGCGGTAGAAAACCGCGTCGTGCACTCCGGACTATCGGGAGCCCCAGCTGAGCTAGCGCGAGTGATCTCGACCGGCTGGGCGGCTAATGGCCTGGTCAGCGCAGCACTTGAGCTTTCTGAGCTACAGGCTGCACTGCCGAATCTTAATGTAAATGAGACCGATATTTTCCATGACCTGTTCGAAGAGGGAGAGCAGTTGGTGCTACCCTTGAGGACTGTTGTCTGGGCCCAGCGGGATTCGGCAGTTCCGCGGTCCGTTACCCAACATGCCGAATCAGACGAAATATCGCTAGAAAACATTCTGCGGCTGATGGTGAGAGGCTTAGCTGCGGCGGTGTACTAAGGAGTTGTACATGGAACTGCTGACTGGTCGACTACGCCATTATCCGTGGGGGTCGCGCGAACTCATCGCAGGATTGCGTGGTGAAGAGCAGTCTTCTCGTCCAGAAGCGGAGCTGTGGTTCGGGGCACACCCAGCTGCATCAGCAACCATCGGGGAAGCAGAGCTCATCGACATGATTCATGCGGATCCTGTCCATCATCTTGGCCAGCGAGTCATTGCACGCTTCGGGAACAATCTGCCGTTCCTGCTCAAGATCTTGGCAGCTGCGGAGCCACTTTCTCTCCAGGCACACCCATCTTTGGCTCAGGCCCAGGAAGGCTTTGCCCGCGAAAATGCGCAGGGAATTGATATTTCTGCAGGTGACCGCAACTACAAGGACGACAATCACAAGCCAGAGTTGATCGTCGCTCTCACCGAGTTTGAAGCGATGGCGGGCTTCCGTCCGCTGGTTAAATCTCTTGAGCTGTTCCAGGCCCTGGACAGCGCTGAGGTAAATCGTTACGTCGCCATGCTGGATAGGTCTGCTGAAAATGAATCAGATGATTTGCGTGTCCTGTTCACCACGTGGATTACGATTCCTTCCGCCAGCCGCACCATGCTCATCGACGACATTGTTTCCTCTGCCACTGCGGCCCTCGAGAAGAAGGACCTGCCGGAATGGATGCGGGAAGAGCTGGCCAACGTCGTGGCCCTGCACGAACGCTACCCATACGACGTTGGCGTATTGGGGGCACTGTTGCTGAACAAGTTCACCCTCCAGCCAGGCGAAGGACTGTACCTTGATGCAGGTCAGTTGCACGCCTACGTCAAGGGTTTGGGCGTGGAAATCATGGCCAATTCTGACAACGTGCTTCGCGGGGGCCTGACGTCGAAGCACGTGGACGTGCCAGAACTCGTGCGTGTGTTGACCTTTGATTCTTTGGCAGATCCTCGTATCAGCCCGGTCAGCACTGGTGTGCGCACGGATTTCCCAACGCCAATCGATGAGTTTGAGCTGGCCTGCTGGAACTTGGCGGAAGAGGCTTCGTTTGAACACGATGGTCCTGCGATCGTCCTGGTGACGTCTGGGGTTGCCGAGCTGTCCTGTGGTGACACGAAGCTAGAGGTACCTGCAGGTAGTGCCGCTTGGGTACCTGCTGGGGATCCGGAGGTTACTATGGCTGCGACCGGTGCGACGGTCTTTGTAGCAACCGTTTAGCTGTAACAAGAAAGAGCGACGAGCCTTATGTGGCTTGTCGCTCTTTTTCGTTTAGTTAGTAGCAAGTGGCTCGGCTGCCAAGCCACTGCTAATTGGAGCCTCGGAGGGGGTTGGTTCCGTTGTGCTTGGCTCCGTCGGAGCTACTGGATCGATTGGAGTTGGCTCCTCCGGGGCTGTCGTCGACGTTTCCGTTGACGGCACTGGCTGCACCAGAGTTGGTGGCGAAACCTCTTCAGTGGTCGGAGTAGGTTCCGGAACAACCTCGGTCACAGGTGGCTCTGGCGATGGTTCAACAGATGGCGACGGCGACGGCGATGGTGCATCTGTTGGGGTTTCCACAGGCTCACGTGGCTCGTCGATAGGGGTGTCGGTGATTGGTCGAGAAGTCGTGGTATTCACCGGCTGAGATGAAGGCGGAACAGACGTCTCCACCTGTGGGGTTCCCGCGATGGTCGTAGAAGGGGAGTACACCCGGGTAGGAGTGCTTGCCACAATTGGGCCGTTCGGGATGAAGGCATTAGGGGCCAAGTAAGGATCCGACTGAGACACGGGGGCCTGCTGCTGAGATCGCTTTGATTGCTCAGAGCTCGGTGCCGGGGCGGTCGAAGGAGTGGCCTCCGAAGACGACTTCGGAGAGGACGAGGTTGAGGTCGAATTTGCGACACGAGAATGTGACGACTCGCTGGAAATGCGAGTGTCTTCAGGGGCGGAATTGGCCCACACGCCCCAGCCCACGGCACCAGCCGCGACGCAGCCGAAAGCTACGATCGCGAGGAACCCTCGGGTGTGCTTTTTCACGTATCGTTCTCCTCTTTATGAGTGGACACAGCGCTTGAACTATGTCCTACAAGTGAGATCGTATGGGCATAGAAATTAGTTACATCGAGTAACGAATTAGTAACAACGCTGACCCTAGCATGTGATTGCGGGCATGGAAAGATCACAGGCAAAATATTGAATGAAAAATAAGGAAACCAAATTAGGTGAA
The DNA here is from genome assembly GCF_037572395.1 of Corynebacterium sp. H130. Lineage (NCBI taxonomy): Bacteria > Bacillati > Actinomycetota > Actinomycetes > Mycobacteriales > Corynebacteriaceae > Corynebacterium > Corynebacterium sp. H130. The sequence continues at coordinate 73,704 of NZ_JBBHLA010000002.1, read as the reverse complement.
GTGTCACACAGTGTGTGAGGGGTGGCAGTGGCGCGAACGCGCTAATCCAAGTAAATCTAGTAGGTGACTGTCGGCCTTGAGATTTTCAGCAAGACACTTATGGACTAACGGCCTGCGCTGCGGGCCCCGATTGGCAGGAGAAACATGGGAGCCTGGGACGTCGCAATCTTTGCGGACGAGAACAACGTTGACTTTCTGGACGAAATGGCCAGCCTGGATTCCGAAGATATCGTGGAGGCTATTGAAGATGCGGTAGCGCTCGTTGCCAGCGGCAAGGCTGTCAACGACGAAGAAACTGCCAATGGTTTGCTTGCAGCTACCATTGCGGCGATTTGGGCCGGTGCGCCATTCACTGCTGGCGAAATCGCTGAAAACTACCCATTCGTGCGCGAGCTGGCAGGCTCTGGCTCTGAGGTGCTGCGCGAGCAGGCAGCCACCTTGTTAGAGGATGTCGACACTGAGAAAGACCTTGAGGTCTACCTCGAGGCGCTCAACTAACAGTGATTATCTGCATCGAAGGCATCGATGGCGCCGGCAAAAATACGCTTGCCACGGCGCTAGCCGAGCACATCACTGTCGAGCGTCTTGCGTTTCCGCGCTATGACGAATCCATTCATGCCCAGCTGGCTTTGCGAGCTCTCCGGCACCAGATGGGCGATTTGATCGACAGTGCCTACGGAATGGCTACGTTGTTCGCGTTGGACCGCCATGGGGCCGTCGATAAGCTGCGCGCTGCAGCGCAGGGGGACAACATTTTGCTGCTGGATCGCTACGTAGCATCCAATGCCGCATACAGCTGGGCGCGTACGCAGGACGAGTCGATTGTGGCGTGGGTCGAGAATCTCGAGTTTGAGAGTCTGGGCCTGCCTCGTCCCGACTTGCAGATCCTGCTCGACACGCCGGTTGAGGTCGCTGCAGAGCGTGCGAATCAGCGAGCGATCGACGACACCAACCGCGCCAAGGATGCCTACGAGACCGATGGGGGATTGCAGGCCCGGACCTGCGACGCTTATCGACGCCTAGCGGCCGAATCCTGGGGTTCCGAGTGGATTGTCGCTGCCCCGAATGAAGATGTGACAACATTGTCCCGGCGCATTATCGCGCGCATTAGGGATCAAAAGAACCTATGATGGACGATTACTGAATAATTTTTGCCTGCGCGAGAGCAACCAGAGGAAGAAATGACAAACGCGAAAATTCTCGTCGTTGATGACGATCCTGCTATCTCCGAAATGCTGACAATCGTGCTGCAAGCTGAAGGCTTCGACACGGTTGCAGTCATGGACGGCGGCGAAGCTGTTGGAGTATTCCAGCGCGAGCAGCCGGATCTTGTCCTTCTCGACCTGATGCTGCCAGGCATGAACGGCGTTGACATCTGCCGTGCTATTCGTCTCGAATCCATGGTTCCAATCGTCATGCTGACGGCGAAGACCGACACCGTTGACGTGGTGCTGGGACTCGAGTCCGGTGCAGACGACTACGTGAGCAAGCCATTTAAACCAAAGGAACTGGTGGCGCGTATTCGCGCCCGCCTGCGTCGCACTGATGAGGAGCCTTCTGAGCTCATTGAGGTCGGTGACCTCGTCATCGACGTCCCTGGTCACCTCGTGCGTCGTGGCGATGAAGAAATCCAGCTCACCCCACTCGAGTTTGATCTGCTCCTGGAAATGGCTCGCAAGCCACGCCAGGTCTTTACTCGCGAAGAGCTGTTGGAAAAGGTCTGGGGCTACCGTCACGCCTCCGATACCCGTTTGGTCAATGTTCATGTTCAGCGTCTGCGCGCCAAGATCGAGAAGGACCCTGAGAACCCTCAGATCATCCTCACGGTTCGTGGCGTCGGCTACAAGACTGGCCACAACGACTAACAGTAATTCTCTATGACTTCTGCCCGCCGTATGTGGGACCGGATGCTGGATAGCTGGCGCACCTCCCTGCAAGTACGCGTGATCGGCTCGATCCTGGTCTCCACCACTGTTGTGGTGTTGTTTCTGGGTCTCACCCTGGTGAGCATCGTTGCGCAACAGCTTGTTGATACGAAGCTCGAGACCGCCGAGAGCGAGATCGAGCGCGCCCGCATTGCCGTGGAAAAGCAAATATCTGCTTCCGACTCCTCCAACTCCCTGCAAGCCAGGCTCAACTCTGCTCGTGCCTCGCTGACCAACCTGGGAATGGTGGAACCGGATGGGCCGAATTCGATTTACGAACCTGTCCTGATTGTCGATAATCCTGATGGGACGCAGACGGCGTCGCCAGAAGGTTTCGAGATTCCGCAACGGCTGCGTCACTTCGTGTCGCAAGGACAGATTTCCTACCAATTCGCCTCCCTTCCCGGTTACGACGGTAGCCCCTATAAGGCGCTCATCATCGGTACCCCAACTGATACCGATGTCAGCGGGCTGCAGGTCTATCTAGTCATGCCGCTAGCCACGGAAGAAGCGACGTTGGCGCTGATCAAGGGCCTGTTCGCTGCCGGTGGCGTGGTGTTGCTCGTGCTCATCGTGGCCATTTCCTGGCTGCTGACCCAACAGGTCACCGCGCCAGTGCGCTCCGCTAGCCGCATTGCAGAGAGATTTGCCGCGGGGCATCGTAGGGAGCGCATGGTCGTTGAAGGCGAAGACGAAATGGCGCGCCTGGCGAACAGCTTCAACTCGATGGCGGAGTCGCTGTCCAAACAGATTGACCAGCTCGAGGAATACGGCGACCTGCAACGTCAATTCACATCCGACGTCTCGCACGAACTGCGCACACCGCTGACCACCGTGCGCATGGCGGCCGACATGATCGCCGACCATGCTGAGGAACTCGATCCTTACACCAAGCGTGCGTCCGAGCTCATGATCCGTGAGCTGGATCGCTTTGAGACGCTGCTCGCCGACCTGCTAGAAATTTCCCGCCACGATGCCGGTGTAGCGGATCTTTCAGAAGAACGCGTTGATATCCGCAGCGCGCTTCAGGCGGCCTGGCAGCAAACGGAGCATTTGTCCAAGCAACTCGGGGTAACCGTAAGCTTCGATGTGCCTGATGAGCCAGTCAACGTTGTTATGGATGCTCGCAGAATCGAGCGAATTCTGCGCAACCTGTTGGCAAATGCCATCGACCACTCCGAGGGCAAGCCAGTTGACGTGCTCCTGGAGACAAACGAAGACGCCGTAGCCATTGCCGTAACCGACCACGGAGTAGGCCTGAAGCCTGGGCAAGAGGAGCTGGTGTTTAACCGTTTCTGGCGCGCCGATCCTTCCCGCAAGAGGCATTCCGGTGGCACCGGTCTGGGGCTTGCGATCGCCTCCGAAGATGCACGCCTGCACGGTGGGCGCCTGGAGGCGTCGGGAAGCATCGGCGTTGGTTCGCGTTTCCGGCTCACGCTGCCGCTCGTCGCGAAGCAGCGATACAGCAATAGCCCGATTCCATTGGCGCATCCCGATGTGGCCGCAGTTCCGATTTCGAATTCTCCTGTGACAGATGGCGGGGTGGTCATTGATGAACGCTAAGCTCCTCGGCACGCTGGCCTCGCTCAGCTTGCTAGCTTCGGCATGTACCACAATTCCGAGCAATTCCGCTCCGCAGGCGTTGCGGACCTTCGCCCCGGCAGCCACGGGTTCTGATGCCTCAGGACCTGAGATGGGGCAGGACCCGGATCTTTTGGTGCGTGACTTCTTCAAGGAGTCGATCAAGCCAACCGGCCGTCATCAGGCGGCTAGGCAGTACCTCACCCCGGAGACTGCCAAGTCCTGGGATTCACAGGCAGGCATGCTCGTCCTCGATCGCATTGACGTCAACGCGCTTCCCGGTGCAACTGACAACAAGATTTCCTATAGCGTGCGCGGGCCCGTCATTGGTTCTATCGGAATTGGGGGCGTGTATCAGCCGGAGCACGGCCAGTATGAGGCGACTATCGACGTCGAAAAGCGCGATGGGCAGTGGCGCATCGTCAGTCTTCCTCCGGGCATCGCGGTGGAACACACTGAACTGCGCAACAACTACCAGCCTTACGCGCTGTACTTCATGGACCCGACGGATCGTGACCTCGTGGTCGATCGCAGGTGGGTGTACAACGGAAACGCGTCGCTGAACACCGCTTTGTTGTCGCTGCTTGTTGAAGGGCCGCAGCAAGTGCTCAAGCCAGGTGTGAAGTCGTATGTCCCACCAGGAGCGACGTTCTCTGGCTTTGACTCGGGCGTGTACTCCTTCTCCGGGTTCGGCGATCTGAGTGCTGAGGGACGCTATCGCTTCGCTGCGCAAGTGGTGTGGACCTTGGCAAAAGCGGGCGTCCCGGGGCCGTACAAAATCGAGATCGATAACACGCCGGCGATTGAAAATTCTGAATACCTGACCATTGAGCAGGTTGCGGAATACAATCCGGGGGCATCCCCAGGTGCAGGTTCGCCGCTGTACGCCTTGGCTGGCGGGAAGCTGCTTGCAGTGGATGGGGACCGCGCGGTCCCAGTCCCAGGTACGTGGGGAACGGCTTCTGACATTGCATCTGCGGATGTTGAAGCGGGCACCGAGCTTGCAGCGATGGTCAAAACCACAGGCGAGGAAGACGCGAAGCGCTCCTCACTGATGGTCGGAAAGATCGACGAAGAGCCTCGCCCAGGTATCGATGCTCGCACCCTCTCCGCCCCGACGTTTGAAAATGGCGGAAATGCCGTGTGGACGGTTCTGGATGGACGCAAGGTTGCCCGAGTTGCCCGTTCCACAACGAGTGGGGAAGTGTCGCACACCGAGGTCGACACGTCCGAGCTGGAAGGTTTGGGTGGGCTCATTTCCGTGCTGAGGCTCTCGCCGACGGGTGCGCGCTGCGCGTTCATTGTCGGTGGACGTGTCTACCTGGCCACTGTGGAACGTCCGAGTGTCGGTCACCGAAAGCTGGCGAACGTGCGTGAGATCGCTCCGGCGCTGGCTGGAACGGCGCTCACCGTGGATTGGAAGATCGATGGTTCCATGCTCGTCGGAACTTCCACTCCTGAAACGCCGGTATGGCAAGTGCAATCGGACGGTTCCGCACTGACGCCTCTTCCTGCGGGCAACGTCTCAGCTCCCGTCGTGGCGATTTCTGCTAGCAGCTCGACCATTTACATCACAGACTCCCGCGCGCTGCTACAGCTGCCGATTAATACCTCTGGTCTTGCGTTCTGGCGTGAAGTCCCTGCGTTCCAAGGACAGCGCGTCGCACCGATTGTGGCGAAATAATGGAACTGCTGCTGCCGAAACATTGCGCGGGGTGCGGCGCAGCAGGGGAAACTTTATGCCGCGCTTGTCGACGCCACCTGGCCCGAACTCCGCAACGCATTTTTACTACCGTGGACCCGCACATTCCGGTGTGGGCCCTCGGCAACTATTCGGGCGTGCATAGGGAAGCCTTGCTGGCGATGAAGGAAAGGGGACGACGCGACGTCCCGCAATTTCTTGGTGCCGTGGTTCGCTCGGGACTGGAGTATTTAGCTGCGCGGGGTGAATTGCCTGAGGTTGAGGAGCTAACGCTGGTACCTGCTCCGACGAGGCGAGCGTCGGCACGCCTGCGTGGGGGAGACCCGGTCACACTCGTTGCACGGGCAAGCGGGGCCAATGTGGTCAGCTGTGTGCGTCATGGTTCGCAGGTGAAGGAGTCGGTGGGACTTGATGCTTCATCCAGGCAGCGAAACTTGGCGGGAAACGTGGTGTTGGAGGCAATTCCGCCATCGCCAGTTGTGATTTTGGATGATGTTGTGACCACTGGTTCGACGATTTCTGTGACCTCAGCCCTACTTCTTGCGGCAAAAGTCCAGGTCGCTGGCGCTCTGGTGATTTGTGCTGCGTGATAAGTATTGCTTTATAGAGGGGGGTCATGGCGCAATGGTTATGACCAGATGTAAAATTAGGGCTGTAGCAAGATAAGCGTCACCGTGGACGTTGTGAGTAATCCCGCTCACATTGTGCGGTGGCTGATACCGGGAGGTAAAGCAAAGTGACTACACCTGCTGATAACAACGACGTCCTGCGCGCTCAGGTCAACATCACTGGCCGCAACGTCGAGGTGCCCGATCACTTCGCGGAACGAGTCAAGAGCAAGCTCGCTAAGATCGAGCGCCTTGACCCGACTCTGACGTTCTTCCACGTGGAGCTCCAGCACGAGCCAAACCCTCGTCGTGAAGCTCAGAGCGATCGCATTCAGATCACTGCGACCGGCAAGGGACACATCGCTCGTGCAGAAGCTAAGGAAGACAGCTTCTACGCAGCACTCGAGACTGCGCTGGCAAAGATGGAGCGTTCCCTGCGTAAGGTCAAGGTTCGCCGTCAGATCAGCCGTTCCGGTCACCGTGCACCACTTGGCGCAGGTGAGATGGCAGCCGAAATGGTAGCTGAGGCTAAGAAGGCTCAGGAGCAGGTCGGCGAATTCGATGTCGATCCATACGCAGACAAGGTCCAGGACGCTACCCCTGGTCAGATCGTCCGCACCAAGCAGCACTCCGCAAAGCCAGTGTCTGTGGACGATGCACTGTCCGAAATGGAGCTCGTTGGCCACGACTTCTACCTCTTCCTGAATGAGGAAACCGGTCGTCCATCCGTGGTTTACCGTCGCCACGCCTTCGACTACGGTCTCATCGAACTGGTGGAAGAAGATAAGTAGTCCTAGAAAGTATGTGTAAACCCGCTCCGGGCGTCCGCCCAGGGGCGGGTTTCGCCATAGGTGAGAATTGCTAGGAATTTTTCACCTTTTCCCGAAACTTAATCCACCATGAATCCGCCCCAAGATAAGACTGTGCGTAGAATGGTCGGAGATTTGTATTTTTACCTACCCCAAGTTGTAAGGACCACTGCCCGTGTTTGGACTGTCCAAGATTCTCCGCGTTGGCGAAGGCCGCGCTATCAAGCGCCTGGGTGCCATTGCTGATCAAGTGATCGCCCTCGAAGACGAGTATGCGGCACTTTCCGACGAAGAACTCAAGGCGAAAACCGCTGAGTTTAAGGAGCGCGTGGAAAAGGGCGAAAAGCTCGACGACATTCTCCTCGAGGCTTTTGCCACGGCGCGCGAAGCATCCTGGCGTGTTCTTGGTCAAAAGCACTACAAGGTGCAGATCATGGGTGGTGCGGCACTGCACTTTGGCAACGTCGCCGAGATGCGTACTGGTGAAGGTAAGACCCTGACCTGTGTGCTTCCTGCATACCTCAATGCCCTCGAAGGCAAGGGCGTCCACGTTGTTACCGTGAACGACTACCTGGCGAAGCGTGACTCCGAGTGGATGGGTCGTGTTCACCGATTCCTGGGCCTGAAGACGGACGTTATTCTGTCGAACATGACGCCACCGCAGCGTCGTGAAGCATACAACGCTGACATTACTTACGGCACCAACAACGAGCTCGGCTTCGACTACCTGCGCGACAACATGGCGCACTCCCTGAACGACCTGGTTCAGCGTGGCCACCACTACGCCATCGTCGACGAGGTTGACTCGATCCTCATCGACGAAGCTCGTACCCCGCTCATCATCTCCGGCCCGGCCGACGGCTCTTCCGAGTGGTACAACGCGTTCTCCCAGATCGTGCCTCGCATGACCCGCGATATCCACTACGAAGTGGATGAGCGCAAGCGCACCGTTGGTGTGAAGGAAGAGGGCGTCGCCTTCGTTGAAGATCAGCTGGGCATTACAAACCTGTACGCGCCTGAGTACTCGCAGCTGGTTTCTTACCTGACCAACGCCATCAAGGCGAAGGAGCTGTTCACCCGCGATAAGGACTACATCGTCCGCAACGGTGAGGTCATGATCGTTGACGAGTTCACCGGTCGTGTGCTCGACGGTCGTCGCTACAACGAAGGCATGCACCAGGCCATCGAGGCGAAGGAAAACGTCGAGATCAAGGCCGAAAACCAGACCCTGGCAACGGTTACCCTGCAGAACTACTTCCGCCTCTACGACAAGCTCGCCGGCATGACCGGTACTGCTGAGACGGAAGCTTCCGAGCTGCACCAGATCTACAAGCTCGACGTCATGCCGATTCCGACGAACCGTCCGAACCAGCGCGAAGACCTCACCGACCTGATCTACAAGACTCAGGAAGCCAAGTTCGCTGCCGTTGTCGACGACATCGCTGAGCGCGTCGACAATGGCCAGCCGGTTCTCGTCGGTACTGCCTCCGTGGAGCGTTCCGAATACCTGTCCCGCCTGCTGCAGGCAAAGGGCATCAAGCACAACGTGCTGAACGCGAAGCACCACGAGAAGGAAGCCGAAATCGTTGCGCAGGCAGGTCTGCCAGGCGCCGTGACCGTTGCAACCAACATGGCCGGTCGCGGTACCGACATCGTGCTCGGAGGCAACCCGGACATCCTCGCCGATATCTACCTACGCGAACGTGGCCTCGACCCTGTGGAGAAGCCAGAAGAGTACGAAGCTGCGTGGGACGAGGAAATCGTGCGCGTGAAGAAGCGCTCTGAGGAACTCGCCGACAAGGTTCGTGAAGCAGGCGGTCTGTACGTGCTCGGCACCGAGCGTCACGACTCCCGCCGTATCGACAACCAGCTGCGCGGTCGTTCCGGCCGTCAGGGCGACCCGGGCACCACCCGCTTCTACCTGTCGCTTCGCGACGACCTAATGCTCCGCTTCGTGGGCCCAATGCTGGAAAACACCATGAACCGTCTGGACATTCCAGACAACCAGCCGATTGACTCCAAGATGGTGTCCAATGCGGTGAAGAACGCTCAGACGCAGGTCGAGTCCCAGAACTTCGAAATGCGTAAGAACGTCCTCAAGTACGACGAAGTCATGAACGAGCAGCGTAAGGTGATTTACTCCGAGCGTCGCTCCGTCCTCGAAGGCGCTGACGTTTCCGAACAGATCCAGGCCATGATTGACGACACCATTTCTGACTACGTCGCCGCTGCCACGGCAAATGGCTACGTCGAAGACTGGGACCTGGACACCCTGTGGAACGCTTTCGAGAGCCTCTACGGTCCATCCATGACGTGGAAGTCCCTCGTCGACGGCACCGAGTACGGCGCAGCCGGTGAGCTGTCCGCAAAGGACCTGCGTCAGGCTGTACTTGATGATGCACACGCGCTGTACGCAGACATGGAGGAAAAGGTCTCTGCCATCGGTGGCGAGGACCAGATGCGCAACATCGAACGCGTCGCCATCCTCAACGTGGTGGACACCAAGTGGCGTGAGCACCTCTACGAGATGGATTACCTCAAGGAAGGCATCGGCCTGCGTGCAATGGCGCAGCGCGATCCACTAGTCGAGTACCAGCGAGAAGGTGGCGACATGTTCGCTGCTATGAAGGACGGCATCAAGGAAGAGACTGTTCGTCAGCTGTTCCTGATCCGCAAGCAGTTTGTCCCTAAGGCAGAAGCTGCCGGAACCATTGACGTCAACCACGACGGCAAGCTGGATGCGGAAGATCTCGGCGCGGCTTCGGGCCCACGCCCAGATCAGATGCGTACCTTCGGGCCTGAAGAGGTCTAAAACAGACGTAGTGATCGAATGATCCACTGGCGTTTGCCATCCGGGCGTTCCAGCCTGGCGGCAAACGCCAGTACTCTTTTTCCGACCTGGTAGCTGCCCACCGCGTCGACGCACTCCTCGATGTGAATGGCCAGCGGATCCGTATTCTTTGGGATTGGCGCCGGTCGGACGTCGATATGGCGCACTGCCACAGGACCTCGAATAGCGTGCGCTTTCTGGAAAGCTGTAATGTGACTGCGCACGCGCGGGGAAACCCAGGCGCGGGGCAGGGAAGCAGTAGTTCGCATTCCGCAGGCAGCATCGAGGACAACCTGAATGCACGCCCGAATTGGGCCGTTATTGGGAAGCGTGACCTGGGGGCTCTGCGCAGTAGTAGTCGTTGGAACCAGTAGTTTGAGATGGCTGTATCCGGGGATTGTTTGAAGCATGTGTCCTTCTAATTCAGTCCCGGGGTCTATCGCGACAAGCCAACACCGCTCGAGCTGTGGAAGAATGAGTGACGTTGGTGGCTATTGCTTCCTCTAAGTGTGCCATGAATTATGATTTTTGGTCGAGAAGCAATTATTTGAGAAAGCGGGATGGAGCAGCGTGCGAGGACTCATCGTCGACTTCGTTGGAGTGTTGGACGGAACGGAAGAAGACCAGCGCCGGTGGCGCCATTTGTTGGTGGCTGCTAAGCGCGAAGGCGTTGCGACGGCCATCTTGTCCAATGATCCGGGCGGCCCTGGCGCTGACCCAATTCGCAAGTGGCAGCACGATGAATTTGTCGACGCTGTAATCCTTTCCGGTGAAATCGATGCGGAAAAGCCAAATCCGGAAGCTTTCCAAGCTGCAGCTGATGCCCTTGACCTGCCGATGCGCGATTGCGTGCTTGTCGACGACAGCATCCTCAACATCCGCGCTGCCGTCGAATCGGGCTTGGTTGGTGTCTTCTACCAGCAGTTTGATCGTGCAGTGGTAGAAATTGCCGGCCTCTTCGGTCTGGAAGGCGAGTTCTAGGATGCGGGTGTATCTGCCTGCCACGTTCTCGATCCTGCGTGAGCTGAAGGAAGAGGGCTCGTTTCCGGCCCGTTCTGGGTGGGGCTTTGCTGTCACCCCTGCGCTCATTGAGTTCTTTGATGAGGGCGATGAGGAGGAGTTTGCGCACTTCGCGTTCATTGAAGCTGCCCGCGCGTCCTTGCGCTTGCTCGCGATTGGGGATGAGGAGAAATTCCCGCACCGTCGCGTGGTGATCACCGCTGATCTCGACGATTCCCGCGTTGAACTCGCCCCGGAGCAGGGTGAAGCAGTGGTCAAGATCAACCCGGCGCGCATTAGTTTTGACGAGGTTGCAGCTCTCCATGTTGATATCGAATCCTCCGAGGAGGCAACTGCTGCTGCGATTGCTGTCATCGATGCCGCGGATTTGGGCGATGAGGATGCTGAGTTGACCGTCGGCGATGCTGATGACAATTTCATGGCTTGGTACGACACCGTAGAACTGCCGTTTCTGGTGGACTTGATGTAATTTCGCTTTTCGCAATTGGGGCTCCCTCGACTGGAATGGTCGGGGGAGTTTTTGCGTTTCGCTTGCGCACCTAACCTACGCTAGCGTAAGCTACGCAACCGTACCTTATGGTTTTGTGAGCGAAACGAATCGAGATATGAGAACCACCCTAGATGCACTTGCGAGCGTGCGTACCGCGCTCAAAGCGTGGACCACACCGCTCCTGCCAGATGACTACACAGCTTTGCTCAATCCCCTCTGGAGCACCCGGGAACTGCGTGGCAAGGTGGTGCGCGTCGAAAAGCACACCGACGACACCATCAGCCTCGACGTCACGCCAGGTTGGGGCGTCCCTGTCGACTTTGCCCCAGGACAATACATTGGCATCGGCGTGCAGATCAACGGCCGATTCGTCTGGCGTAGCTACTCCCTGACAAATGTTTCCGGCCAAGGCGACCTGTTCAGCATCACCGTGAAGGCCCAGCCGGGCGGGCGACTATCCGAGCACTTGGTGGATAACGCGCAGCCGGGGATGGATGTGCGCATCGCGCGCCCAGCAGGCGACTTCCAACTTCCTGATCCGCTGCCCGAAAAGCTGCTGTTCATTGCGGCGGGCACGGGAATCACGCCAATCGTGGCAATGCTGCGCTCCTTAAAACAGAACTCGCCAGAGCATGATGCGGTCCTCATCTACTCCGTCCGAACCGAGCAGGATGCGCTCTTCCTGGATGAATTGCACGGCATACCGGGCCTGACGTGCCACCTGCGGATCACCTCCGAACAAGGTCGAATCCGACCGGTAGACATTGGCACTCTGGTTCCGGACTTCGCCGAGCGAGCTCCATTTGCATGCGGGCCAAGTGAGATGCTCGAGGCTCTTGAGCAATGGTGGGACGGTGGCGTCGAAAAGCGCTTTGAGTTGCGCACCGAACGCTTCAGCCTTGACCGCACCTCTGACGCCGAGGGCGGGCTCATCACGTTTGGCAGCAAGGGGCAATGCCAGGCCGATGGGGCGACGACAATTCTGGAAGCTGCGGAATCCCAAGGAATCCAGTTGCCTTTCGGTTGTCGCATGGGCATTTGTCATACCTGTGTGCAACCCATCAAGGACGGGGCAGCACATAACCTCACCACCGGGGAGGTCCACGAAACCGGCGAACGAATCCGCACCTGCGTGTGCGTAGCCCACGGCGATCTCACTTTGGACGTGTAAGGAAACCACCATGGCAATCAAAAACATTCAGGCATACGCCCACCTCACGGATGAGGACATTGAGGAGATTGGTCGTCGCTTCGACGCGATCAAGAAAGAAGTAGAAGATTCCCTCGGCGAAAACGACGTCAAGTACATCAAGGGGCTGATCAAGTTCCAACGTGGCACCGAACTCACCGGTCGCGCACTGCTGCTGCTCAGCCACAAGAAGCCGTTCTTCTGGGCAGGTACGGGACTGCTCGGTTTGGCCAAGATCCTGGAAAACATGGAGATCGGCCACAACGTGATCCACGGCCAATGGGATTGGATGAACGACCCCGTCATCCACTCCGCCACCTGGGAATGGGACATGAACTGCCCAAGCGCGCAGTGGGCGCACACCCACAACCACGTGCACCATACCTACACGAACATTCTGGGCATGGATCACGATGTCGGATACGGCGTGCTCCGCGTCACCCGTGACCGCAAGTGGGCGCCGATGCACGCTTTCCAGCCAGTCACCAACGTCGTGCTTGCGTCGCTGTTCCAGTGGGCCATCGCCTTCTACGACGTTGAACTCGGCCGCTTGTTTGCCGGAAAGCAGACCTGGGAGGAAACGAAACCAAAGTTCTGGGAGACCGTGGGTAAGGTGCGCAACCAGGTGCTCAAGGACTACGTGTTCTACCCGGCCCTCACTGGCCCGAACTTCCTGCATACCGCGCGAGCAAACCTCTTCGCCAACCTTGCGCGCAACTGGTGGTCCTACGCCGTGATCTTCTGCGGGCACTTCCCGGATGAGACCGAGACATTCACCAAGGACCAGTGGGCTAATGAAACCAAGGGTGAATGGTACCTGCGCCAAATGCTCGGCTCCGCGAATTTCCGCGGTGGCAAGATCCTCACCATCCTCTCGGGCAATCTGAACTACCAGATCGAGCACCACCTCTTCCCAAACATGCCATCCAACCGACTCGCCGAGGTCGGCAAACAGGTGGAGGCAATCGCCCGCGAATTCGACCTGCCGTACAACACCGATTCCTTCCCGGTACAGTTCGGCAAGGTGCAAAAGACGCTGCTCAAGCTCACCCTGCCGAATTCGATGCTCGCCGCCAGCCCACACAACGCGCCTGAGGTTCGTTCCGAGGAAGCCTTCACCCCGGACATCGAAGCGAAGCTGCATGTCGGCGCGCTTGCCGACGGACGCAGGCGGGGCCTCCTCCCAGGACTGAAGCTGCTGAAGGAAGCTCGGCCGACTTTCGGGGAGGCAGTGCGCTACGCGCTCATGCGCCCCGTGCGTCGCTAGGAAATCTTTCCCCTCAATGGACAGCTTTTCTGGCGTTTTACCAGGACGTGCTGTCCCAGTAGGGGAAAGATTTCCTTAGCCTTTGCTGGTGAAGAGGGCGGAAGTGAATGGCACTAGCTTCCGCTCGTCGTGGGTGAACAATCCCCAGAGCCGGACCGCCAGTGCTGCGGCACAGACGGCGACGAACACTGGCAAATATCCCTGGGCTGCCATGTCGGTGAATTCGATGGCTGCGATCATTCCGAACATTGGGGCAGCCATGGCGGTGGACAGGAACGCAGCGGCTCCGAGGACCGCGAATACTCCGTAGGGAATGGCGGGGAACAGTGGATGGAGCAGGACGCCGATGAGGGCGCCACTGATGGCGCCAAGGCCGAATGCTGGGGTTAGCGTGCCGCCGACCACGCCGACTCTGAAGGCGATGAGGATGGCTAGAACGCGCAAGGCTCCGATCAGGAGCAGTCCGGCTGCGGCATCTTGAGAAGTGAGAACGCTGTCAGTGGTGAATCTGGCGTTGGTGCCAACCCCTGGTACGAGATAAGACATCAGGGCCAGAGCTGCGAAACCGAGGGGCATCTGCCACAGCACTTGACGGCCGATGGCCCGCGATTTGACGGCTGAACGGGCGGCTTTGCCGAAGAGGTGGCCTGCAAGGCCTGCGATGGCGCCGACTGCCACTGCGATGATCAGTGTTGTACTTGATTCCGTGACCGGAACGCTGTGGTACACGGGGTGGGGTTCCACGAAGATGCCGGTGACTGCCGTTGCGGTTGCGGAGGTGAGCATGACGGCGATGACGGCTTGGGTGCTCATGCTCACCAAGAGCAGTTCCAGTGCGAAAATGGCCCCTGCCAGAGGCAGATGGAAAGTGGCTCCTAGACCAGCGCCGGCAGCTGCGGCGACGAGGATGCGCCTCGAAGCCGAATCGAGTTTGCTGCGGGCGCTGATGCGAGAGCCGGCGAGCCCGCCAAGGATTCGTGGTGCGTTCTCACGCCCCACCGGGGCGCCGGCCGCGACAGACATGACCTGGATGAAAGCGGAGGCCGATGTGGCTAGCAGCGGCATGGTGCGGCCGTGCATGGCGTCGGGGACGGACACCTGCGGCTTGCCGAACCTATCGAGGAGGAACCACGCCCAGGAAAGCACGAGCCCAAGGGCAATGAGGGTGAGGGAGTGTCGCAGGGGTGACACCGCGGAGGTGGGGTCTTGGTTGTGGAGGTGATCGACGCCGAAGACGATTCTTTCGGTAAAGATGACGGACCAGTTCAACGCCGCGACGCCAACACCCGTTAGTGCGCCAGTGATCACGGAATAGACGGACAGCCGACTGATGGATGTTCGTTCCAGCGGGGTGCGCTCAGCCATCAGGAGTCCTTTTCGATGCCGAGTTCCCAGTCGTCGTTGGAGCGAAGCGAAGCCAAAAGCTTGCGGACGGCCAATGCCCGGCGCAGTGACGGACCCTCAAGATGATCAAGAGCGCATTCGGGATCCGCAGGCGGGCCCATGTGGGTGCAACCACGCGGGCACTCTTCGGCTGCTGCCGCGAGGTCGTCAAAAACATTCACCACGGTGTCGGCGTCAACGTGGGCGAGCCCAAAGGACCTGATTCCTGGGGTATCGATGATCCAGCCGTCGTCAGGCAGCTTGAGCGCCACTGACTGCGTCGACGTGTGACGCCCCTTGCCGACGCCCGACACCTCACCCGTCGCTCGATCCGCATCCGGAACCAGGCGGTTGACCAGCGTCGACTTACCGACACCGGAGTGGCCAATGAGCGCCGTGACCTTGCCGTTCACGACTTCCTGAACGCTGTCGAGCGGGTCGTTGACACCCGCGACCACCACTGGAATATCCAGGTCAGCGAATTCAGCGGCGAATTCGGTGGGGTCGGCGAGGTCCGATTTGGTCAAACACAGCACGGGGCGCAGCTTGCCGACGAACGCAGCCACCAATGCGCGTTCCACAAACCCAGCGCGAGGCGGGGGATCCGCAACAGCGGAAACAATGAGCAGCTGGTCTGCGTTTCCCACGACAATGCGTTCGTAAGGGTCGGTGTCGTCGGCAGTTCGCCTGAGGACGCTGGTTCGCTCTTCCAAGCGGACGATGCGTGCCAGGGTACCGGGCTTGCCGGAGGTATCTCCGACGATGCCTACGCGGTCGCCCACCACAATGTTGGTGCGACCGAGCTCGCGGGCGCGCATGCACACGATCGGAATGTCGGTCTCGTCAATAACCACGCCCCACCGGCCACGATCTTTGGACACCACCATGCCCACTTTGGCGTCCTCGTGGGAGGGGCGATCTTTGGTTCGAGGGCGAGAGCCTCGTCCTGGTCGGACCCGGATGTCGGATTCGTCAAAGAAGCGCCGGTTAGCCATCGATCATTGCCTGCCACATCAATTCGAATCCAGGGAGGGTCTTGGAGGTGGTTGCGATGTCTTCGACCATGACGCCCGGGGTGACCAGGCCGATGATGGCGCCGGCGGTGGCCATGCGGTGATCGGCGTAGGAATGCCACACGCCACCGTGAAGCTGCGCAGGTTCGATGATGAGGCCATCTTCAAACTCCGTGCACTTGCCACCGAGAGCATTGATTTCCGTGCTCAGCGCCAGAAGTCGGTTGGTTTCGTGTCCGCGCAGGTGAGCGATGCCCTCCAACCGGCTTGGCGTGCTGGCAAGGGTGGCGAGCGCCGCGACGGTAGGGGTGAGCTCGCCGATATCGGACAGGTCGATGTCGATGCCCTTCAGGGAGCCCTTCGAAGGGCCCGTGACGACGAGATTGTGCGTAGCACCCGCAGCTTCAAACTCAACTGTGCAGCCCATCTGCTCCAGGATTCCTCGGATCGCGTCGCCCGCCTGGTGCGTTTCAGTAGGCCAATCATGGACTCCGACCCGGCCACCGGTGGCAGCGGCGGCAGCGAGAAACGGCGTCGCGTTGGAGAGGTCCGGCTCGATGGCCCAGCTGTGGCCGTCGATAAGCCCGGGAGCTACGCGCCACTCGTTTGCGACGCTGGTGTCTACCTTGACCCCCACGCGTCGCAGCATGTCAACGGTCATTTCGATGTGTGGCAGGCTAGGGAGCTTGGCGCCGATGTGGCGCACCGTGAGGCCTTCGGTGAAGCGCGCGCCCGCAAGAAGGAGGCCGGAAACGAACTGGGAGGAGGCGCTCGCGTCGATCTCGACAATGCCGCCGCGCACGCTGCCTTGCCCGTCAACGGTGAAAGGAAGGCTGTCGCCGGTGACGGAGACGCCGAGGGTGCGGAGGGCGTCGAGAAGAGTGTTCATGGGGCGCACGCGCGCTGCGACATCGCCGTCGAAGAAGACGGTCCCCTCGGCAAGAGCTGCGACCGGAGGGACGAACCGCATGACTGTGCCAGCCAGCCCACACGACACAGTGCCGCCGGTCAGTTGGCCCGGTTCGATGCGGATGGTGGTGGAGGGGCTGCCGTGGCTCGGCTCGGTGCTCGTCACCGTGATGCCCAGCTCAGCCAGTGCCGACATCATCAGCTCAGTGTCCCGGCTGACCAGCGCATTCTTGAGCGTGGACGGGTAGGTGGCCAGCGCGGCAAGGATTAACGCTCGGTTGGTCATCGACTTGGAACCAGGGACCGAGGTGTTCCAGGAAATCGGCCCCTCAGCCACCGGCGCGGGCCACTGCGTTAAACCTTGTGAATCCATGTCCTCCATAATAGGTGGTATGTGCGGACGCTTTGTTCTCTTCACCACAGGTGAGTCCCTCCTCGGCGACACCGCGGCGCTTATCGACGACCCAGGCCGACCTACCCGGGCCCCTCACGGCACCCCGGGACCCCGATACAACATCGCGCCCACGAACGTCATTCCGATAGTCCGGCTTGGTGTCGAAGAAACTCTTCTGGAGCCCGCCCGCTGGGGCCTTATCCCACACTGGAAGAAGGATCTCACCGGGCCGCCCCTGTTCAATGCGCGAGCAGAGACCGTGGCGGAAAAGCCATCCTTCCGCGACGCATACAAAAAGGGGCGCTGCGTCATCCCTCTCGACGGCTACTACGAGTGGCACGAAAAACAGCCCTACTTCGTGCGACCCGAGTCAGGGGAACTGCTGTGGGCAGCAGGGCTGTGGTCCACAGGCCTTGACCAGCTGTCAACCACCATGGTCACCACCTCCTCGATTGGGCCTCTCAAGTGGCTACACGACAGGTTGCCACGATTCCTGGAGCCTTCCGAAGTGATGCCATGGCTCACCGGCGCCGAAGACTTGCTCGAGCCGAGTCCATTGTCTCTGGTAGAAGGGCTGAAAGTCACTCCCGCGGACAAGGCCGTGGGAAATGTTCGGAATGACTATCCGGAGTTGCTGGGTTGAGGTTTATTCCGGGGGAATTTGGCACGAATCATACAAACCCCCGGCCTAGCAAAAGTGCTAGCTGCGAGAACTTACTTTTTGGCAACCACCGGGCCGGAGGAATGTGCACTTGGCGCCAGATTCCTCCGGGGGTTCCGGGACGAGCTACCCCAGTAGATCAGTAAGCCGTGCCTTCTGGAAAACCCGGCTTAGCACAAGTGCTAGCAGCATGGACATGCTTGTAGGCCGGAGGAATGTGGTGTGCCTTCTGAAAACCCCTGGCTTAGCACAAGTGCTAGCAGCGAGAACTTACTTTTAGGCCGGAGGAATGTGTACTGGGCGTCAGATTCCTCCGGGGTTTCCTGCTAGGAGCTAGCCCACCAAATCAGCCAACCCGGCGCCAGTAACTTCCTGCAGGGTTGCAACGGTCAATTCGACGTCGATGCCACGCTTGCCACCGGAGACGAAAATCGTGGCGAATTCAGAAGCGCTGGAGTCAATGATGGTGGGAAGCGGATTCTTTTGACCGATTGGCGAGATTCCGCCAACGACGTATCCGCTGCTGCGCTCAGCAAGTTTCGGGTCGGCCATGGTGGCTTTGGGCACGTCAAAGGCGTGGGCGGCCTTTTTCAAGCTGAGGGAGTGCGAAACGGGCAAGCAGCAGACTGCTAGTTCGCGCCGGGGGCCTTTGCCTGCTGTGAGGTCGATGACCAGTGTCTTGAATACTCGGTCGGGCGAGACTCCCAGGGCGTCAGCGGCCTCTTCACCGTAGTGGGTGCCGGTTACTTCAAATGTGTGCAGCGTGTAATCCAGCCCTGCCTTATCCAGGGCGACGAGCGCTGCTGTTCCTGCTTGCTTTTTCTTGGCCACGATTTCTCACTTTCCTGATGTGCCTAGAATAGGTGAGAGCTTGCAAGCAACTACAGAAAGGCCTGCAGCATATGACTAACTCTGCGCTGGTCGCTCGATTCGAGGCGGATGCGTTACCGCTGCTCGATCAGCTTTATGGTGGTGCATTGCGCCTGACTCGCAATCCTGCGGATGCGGAAGATTTGGTGCAAGAAACCTACATGAAGGCGTTTAAATCCTTCGGCAGCTTCCAGGAGGGAACGAACCTCAAGGCCTGGCTGTATCGCATCATGACGAACACCTACATCAATTCCTACCGGAAAGCGCAGCGGGAGCCGTCGCAAATGCCGACGGACGAAATAACCGACTACCAGCTGTATTCCACGTCCTCGCACCAGTCTGCAGGGTTGGAGTCGGCTGAGGTGGAGGCTCTGAAGTCCTTGCCTGATAGCGACATCACGGCCGCCTTGAATGCGCTCAATGAGGACTACCGCATGGTGGTTTACTACGTGGATATTGAGGGCCTACCGTATAAGGAAGTGGCCGAAATCCTGGATGTTCCCATCGGAACTGTCATGTCTCGGCTGCATCGTGGAAGAAAACAGCTTCGCTCAGCGTTAAAGGAAGTAGCACTCACTTACGGTATCGGAGCAAAGGACGAATCATGACCAACGACAATTGTGCTTGTCATTGCACTGAAGCGTATGCCTTGCTCGCCGAGCTTCTCGACGGCAACTGCACCCACACCACTAGGGCGCAGCTGCGCGCCCAAATTGAACGGTGCCCGGAATGCTTCGAACGGCTCTGCATTGAAGAGGAAGTCCGTGAGATTCTCCGCAAGTCATGCGCAGCGCAAGCGCCGGTGCAGTTGCGGAGGCGAATTTCCATTTCGATTCGCTACTCCGAATAGGCAAAGCAAAAGGTCCTGCCGACTGTGAAGTCTGGCAGGACCTTTTTCGCTTGGTAAGAACTCGATTTAAGAGTTCGGACGACGACCGTGGTTAGCCTTGCTCTTACGGCGGTCCTTGCGCTTGCGGCCACGCTTGCTCATGGCTTGCTCCTTGCTTGAGTTGGAAAAGGGTAAAGATTCCCACTCACTTTAGTGGAGTGAGCGCTGAACCTGTTAATTAGACGGCAGTGCGGGTGCGACCGCGACCGCGGTTCTTGCGACGACGCAGCGCACGGCGCTCGTCTTCGCTCATGCCGCCCCAGACGCCGGCATCCTGGCCGGACTCGAGTGCCCATGCGAGGCACTGAGAGGTAACTGGGCAGCGGTTGCAGACCATCTTTGCGGCTGCGATCTGTGCGAGTGCTGGTCCGGAGTTGCCGACTGGGAAGAAGAGCTCTGGGTCTTCGTCGCGGCAAACGGCTTCGTGGCGCCAATCCATGGTGTTTCTCCTAAAAAAGTCTTCTTACATTGCGATGTATGTGGTCTCCATGGGCACAACTCACTCCAGGCACAGCTCAACAAAGGGGTGTGATGAGCGCGGTGCTCTCCAGACCCATGTTGGTGAGTGGGGTGGCGGTGTTAGCGGTGATGAAGAACTAGAAACTAGCTGGCTCTTATGGAGCGTGTTCACCAGGGCTTAACCTGTTGTACTCAAAGAGTTCGACTGCGGTTTCTCAACCCGTCGTTTTTGTTACCGATGAATCATGACATGTCTACACAGCTTTGGCTAGAGGTAAACGCCAAAATGTAACTAAGATCACTTAAAAGTGGAGCTTTTTGGGCAGATTACATCGACCGCAGCGGGCACAGTTGCGATAGAAATCGACGTAGTTTCACCCGCATATTCGCCGTCTACCTGCCACTTTAACGGCTTGTTGGATTCGAGTGTGATTGCAGTGGCATCGTCAACTCGCGTTTCATGCGCATTCAGAGGATTTTTCGCTGAATCTGAGAGTGAATTAATCAATAGTGAACCCAGTGCACGAACCCCGCCAATTTCGGAGAAGTCGCTAAGCGCAAACAAGCTGCAGCCATCCTCAATATCGTGATCTGGATTGGTAACCAGAGGAACTGGCCCAGCATAGGTCCACGGATTGGTATTCGACACAATCACGAACGGGACGTCACCAGTAACCACTTCACCAGTACGATTGACAGCTTCAAAGTGGATGCTTGGTTCGAGCATTCGGAGCTTACGCCACGCGCCAAAGGTCACCAAAGAGTAGTGCCATGGGGTGGCAGGAATACCGCGATCACGGAGCTTGTCCATTCGGCCAATGACCTCGGCGTCCATTCCGAATCCCACATTGACGCAGAACCAACGGTCATTCACTCGTCCCACCGGCAGGCGTCGATAAGTGCCCGCTTTGAGCAGGTCTGCGAGCTGGGCGGCAGCTTCGGCGGGGTCGTTGGGGAAGCCGAGCGCGCGTGCAAAGACGTTGGCCGAGCCAGTCGGAATGACACCGAGCATCGGCTTGGTATCAGGAGACGGATGCGAGCCAAGCAGTCCGGAGAGTGCCTCATTGACCGTGCCATCACCACCGATGACAATGACCGCGTCCACATCCTTCTTCGTTAACCCGGAGACAATCTCGGTCGCATGGCCTCGGTATTGGGTGTGGCGGGCATGAATATGCGCGACCTGCCGCAGCGGCGCAACTGCCTGGCGGAAGGCTTCATCGTTCAAGCTGGTCGAGTTTGGATTCGAGAGCACTAGGACACGCATGATCGAACAGTTTAGTCGCAATGGTTAGGATGTGCCTGTGACGAAAACAGAATCTCGTGTCCCCGCGCCCGTTAAATACGCTGGATATCTCGCCATGCTGCAATCGCTGATTGGCCTGGGATATGCCGCAATTTTGATCTACCGGGAAATCGTGGGACATCGCGATCCCAGCATCGTGACGGACACTGACACCCGCGCCGGGCTCATCGGCTACGGCACGGCCATCTACTTCATCATCATTTTCGGCGCGATCCTCGCGGGCGCGCTCAGCATGAACGCAGGCAACCGTTGGGGCAGGGGCCCTGTAGTGATGCTTGAGTTGTTCCTGCTGGTTGTTGCCTACTACATGTGGACCGCGGGCCAGCCAGTGTGGGCCGGACTCACCGCGGTATCCGCAGTGGCCGGCCTTGGTTTGTTGTTTAACTCGAAGTCACTGGCGTGGGCGACGGCTAACCACCGCTAGCCGGTAAGGCCAACCAGAGTGTCGCCGCGCTTTTCGACGACCGTTGCGTTGGCCACCGCGAGGGAAACTCGGCCCTTGTAATCGCCACGGTCAACCGGAATCGTCCTTTCGATCTTGCCGGTGGACCAATCGCCAACCGCGATGCCGCCCTCGATTGGGAAGAGGATGCGGTCGCCAACGGCAACGCCAGTTCCAAGCGCGCCCTCAAAGACAATCTCAGCTGCCAAGGTAGCTGGATTGAGCAGGTACAGGCGCTGCCCGTCGAACCACGTCATGTGGTGTGGCAAGTCCGAAGTCTCTGGAGAGAAAGCGGTGCCAGTTGGATTGTTAAGGTAGTCCGCGACCAGCGGGCTTTCCTTCACATCTAGGCGAGCCTTCTCTTTGCCCTGGTCATCGTAGGAAATCAGGCGCGGAGGATTACTTGGCACGTAGACGGCGCCCTGCGACTGGCCAATGGCGATCATCTGGGCATCAGTACCAGGGACAGCAACATCCGCTTTGATCTTTGGTTTGCGGGAGTCGTCCGGAGTGGTCGGCTGGAAACGCAGCATCGAGTTGTTCGGCTGCTCCGGGCAGTTTTCTACAACAGCGAGCAGCTCTTTACGGGTCAATGCGGAAGAAATCGTGCAGGCCTCGTGAGGCTGCAAGTTTGGCTCCTGCTTTGCGTCCTTGTCTCCATACTCGACGGTGCGAACAAGGTCGCTGCGCCAGATCTCCACGCGCTCAGAGCTGACCGTACCGACCCGGTCATTGGAGGAAACTGGCACCACGTTTTCTGGGGCAGGTGCGCTACGAGTGGAACGGTACTGGCCGGTCTTGGAATCGATCTGGGTCACGTCGCCACAACCAGCGTTATTGCGGTAAGTAACGACCACAGAGCTAAAGGACGTGCTGATCGAGCAAATATCCAGGTCTCGCTTGTACGTCCACACAGCCTCGCCCGTGGTTGGATTCAGTGCGGTAACCGTGCCCCCCTCGGCCTGAATAACGAGCCCATCGACGACCAAAGGCCGGTTCTGAGCCGGAACGGCAGAGTTAGTCACGGTCCACTTTTGCGACAGCCCGCTAGGAACAACAGCAAGGATGCCACCGTTGTTGTACTGCTCCGCAGCAGGAGTGAGCTCAGAACCACGGATTGGGGCAGTGGCCCACACAGTTCCGATTCCAACAGCTGCGATTGTGGCCAAAGCTGCAGTCGCAATCAGATCCTTCTTGGATCGTTGAAGCGGAGCATTGTTGTGGTTTCCGGTCACTTGTTGTTTGCCTTTCGCTGCGGGCGTGGAGCTGTAATTCTATCTGACGCTGGGTTCTTTCCTCTCACTGACTTAGGTCCGCGCAGCCTCTGTGTGCTGCGGAATCCGCCGAATACACGACGAGGAGGCCCCACGGTAGCCGTGGCGTCTTCCGGAATATCCAAGAGTTCATACAGCTCCGGCGAAGTAGAAAACAACTCCAGCGGAGCAGGGATTCCCAGGTCAAGCTCGGAATTGATCAGCTGCCATTTCGGCACTTCATCGTAACCGACCAGGGTGATGGCGATTCCGCTGTGACCGGCTCGGCCGGTGCGGCCGATGCGGTGGACATAGGTCATTGGATCGTCTGGAGTTTGGTAGTTGATCACGTGCGTGACGTCGTCAACGTCGATGCCTCGCGCAGCCACATCCGTAGCGACCAAAAGGTCGATAGTGCCGTCTCGGAATGCAGCGAGGGACTGCTCGCGGGCAGCTTGCCCCAGGTCACCGTGGACAGCGCCAACGGTAAAACCTGCTGAAGCCAAATCGTTTGCCACCTCGGCAGCGCTGCGCTTAGTACGAGTGAAAATGATCGTGCGCCCGCGACCAGCACTTTGCAACGCCCGCACAATGATGGCCACTTTGTCCATGCGATGGGCTTGCAGCACGACCTGCTTTGTTGTGGCGTGGGTGTGCTGAGAGCTGTCGCTTTCGGCACGGATATGGATCGGCTTATGCATGAACCCGCGAGCTAGCGCCAGGATTGGGCCCGGCATGGTGGCGGAAAACAGCATTGTCTGATGCTTGTGAGTCAAGGCTTGCAAGAGCTTCTCGATCGCTGGCAGGAAGCCCAGATCAAGCATTTCATCGGCTTCATCCAGCACCAGGATGGCCACGCGGTCGAGCTGCAATGCGTCCTGCTGATGCAGGTCGATCAAGCGTCCTGGGGTGCCGACGACCACGTCAACGCCAGCTTTTAATGCAGCAATTTGCTCTTCGTAGGGGCGACCGCCGTACACCGTGGTCACGCGAACCGGGGTGTGGCGTGCTGCCTGCTCCAAATCTTCAGCAACCTGAACCGCAAGTTCGCGAGTGGGGGCGACGACGAGAGCACGTGGCGTACCGTCGAGCTCCTCAATGTCCGCAGAGTCAAAGACACGATCGATCAGCGGGACGCCGAATCCCAAGGTCTTGCCCATACCCGTGCGAGCCTGGCCGATGATGTCGTTGCCGTCAAGAGCGATGGGCAGGGTGAGCTCTTGGATGGCAAACGTGCGGTGAATTCCGCGCTCGCGCAGTGCTTGACAGATTTCTGCAGCTACGCCGAGCTCAGCAAATGTGGGATTCTTAGGTTGTTGAGCGGACACGATGTTGATCCTAGTCAAGTAGCAGCGGTTTCGACACCGGCCAGGCCTGCCACCTAGTGGCGGACAGGGTGTGGATAATATAAATCGGACGATGCGCCTCATTTCGGGCGCGAACACATACCTGGAGAATAGGACGTTATGGATATCAAAATTGGTTTTAGTGACAGCCCACGCGAACTTGCTTTCTCCACCGATGCATCGAAGGAAGAACTGCAGGCACGCGTCAGCGAAGTGCTCGCTCAGGATGCAGGCACCCTCGAGCTTCACGACGACCGTGGTCGCACTTTCCTGATCAAGGCGTCCCGCATCGCTTATGTAGAACTGGGCTCCGGATCCACCCGTCCAGTGGGTTTCATCGGCTAATACATCTTCATGAATGATCAGCCAGAATCGCCTTTGGTGCGTTTTGCCAAAGAATATGGGTGGCGTGCTTATGCCATCCCTGTTCTTTTGGTGATCACCTTGTGGATCATCGTTGACGTCGTTCGAGGACAGGGAGTGCCGGAAGAGCAACCGCAGCACGCCGGTGCCCAAACGTCAGCGTCCTCGATGAATGTTGAATCAAAGGATTCACGCGGTTCTGGCCCGATTCCCGCAGATTCCGCTCCCATTAATTTGCCAACGGGGGCATTGCCTGACGGCGGACCCTACACTGCTCGTGGTGACAAGACTTTTCGTGTTGTTGGCGCGCCTGGGCCCAAGGTAGGGGAAGGTAAAGAAAAGCAAATCACCTACGTAGTCGAGGTCGAAAATGGCGTCGATACGGCAGCGTACGGCGGCGACCAAGCTGTGGCCGCGATGATCGACGCGACGCTGTCGAATCCCAAGGGATGGATCGCTGACAAGGCTTTCTCGTTCCAGCATGTTCGCGCGGATGAGAATCCGACCATGCGGATTCAGCTGACCTCGGTGGAGACGACGCATGAGGTGTGTGGCGCTGACCTTGCGATGGAAACCAGTTGCTATACCGCTGATGGAAATCGGGTCGTCCTGAATGAGTCACGGTGGGTGCGAGGCGCTGTTACCTCGCAAGGCGATATCGGCGGCTACCGGCAATACCTCATCAATCACGAGGTCGGGCACGGGCTGGGATACGCTGAGCATGCTGCGTGTCCGAAGTCTGGCGAGCTTGCTCCGATCATGATGCAGCAGACGTTGAGCTTGGATAACTCGGTGCTGCACGGCATCGATCCGAAGGAGATCTATCCCGACGATCACAACGCATGCACCTTCAACCCATGGCCGTTTCCGCGGTCCTAACGCACGAGAGAAAGACGCAAAATGAACACTGTGCCAGAACACGTTCGCGCTGCGTTCCGCGCGGAGTCCGGTGACCCGCAGCCATTGGGATACGCCTGGGACTACGGCTTTCGGATCGGTCATGTCGTATTGAGCCCGGTTCACGATCCTGACAATGCCGCTTGGTCGGCAAAGGTGCGTGAGAATCTGGCAGTGGATGGGCTGCGTGTGGCGCGTCCTGTGCGTTCCACAGATGGTCGATTCATTGTGTCTGGTTGGAAGGCCTCTAGCTTCGGCGCTGGTGAGCTTGCTTCTGGGCGTGTCGATGAGGTGGTGATTGCCGGACTTCGGCTGGCTGACGCACTTGCTCACGTTCCTGCTCCGGATTTTGCGTCCGCACCGGTTACTGGCAAGTGGGAAGACCACGAGATTTACCGGGTAGCGGATAAGGCTGCGTGGTCGTCCGATCCTGCGTCTGTCTTGTCGAAAGGGCTTGACGGGGCAGCCGTGGCGACGTCCCAGGTGGAATCCGCGCTGACCTTGGCTGCGCGTCTGAGCGGCCTGATTCCACCCATCGATGCGCCATCGCATGTTGGGCACGCTGACATGCTCACCACGACACTGTTCTCTGGCACTCAGGCCCCACTGGTTACTGACCTGGTCGCGACCGTGCGCCCACATGGCTACACTGCGGCGCTGGCTGCCGTCGATGGCTTGCTTTTCGACGCCACAGACTCGGGAATCGTGCACCGTTTCTCCCACGTTCCAGATTTCACAGCGCTGTTGATGAGGTCCTTGTTGTACCGGGTTTTTGTTGCGGCCCTCGATCCGAACGTGACGGATGAAGCGTCCGATCGACTGGAGAAAGTCGCGGATATTTTAATCCGGGGCTAGAACAAGCATTCGAAGTCGTGGGGGATTGGCATCCCCCGTGTCTTTCGGGTCTGCCAAAATAGGTGCATGACGTCTTTTGCACCTTCCTCCCGCTTCGCTCCGCCCGAAAAACTACAGGTCAAGCTAGTTCCCACGGAGACGCTCGACGCAGCTTCGCGCGAGTGGAATGGTGAGGCACGCGCTCTTATCGATGCCATGGGGCAGCAACGCGGCGGGCGTTGGAAGATCAAGGGTGCTGCAGACTCAGGCACTACCTCTTTGCTCGTAGATGCCGTTATGGCGCGCATCGCATCCGGCGTGGATCCTTCCACAATTGTCGTGCTAGCGACGTCGAAGGAATCAGGTGCTTTGCTGCGCAAAGAATTCGCCCGATTGCTGCCCGAAGTTGGTTTTTCCTCCGAATCACCGCTTGTTCGATCAATCCATTCGTTTGCATTCACATTGGTCCGATCCGCTCGGCTCCGGGAACCCGAATCCGTCGATGACGCAGCGCTCGGGCGTGCCCCACGGTTGATTACCGGCGCCGAGCAAGACCTGCTGATCCGAGAATTATTGCACATCCACTCAGAAACCTCAGGTGCTTTCTGGCCGGAGCATGTGCAAGAGGCTCTTCCTATGGTGGGGTTTGCCCGCCAGCTGCGTGATTTTCTGCTTCGAGCTCAAGAACGCGCCCTTGGGCCTGATGAGCTGCGGGAATTGGGGCAACAGCACGGACGAGCGATGTGGGTTGCAGCGGGTGATTTCCTAGCCGAGTATCAACAGCTCGCAAAACTGTCCGGAAACCAGTTGTATAACGCTTCCGAGCTGGTCGTTAGCGCTTTGGGGCATCTGAATTCCGATCCGGCCTTCCTGGAGGAAATCCGAGGCGGGATCAATTCGCTCTTCATCGACGATGCCCACAACCTTGACCCGCAATCCAGCGAACTGGTCGATCTCGTTGCTAGCACTGCTCAATGCGCAGTTCTCGCTGGTAATCCGGAGCACGCAGTTTTCCACTACCGGGGCGCTTCTCCAGAATTTTTCCTCACGTGGCAAGCAGAGAAGCAGGTGGTGCTGGACAAACGTCGACACGCGCCAACCCAAGAAATCCACTACGCCGAATCACCGACAATGGAGCAGCTCGTTGTAGCCAATACCGTGCGCAGGGCCCATCTGATCGACGGCATTGCGTGGAGCGACATGGCGGTGATCGTGCGCTCAAGCAGTAGCATTCCTACGATTCGTCGTGCACTGCTGTCGGCGGGTGTGCCCGTGGCACTCGAAAAGACGGCCATGGTGTTGGTCGAGCAACGCCTGGTGGCCGGGCTGCTTTTGGCAGTGTCCGCCACCAGCAGAGCACTGGCACCTGCGGAACTCGAAGAGCTCATCTTGGGCCCACTGGGCAGCGCCGATTCCGTGACTTTGCGCAGGTTGCTGCGCGGACTTAGGCAGGCGGAGCTCAAACGTGGCGGCATCCGGCGCGCCGCCGAGGTGCTTGCCGACGTCCTCGCCTCCGAACAGCCAGTGCCCGACGACATCGTGGAATTTCTCACTCAGCGAGAACTTGATATTTTGTCGCGCATCGCCACGATTATCAATGCGGGCAAACTAGCTCGCGATGCAGGCGGATCCATTGAAATGGTGCTTTGGGAAATCTGGGAAGCCACGGGACTTGCCGACCGGCTGATGACGGCGTCCTTGCGCGGCGGCGCAGTTGGAAGCCAGGCAGATATTGATCTCGACGCGGTGATGGCACTGTTCGACATGGCGGGCGACTTTGTTGAGCGTCAGCCACATGCGTCAATTGAGCGTTTCATCGAGACGGTGACCAGTCAAGAGCTACCGAGCGGAACGCGCGATAGACGAGGTTTTGACACCGAAGCCGTCTCAATTCTCACTGCTCATGGCAGCATCGGTCAGCAATGGCCACTTGTTGTCGTCCATGGGGTGCAGGAAGGCGTGTGGCCGTCGCTAGGAGAAACGGGATCGCTCTTTGGACAGGAGGAGCTCATTGAGCTGCACGACCGTGGCATTGATCCCAACGTGATTACCTCGCTGACCGCGGACAAAGTGGCTGAAGAGCGACGATTGTTTGGGCTCGCCACCTCTCGTGCAACGCAGCGACTAATCATCACAGCGGTTGCGGTACCGGAATCCGATGAAATTGAGGAACCCTCTCGCTTCCTCACCGAGTTTGCAGCCAAGCCGGATGTCGCCGAATTTTACGACGGCGCTGAAGAAAGTTTCAGTGCCCTCGCCGACGACCAGGTACTTGAGCACCGAGGTTTCCCGCGATTGCTTTCCTTGCCAAGCGTCATCGCAGAGCTGCGCCGAGCTTTGGCCAATGCCTCGACAGCGCCAGAAGTGAAGGCCGAGGCGGCACGCCAGCTAGCTCGTCTGGCGGAAGCAGGAATCTACGGCGCGCACCCGGATCATTGGTGGGGATTGGCGGAGCCTTCGGAGCAGGAACCCGTGCTCAAGACGTCGTCAGGCGTGCGACTGTCGCCTTCCAAGATCGAAAGCGCCATGGCATGCCCACTGCGCACCGCCCTCAGCTCTTACGGCGAGGAAGACGACAACCCATTGCACCTGTTCAAAGGCATTCTGGTCCATGCTGCTGCAGAAGCCAGGGCAAGGGGAGTGGCTGCCGACGAGATTATCGATGTCGTCATGGAAGCATTTGATGAGAACACTGACTTCCCAAGGTGGAGCAAGGAACACAATCACCAAGAGTTTCGACAGCTCCTCACTCGCACGCTGGATTGGGTGAATGCTCGAAAAGACCTGCTTGTCGGCGTTGAGATGACGGTGAACGTGGTCGTTACTGCCTTAGACGACGGCACCCCTGTGACTATCTATGGCCGCATGGACCGACTTGAGAAGGACGCTAGCGGTGACTTGCTCGTGGTTGATCTCAAGACCGGAACAACGCAGGTGGCGAATGGTGCTATTGGTACCCACCCGCAGCTTTTCGCCTATCAGCTGGCTCTTGCGTGCGGAAGCGTGCAAGGCGATGAAGTTGTGAATAGGGATTCCGGGCTCGACACTGGTGACCTCGGCGGAGGCATTCTCGTGTATCCAGCCTGCGGGGCGAAGGAACCAAGCATCCGCCAACAGGCGCCAAAATCGGAAGATGAACTCACTGACTTCGCGGGACTGCTGCCTGGAATCGTCGCGGCCATGACAGGCCCCCAGTTCCAAGCGCGGACCAATGACGGGTGCAAGAACTGCACCTTGACCACCATGTGCCCTGCTCTGCCTGAAGGAAAGGCCCTGACCAATGTCTAACATTCGCATCACTCCAGAGCAGCTCGCAGCAGCGCAACGCCAGAAGTTTCCACCAACGCCACAACAGGCTGCCGTCATCGGTGCGAATCCCGGGCCGATGCTTGTTGTCGCCGGCGCGGGCGCAGGAAAGACCGAAACCATGGCCAATCGAGTCGTGTGGCTCGTGGCTAATGGCCTCATTGAACCCGAACGAGTGCTGGGCCTGACCTTTACCAAGAAGGCCGCCCTCGGACTTAAGCAGCGAATCAAGCAACGCCTCGCCACCTTTGCGCAGGCCCCCGAAGCCCGAGACATTGACCCAACTGGGCAGCTACTCGACGCGCTACAGAACATCAATCCAACGGTGTCAACCTACGACTCTTACGCCGGACGACTCGTCGCTGAATATGGCCTGCTCCTGCCAGTCGAGCCGTCAGCTCGGTTGATTACTGCTACAGAGCTGTACACCATTGCGCGTGATGTCGTGCAAAATTACGGCGGGCAACTGTCCGTAACGACACAGCTTCATCACACAACCACAGCGCTGCTCAAGCTATCTTCAGACATCGACAACCACATGGCCACCCTGGAAGACGTCCGCGACGAGACTGCTGCGTTCCTCAGTCTCTACGATGACACGGTCGATGCCAAAGGAAAACCAGCTACGCTGACCAAAACGCAAGACATTCCAATCGTTACAACCCAGCAAAAACGCCTCGAATTCCTGCCCCTCGTGCGGATTTTGCAGGAGAAACTGGCAGAGCTGCAGGTCATCACGTTTGGCCAACAAATGACCCTCGCCGCCAAGCTTGCCGAACAACATCCGGAGGTCGGCAGGCGAGAGCGCGCCAAATTCGGTGTAGTCATGCTGGACGAATACCAGGACACCTCCCATGCACAGCGCGTCTTGCTGCGCAGCCTGTTTGGTGGGCACGATCCCGAGCTAACCGTCACCGCCGTGGGCGATCCCATGCAGTCGATCTATGGTTGGCGTGGCGCAACAGCCGCCAACCTTGAGCGCTTCGCGACAGATTTTCCTCGCATTGATGCAGCAGGAAATGCAGTTGGGGAAGCAGACAAACTTCAGCTCACCACGTCATTTCGTAATCCCGAGCACGTGCTAACTGCAGCCAACGCCGTGGCGGACCATGCCTTCAAGGACTACAAGAAAGACAAGCGCCCTGTCGAACCTCTCGCTGCACTTAAAGCACGAGGCACAGGAGATGTGCGCATTGGCTGGTTTGGATCTGCTGCCGAGGAAATCACTTGGGTTGCGGACGAAATGTCTGCCATCTACCACGCTCCTCGCGCAGAAGGTGAAGAATTCACCGGCGCCGTATTGGTACGAAAGCGAAAGCACATTGCAGACATCGCCCAAGCGCTGGAACAACGTGGCGTTCCGGTAGAAATCGTTGGTCTCTCGGGCCTGCTGTCGATGCCGGAGATCGCAGATCTCAATGCCATAGCATCGATGCTTATCAGGCCACAGGACAACAAATCTGCCCTGCGTATTCTCACTGGCCCCGCAATCAACCTGGGGGCCAACGACCTCATTGCACTGCACAAACGAGCCCGCAACCTTGCAGGACGCGCAGCAGAGGACATGAGCGATGCCCCCGCAGAGCCCAAGGAACGCCTGCAGTGGATCATCGACAACACCCAAAGCCCTGACCCCAGCGTCACGGCCGGCCTTGCTGACGCCATCGCTGATCTCGGTGAACCCGAAAACTATTCCCCGATCGGCTATCAGCGACTAGCGGAGCTGTCAGCTGCATTGCGCTATCTGCGCACGCACAGTGTCCGGCGCAGCATCAGCGATGTCTATGCCGACATCGAAGAAATCATGGGCATCCGCACCGAGGTGTTGGCGCGCCAAGATCCACACGTCGACGGCAGCCACGGCACCGCGCACCTCGACGCCTTTGCCCAGATCGTAGCCAACTATGAGCGCATCGCAGGAGCCACCCTGCCAGGAATCTTGGACTATTTCGCGCTCGCACAAGAGCAAGAGGACGGCTTTGAACCTGGAGAAGTGACCGTGCGGAGCGAGCGAGTTCAGCTGCTCACAGTGCACAAATCCAAGGGCCTTGAATGGCAACACGTGGCCGTCGTCCACGCCGACAACAAGACCTACGAGGATGAGACGACCAAGGGCGAAAGCTACGAGAATTGGACGAAGAATTTCGAGTTCATTCCATCAGTGCTACGCGGTGACGCCAGGGGAGAGGATGACCTTTCCGGTGCCCCAGTGTTTGACGCTGACCCAGCCGACTTTGAGACCCTGAAGGAACTGCGTGAAGCGGTCAAAGCCCATGGCGACGAATTCCGCGCCAGCTATGAAGCCGAAGCTGCCCGACTGTTTTACGTTGCCATCACCCGTAGCGAACGCACGCTCCTCGTCAGCGGTTCCTACAACGGGAAAGAGAAACATCATGCAAACGCGCCGTACCTCCACTTGAAGACGATGCAACAAGCACTACCGAATGCTGTTGTGCATTGGGAAGAAGAGCTCGTCGCGGAAGCATCGGACAAGGAAGCGACAACAGCAACATTC
The DNA here is from genome assembly GCF_037572395.1 of Corynebacterium sp. H130. Lineage (NCBI taxonomy): Bacteria > Bacillati > Actinomycetota > Actinomycetes > Mycobacteriales > Corynebacteriaceae > Corynebacterium > Corynebacterium sp. H130. The sequence continues at coordinate 41,443 of NZ_JBBHLA010000002.1, read as the reverse complement.
CCTCAAGATGCCTTGGGGGAGCGTCGAAAAGCAGTCGAATCGGCGGCCACCATGGTGCGGCAGGTGCTCGCGGAAGGTGCGGACAATCGCGCTGCCACCAGCGAAATCACCCAGCAATGGGATGCGGATGTGACGGCATTGCTGGAGGAACATGCTCGACAAGCGGTGACCACGATCGAAGTGCCAGTGCTGCGGGAACTGACTGCCACACACTTGGTTTCGCTCAAGGAGAATCCAGAAGAATTCGCCCGACGCAGCCTCAGACCCGTGCCCTTCAAACCGAACTCCTACGCAAAACGAGGAACAGCGTTCCACGAATGGCTCGAACGCCGCTTCGGCGGTACCTCACTGCTCGGCGACGATGAGCTCCCCGGTACCGACGAGGAAGCGCTTACCGATGAGGCAGTTGCGGCGCTCAAGGCAGCGTTCCTGCAGTCCGAATGGAAGGACCGGACACCAGCGCGAGTTGAGCAACCCTTCGAGATCACGATTGGCAAGCATGTTGTTCGTGGCCGAATGGACGCCATTTTCCATGACGGCGATGATCCCCAAACAGGATGGATGATTGTCGACTGGAAAACCGGACAGCCACCGACAGGGAAAAACCTGGCAAAAGTCAGCCTCCAGCTGGCGGTGTACCGACTCGCCTGGGCGCAATTGCTCGGTAAGGAACTTGGGCGAGAAGTGGATCCCGGGGAAATTAGAGCAGCGTTCTACTACGTGGGCGCCGGATACACAGTGGAGCCAGGTAAACTACCTGACGCGAGCGAATTGGCACGGCTGCTCGAACTAGATCTCAACTGGACTGGATAAGGAGCGCACATGCGAAATCGGATCGGGGACAAGTTCCGTGGTGACATGGAACTCAGCGACCTACCCGACCACGCTCTCACCAACATTGTGCGCCTGCCTGCTGGCGTGCATGCGAGCCCATGGGCGCTCATTATCCGACGCTTTGCCTACGCCACGATCCTGCTCACCCTGGTGGCAGTCCTGGCCTACTTTGACAAGGGCGGATACACCGAGCACCTCACGTTCATCGACGCCGTCTACTACTCAGCGGTGTCGATGACCACCACGGGCTACGGTGACATCACCCCGGTCACCCAGCACGCCCGATTGATGAACATCATCATTATCACGCCACTTCGCATGGCCTTCCTGATCCTCTTGGTCGGTACCACCTTGTCAGTGCTCACGGAGGAATCCCGACGTGCACTGCAAATTCAACGATGGAGAAAGCGTTTGCGTAATCACACCGTGGTCATCGGATTCGGCACCAAGGGCCGATCCGCCGTCGCAGCACTGCTTGCCGACGGCACCCCAGCCAGCCAAATCGTGGTCATCGATACCGACCCGATTTCCCTGGAACGCGCAGCCAACCAAGGCCTCGCCACCGTGCAGGGCTCCGCAACCAAGTCCGACGTGCTCAAACTAGCCGGAGTCACCCGAGCCAAAGCCGTTGTCGTCGCCCCAAATCTCGACGATACGGCAGTGCTCGTCACCCTTTCCGTCCGTGAAATCGCGCCGAGCGCAATGATCGTGGCCAGCGTTCGCGAGTCTGAAAACATGCACCTTCTCAAGCAGTCAGGTGCCGACTCCGTGGTCATTTCCTCCGAAACCGCAGGTCGCCTCTTGGGCCTGGCAACCGTGACCCCTTCAGTGGTGGAAATGATGGAAGACCTCCTCTCCCCAGACGAAGGATTCTCCATCGCGGAACGAATCGTCGGCGAAGACGAAGTGGGCGCAAACCCACGCCACCTCGCGGACATCGTGCTTGGTGTCGTCCGCTCCGGCGAGCTGTACCGCATTGACGCGCCAGAGGCAGAAATCGTGGAACCTGGCGACCGCCTCCTGTACGTCCGACGAGTGTTCTAAATGTCCGTCCTCCTGGTAACCACCGATTACCGCATCCTCGTCGATGCCAACGATCACCCAGTCTGGCTCCCATTCGAAGCCGTGGCGCCCGAACGCTACCAGGAGGCCCTAGCCACACACACGACAACTCACGTGGCAGTGCGCGCCACTGAAACAGACCTCGACACCTGGGGAAACACCACAGGAATGTCATGGAAAACACTCCGAAGCCACCTGCAAGAACCCCACGTGGCAGCAGCCGTAGCGCAACTCAAATTTCGGGAAAACTACCGCTTTCACCCAACCACCGGTGAACCACTCGAGCACCCCGGTGGCAGAGCGCTCGGAAGCGGCAAGCAGGTATTTCCAAGGATTGACCCCGCAGTCATCGGACTCGTGGAGCTCGACGGGGCAGACAAAATTCTTCTCGGCCGCAACCGGCTCCGACCCGACTACTTTTCTCTCATTGCTGGATACGTCGGACTCGGAGAATCCCTGGAAACTGCGTGGGCGAGAGAAGTCCTCGAAGAAACCGGCCGACACGTACACCACATCGAGTACTGGGGATCCCAGCCCTGGCCGTCGTCAGGCTCGCTCATGGTCGCCTTCCGCGGCCGAACAATTGACGAACACCCCACGCAGCAAACTGACAACGAACTCCTGGAAGTCCTTTGGGCTAGCCGCGACGACCTCAGCCACGTGCCACTCGCAGCGCCAGGAAGTATCGCACGCACGCTTATCGACGCCTGGCGGGAAGAAATCTAAATGATCAACCTGAACGAACTGGACGAAGATCAACGACGCGCAGCCACCGCGCCCCGCGGGCCGGTGTGTATTCTTGCGGGCGCTGGCACAGGCAAGACTAGAACAATCACTTATCGCATTGCGCACCTGATTGATCAGGGTTTTGTCAGCCAAAATCGTGTCCTGGCAGTCACCTTCACCAACCGTGCCGCCGAGGAAATGCGTCACCGACTTGCCTTGATGGGCATCGGGGGAGTGCAAGCCCGAACCTTCCACTCAGCGGCGCTGCGCCAACTGAAATACTTTTGGCCACAGATCGCGGGAAACCTGCCGTGGCGGATGCTTGACAACAAGTTTCCGCTGGTAGCGCGGGCAGCGCGACATGTAGGCGTGGATTCCAATACGGAAAACCTCCGAGACCTCCTTGGGGAGATCGAATGGGCGAAAGCGAGCCTCATTACTGCGCAGAATTATGTGGAGGCCGTCGACAAGGCACACCGCACACCACCGGTACCTGCGGACAAGGTTGCCCAGGTTTACACCCTGTATGAACAGGGGAAAACCACCGATGCGGGCATGTTGCTCGACTTCAACGATCTGCTGTTGCACACCGCCGGAGCCTTGGAAAATTCGCCTGCGGTTGCCGAGGAATTCCACGAACAATACCGCAGCTTCGTCGTGGACGAATACCAGGACGTCACCCCGTTGCAGCAACGTGTGCTGCAGGCGTGGCTTGGGCAGCGCGACGACCTCACCGTGGTGGGCGATGCGAACCAGACCATCTACTCCTTCACTGGCGCATCTCCCGAGTTTCTGCTCGACTTTTCTCGTACCTACCCGCACGCAACCGTGACCCGACTGCAGCGAGACTACCGATCAACACCGGAAATCACGAAGCTGGCTAACGAAGTAATCGGTAAGGCCACGGGCCGGGTGGCGGGAACGAGACTCGAACTCATCGGCATGCGACCATCGGGACCAAAGCCGACATTCACGTCCTACCCGGATGAGCCGGCGGAGGCGCGGGAGATCGCAAAGAAGATCAAGGCACTGATTGAGGGAGGTACTCCTGCCAGCGAAATTGCAGTGCTGTACCGCATCAACGCACAGTCGGCGACCTTTGAACAAGCGCTGGCAGACGAAGGCATCGCCTACCAAGTCCGTGGTGGGGAAGGGTTCTTCCACAGAAACGAAATCAAACAGGCAATATCCCAGCTGATCCGCACCGCGCAACGCACCGACCTGCCAGAAGAAGCGGTAGGGCCAAAGGTTGCGGTACTGGCTCGGGCGGCCCTAGCGCCGATGGGGCTGACGAAGGAACAACCCGAGGGCGCGGAGGCCCGCGACCGCTGGCTCATGCTCACCGCGCTCGTCGACCTCATTGAGGAACTAGGAACTGCGACCCCGGACGCGCGGCTCCAGGACATCCTCGTTCTCCTGCGTCAACGGGCTGAAGCCAAAGCCCCACCCACTGTTGAAGGGGTGACTCTGGCATCCTTGCACGCAGCCAAAGGCCTCGAATGGGATGCGGTGTTCCTCGCCGGATTGGTGGAAAACACCCTTCCAATCTCCTTCGCGATCAAGGCCGGCGATGAACAAGTGGAGGAGGAACGACGTCTCTTCTACGTCGGCATTACCCGCGCCCGCGCGCATTTGCACTGTTCCTGGGCTTTGGCACGCCAGGAAGGTGGCCGGCAATCCCGCAAGCGCAGTCGATTCCTGGATGGCATCGTTGTCGAGGCAGCCGATGTTCCGCCCCGGAGCAAACGAGCGAAACGCTGCCGCAGCTGTGGCACATCGCTGTCCTCACCGCAGGAAAAGATCCTTGGCCACTGCTTCGATTGCCCATCCAGTGCCGACGATGCAGTTTTTGACCGGCTCCGCCAATGGCGACTGGATATCGCGAAGGAGTTGCAAGTACCGGCCTACATTGTCTTCACGGACGCAACGTTGATGGCGATCGCGGAGGCCTGCCCGCAGGACGAAGCCGAGCTGCTAGAAATTTCCGGCATCGGACCGGTAAAGGTGGAAAAGTTCGGCGAGTCATTGCTAGAGGTTCTTCGTCAGGATTAGCAGCTCGCAGCCGCTATCGGCTTGTTGCGGGTAACCTGGCGGCCCTCCGCCTCGAAACACAGCGGGCAGCCGGAGTGCTTTCCGATCAGGACCTTCCTTGACTCCGTAAACGGATCGACCTCCAGCATCGTCCCCGCAGTCCACTGCGCCTGCACCGCTCCCAGCGCCGGATCCGACATCCCCACGAAACTCGCGACAACAGCCGCAGCTTGAGCTGCAGTCGCAGCAACCGTGGGAGGAGCGCCCGCGGCGCCGACCGGTAGCTGAGTCAACAGGTGTGGCCAGGAAGAATCAATATCCGTCCGGTGCAACTGAAAACAAACCGGACATGGGCCATCCGAATGCGAAGCGACAGGGCCGATGATGCCTTTGCCGTCGACAAGCTGCACCGGCAGAAACAGCTCACGGCGACCATTCCGAACGGCCGGCCCCAGCACGCGCGCATGAGCGAGCTTGTCGACGGCCACCAAAGGCGTTTCCTTCTGCAGGAACCGGAGGAAATGCTCGATGCTTTCCCCACGAAGTGGACGACGAACAATGATCCCGCTGCCTCGTAGCAGCTCGCTCAAAGCGTTGGCGAGGGCGCTGCGCCCGATAACGGCGACCGCGGGAGGAGTGTTTGGGACTGCCCGGAGGATACCGAAAGACTCCAGTTCATCAACAAACGTGCGAGCTGCGGGTTGAGTGAGTCCCGCTAGGCTCAACTTCGCGATGAGTTCCTCGCGATTTACTACGCTTCGTGCCGACTGCAATGCATCGACGACGGCCCCGACCTGGGGCGCAGCGATGGAATCAATAACCCCCGATGTCGTGGCGTCCACCCCGAATTGGATCGCAGGCCCAGGACGGACCAGAATGCGCGCAGCGCTGACTAGTTTAAGCTTTTCCCCCATGTGCCATAGAATAACCTGTCATGGCGCATGAGGTAGAAGTTATTCGTTCGACAAAACGAAAGCGGACGATCAGCGCCAAACTCGTGGGGGAGAAAATTCAGGTCCGGGTACCTGCCGGGATGCCGAGGACTCAAGAAGAGCGCGAAGTGGCCCAAGTGGTGGCTCGACTGGAAGCGAAGCTCGCAATGAAGGCCAGTTTCCTGTCAGATCATGACCTTGAGGAGCGTGCTCGGCAGCTCAATCGTCAGGTCTTGGAAGGAAAAGCTTCGTTCACCCGGATCAAGTGGGTGACGAATCAAAACTCCCGCTGGGCATCGTGCACAGCTGCGACCGGCGAGATCCGGGTGTCGCACCGCCTGCAAAACGTGCCCGACTACGTGCTGAATGCGGTTCTGGTGCACGAACTCGTTCACACCTTCATCCACACCGGGCACTCGGCTGAGTTTTGGGAATGGGCTGACCGCGCGCCCCAAGCGGAGCGCGCGAAGGGATACCTCGAGGCCTACGCCCGCCAGTTTTAGCCCTCGTCCTCGTCTTTTTCGGCCTCTTTTTTCAGCATCTCTTCTAAGGCGTTGATTTCAGCGATCGGGTCGAATTCCTCGCTGGAGCCGTCGCCAAGCAGTGCGTCGATGAAGCCGGCAGAGTTGTCCAGATCTTCCGCCACCGGCAGGAAATCAGGGTGATCCCAGACCGCGTCGCGGCGCTCCATACCCACCGCAATTTCGACGCGGCGCCACAGCTCCTGCGCCTCCGCGACCTTCGGTGCGGCAAATTCAATGCCGACCACCTTGGAAAATGCCTGCTCAGCGGAACCGCCGGTGGCTCGACGACGACGCCACGCCTCGTTCAGCGCGCTTGTCGACGGCACACGCTCGCCCATCGCCTGCGTAACAACCAACTCGACCCAGCCTTCGACGAGAGCAAGCATGGTCTCCAAACGACTGGTTGCGCCCGCGTTGCGAGAGGTGATGCGAGGCGAAAGATCCATATTCTGCAGGCGTTGCATTGCCTCTTGGATTCGCGCAGGATCGCCTGATTCGAGGCCCAGTTCGCGGGTGGCTTCCTCGATGTGGGACGTATCGATGACCAGGCCAGCGGCGTACTCCTCGACGGAAGAGACGAGGCGTTCGACCAACCAAGGCACGTGCTTGAACAGGCGCTGACGTGCAGCTTCACGAGCGCACACGTACATCAACACATCGAGTTCCTTGATCTCCAAGTCCTTAGCGATGTCCTTCAGGTGGCTTGGCATGATAGCTACGGTGCCACTAGGAACAACTGGCAGACCGAAGTCGGAGCCGGTGAGTGCCTGGCTAGCAAGATCGCCCAGGGAGTGGCCGAGCTGCATGCCGAAGTTCATTCCGGACATGGAATTCATCATCTGCAGCAATGGGCCAACCATGTCGCGGGCTTCTTCAGGAAGCTGCTCTAATTGCGCCTCGTTCATGCGCTGCGCGACAGGGGTAACAAAACGCTTCCACGTGGGAAGGGTGGCCATGAGCCACTGCTCCGCGTTCCATGCCTGGACTGTGCCATCGGCGGAGGGAAGCACGGTGGCATCGTTAAGCCACAGGTCGGCTAAGCGCACGGTGTCAGCAACCGCAGCGCTTTCCTTCGAGCTAATGGGCGCAACCTTGCCTATCTGTTGCTTTGCAATACGCTCGGCAAGCTCGTAATTCACGGGCTCGTCTGAGCCCGCCTCAAAACTGCCGCTAAACATTTTGCCCAGCTGGTTAAAGAAGTCCCCGAAGTTGCCACCGGGGCCACCACCGAAGTTGCCACCAAAGAAGAAATTGTTGTTGTCGCTCATAGTCACCAAAGTACCGCAGCGCAACCGGAGAATTAACGATCCTGACCAACGCTGTCAGCGAACAGAGGCGAAACATGTAAGGTATCTAGCTGTGAATCGTCGATCAAGGACCATCGTGTGGGGAGCAATCCCCGTTTTGGCATTCAGCTACCTCGTGTCGGCGCCGACGGTGCCGTTCACTGACATCCCGCTGACCGTGCCTTATGCCGCTGAAGGCCCCGGCCCGACATACAACACGCTCGCGGACTACGAGGGCAAGCAGATCGTCGACATCAAGGGCGCCGAGGTAGACAACACCACCGGCAACCTCAACATGACCACGGTGTCAGTGCGCACCCGCATGACTCTGGCGCAGGCAATGAGCAGGTGGCTGTTTAGCGACGACACCCTGGTCCCAATCGAAACGATCTTCCCGCCGGATCTGTCGGAGGAGGAGGTCAACACGCAGAACAAAGCTGCGTTTACCGACTCGGAATCCTCCGCTACGCTGGCAGCTTACAGCTATCTGGGGCGGCCGACCATTGTTGAGGTCGTTGAAACCATGCCCGATTCTCCTGCTGCGGGATTGATGACTGCCGGCGACAAGATCGAAAAGATCGACGACACCGTGATTGGCTCTCCAGCGCAGCTCCGCGACATCGTCAGCAATAAGAAGCCAGGTGACGTAATTCGAATTGGTTTTGTCGGGGGAGACTCACGTGAAGTGACCCTAGGCAAGAACCCTCACTCTGGCGCTGGGTTCCTCGGCATCACCATGACCTCGGTACCAGCAGACAACACGTCTATTGAGTACAACCTTGAGGATATTGGCGGGCCGAGCGCCGGATTGATGTTCTCGCTGGCAGTGGTGGACAAGCTCAGCCCAGGGGAATTGACGGGCGGAAAGTTCATCGCCGGAACCGGCACCATCAACGAAGCGGGACAGGTTGGCCCTATCGGTGGCATCGTCCACAAGGTCCGCGCTGCAAAGGATGCTGGTGCAGAGGTGTTCCTCACCCCGGCTGCGAACTGCGCGGAAGCTGCAAGTGGGAAGACAGAGGGTATCACCTTGCTCAAGGTCGATACCCTCAACGACGCGATCTCCCAGCTGGAGGCCTACAACAAGGGTGAAGAAGTCACCACCTGTAGCAAGTAGGTTATTGCTTCTTTTCCGCCAGCTTGAGCTCGTAAATCCGCTCTAACGGATCCTGCTTATCGGACGAAACCATCTGCTGCATGGTCAGGCCCTTCTCGTTGTCCACCACAGTGATAACAGCGGTGGTTCCCAACGTGGACCAGCCAACAATGCGATCGCCGGTGTCTTCGACCACCCGTGAGCTGCGCAATTCTGTGAGTAGCTGTGTCGTGGAGGCAGCCTTTGCGTCGCCCTTGAAGAACTGGAATTGGCCAACCTCAGGGCCAGTGCAGGCCGAGGAATCGGGAATGCCGTTGGGAGCACAGCTTTCAAACATCGTGAAGAACTCTTTTGGTGCGAGGGAACCGTACATGTCGGCCACCTTGCGCACCGAAGAGACTTCCTTATTCACGCTGGTCGCGACAGAAGAAGAGGCGCTCGCGGAGGCGGAAGCCGTCAATTCGGTTGACGTTGGCGCAGATGACGCCGACTCGGTTGACTTCGGTGTAACCGGTGACGGCGCAGGGAGAGGTTCAGGTGCAGGAGCAGGCTCCGGCTTAGTGCACGCGGAGATCCCAATGACGACGACCGGGAGGAGCGTTCCCGCCATCCCTTTCTTCCAGCTTCTAAGCACTGCGCACGTGGTCCTTAAATATCGTCCGTTGGGGCTTCCAAGGTGTAGCGTAGCGCCTGAATCACGCCTGGCGCTACGCCGGGGCCACCCCGAAGGTCAATTTTGTCTTCCGCAAATGGCTCTTCAAGCTCCTCTTCGGTAGGGCGAAGTTGCAAGAGAGTCAGCTCTGCTCCGTCGCGAAGCACGCCAGAAAACAGTCGCGCCGGGCGGGCAGGGGCGCCGGCATCGCTAAACATGATCTCCTGCGCCAACACCACCCCCTCAACCTCAGCCGGCCACGCGACGGTGGGGAGGAAGTCCTCGACCGCGCCAGGGATGTCGTCCTGCACCACCAATGCGAGCGGTCCTTCTTCCTCTGGAAGCCCGAGCTTTTCGACGCCCACCAGCGCAAACAGTGTTGGATCTGCGTCCCACCCTTCGGCGTGGATGAAATCAACAGCTTCGAGCATGGCCTTGTTCAGGGCGGCGTTCTGAGTCATGGTGTCTTTCTCTTATCAGGGCGATGCGCCCTTGATCATTAGAATCCGTAGAGTATAGGAGAATACCGGCAAAATAGAAGGAGTTGGAATTGGCGACGCGCCTACAACCCCCAGCTAGACGCTCTCCCAAGGGGCTTAGCATCATTCTTACCGTGCTCACGCTGCTGATCGTGGCAACGCCACCATTGGTGACGTACTTTACGGACTGGATGTGGTTCGGGGAGGTGAATTATCGCGGAGTGTTCACCACCAAGTTGGTGACCCGCATCGTGCTGTTCCTCATCTTCTTTATTTTTGCGGCTGCGATCGTGTGGGCGTCTGGCTTCCTAGCATTCCGAAATCGCCCGGACTCGCTTGATCAATTTGAATTGGACAACCCGATTCACGGCTACCGTCGCATGGTTGAAGCTTCGCTGAAGAAGCTGCTCATCGGCCTGCCAATTCTGGTCGGTGTTCTCGCCGGTATCGCCGGACAGTCGGGATGGCGGACGGTGTCGCTGTTCCTGCACCGCGAGTCGTTCGGTGTGAAGGATCCGGAATTCGGGATGGATCTCGGATTCTATGCCTTCGTGCTGCCGATGCTGCGGATGATCACCGACACCCTCTCGATTCTCCTTGCCGTTGCATTCTTTGTCGCTCTGATCGGCCACTATCTGCTGGGAAGCATCCGTGCAGGTGGGCCGGGGGTTAAGAGCTTTGTATCCAATGCTGCTCGCACGCAGCTCGCTGTGACTGCGGGATTGTGGATGCTCGTGAAGGTAGCTGGGTACTGGTTGGACCGTTTTGACCTGATGGGTAGCCGCCACGAAACCTTCCACGGTGCCTCCTACACCGATTTGAACGCTTACCTGCCTGCGAAGATCCTCCTCATGATCATCGCTGCGGTTGTGGCCGTTGCGTTCTTCTCCGCAGTTGTGCTGAAGGACCTTCGTATCCCGGTGCTGGCTGCAGTCCTCATGCTGCTGTCCTCTATGGTGATCGGCGTGGCATGGCCACTGATGATGGAACAGTTCTCGGTGCGCCCGAACCGCGCGCAGAAGGAAGCGGAATCGATCAGCCGCAATATCGAAATGACCAGGTACGCCTATGGTCTGACCGATGACAAGGTCACCTACGAGCGCAACTGGGGTGCACAGGGTTCTGATGCTGAAAAGGTGGCCGCGGACGAAGCCACTGTGTCTAACATCCGACTCCTGGACCCGGAAGTTCTCTCCGATACCTTCACGCAGCAACAGCAGCTCAAGAACTTCTATGGTTTCCCGGATACCTTGTCGATTGACCGCTACAAGGTTGACGGCGAACTGCGTGACTACGTTGTTGCTGTGCGCGAGCTGGACCCAAATGAGCTGGACGGTAACCAGAAGGACTGGATCAACCGCCACACCGTATACACCCACGGCAACGGTTTCATCGCGGCCCCAGCCAACCAGGTTGACGAGGTTGCCCGCGACGTCGGATCTACCCGAGGTGGCTACCCGCTGTACTCCGTGTCTGACCTACAGACACAGGAACGTGGTGGACAGAACGACATGGGCATCGAGGTGAATCAGCCACGCGTCTACTTCGGCCCAGTGATCTCCAATGTCAGCCCAAACACTGACTACGCCATTGTGGGAACCACCGGTAACCCAGTGGAATACGATGCCGACGGCGTGAACTTCACCTACGACGGCAAGGGTGGCGTTGACGTATCCAACATGTTCAACCGCACCATGTTCGCCCTGCGTTACCAGGAAATGAACCTCCTGCTTTCCGACCGCATCGGCGAAAACTCCAAGATCATCTTCGAGCGTGACCCACGTACGCGAGTGCAAAAGGTGGCACCGTGGCTCACGGCGGACTCGGTCACTTACCCTGCCGTTATCGACGGCCGGATCAAGTGGATCGTGGATGGGTACACCACCCTCAACAACATCCCTTATGCACAGCGAACCTCGCTCACAGAAGCAACCGAGGATGCTCTCAATCCAGATGGCACCCGCCAAAACCTGATCAATGAGCAAACTAGTTACATCCGTAACTCGGTGAAGGCTACTGTCGATGCCTACGACGGCACGGTTGAGCTATACGAGTTCGACACCGAAGACCCGGTTCTGAAGGCGTGGAAGGGCGTTTTCCCGGATACCGTGAAGCCAAAGTCGGCGATCCCGGCAGAGCTCAACGAGCACCTGCGCTACCCAGAAGACATGTTCAAGGTTCAGCGCAAACTGATGGCTAAGTACCACGTGGAAGATCCAGGGGTCTTCTTCACCAACGATGCGTTCTGGTCTGTGCCGGAAGATCCAACGGCGTCGGAAAGCAGGAAGGCGCTTGACCAGCCTCCGTACTACGTCGTGGCTGCGGACCCTGAGACCGGCAAGGCTACCTTCCAGCTGATCACGCCATTCCGTGGCCTCAGCAGGCAGTTCCTGGCGGCGCACATGACCGTCTCTTCGGATCCGGAGAGCTACGGCAAGATCACCGTCCGCGCGCTGCCAACCGACACGCAAACTCAAGGACCTAAGCAAGCACAGGACACGATGATGTCCTCCGACCAAATTGCGCGTGACCGTGCACTCTGGGAACAGACAAACAAGCTGACCAACGGCAACTTGCTCACCCTGCCAGTTGGCGACGGGGAGATCATTTATGTTGAACCGATCTACTCGCAGCGCAAGGATCAGGAATCTGCGTTCCCGAAGTTGCTGCGCGTGCTCGTGTCTTACGACGGAAAGGTCGGCTACGCGCCAACCATTGCAGAAGCTCTGCAGCAGGTAGGCATTGATCCTAGGGCCGCGAGCGACCTTGAGGAAGCGGAAAATATCGAAAAGTCGGAAGAAAAGCCGGAAGAGAATGCCCCGCAACCTGAGGCGCCAAGTGGCCACATTGATGCAGGTGCCGCCACTGATAACCTTCGCAAGGCTCTGGACAAACTCAATGAAGCAAAGTCCAAGTCGCATGAAGAATACGGTAAGGCGCTAGACGAACTAGACCGTGCCGTAGCTGAGGTACAGAAGGCACAGCAACAGTAACCGTAATGCGTGGGCCCCATTCGAGTATGTCCTCTCGGGTGGGGCCTTTGCTAGCTCTCTGACCTGCGGATTGGTCATTGGGGAAGAGTGTATGTATAGTAATCACCTGTCGCCGGAACACAGTGTTAAACATTGGGTTAAGGCGAGGTGAATTATCACCCGTCGCGGGGTGGAGCAGCTCGGTAGCTCGCTGGGCTCATAACCCAGAGGTCGTAGGTTCGAATCCTGCCCCCGCTACTAAGTAAAGTCCCTGACTTGCAATTGCAAGTCAGGGACTTTTTTGTGCTTGTTCTGGCTTCCCGGAGGAATTTGTGGGTGATGGGCACATTGCTCCGGTGGGGCTCTGGGGTAGTTGTTGGTGGCAGGTGGGTGTGGTTTGTTGCCTCCTCTCCCGGGGGACTTTGTGCTGTGGATGTAGATTCCTCCGGGTTTGATCTGCATTTGTGATGGGGGCAGGTGTGTCACTCCGGAGGAATTTGCGAGTGAAGGACAAATTCCTCCGGTGGCGCCCGGGAGCACGTTCTCCACTGTTATGCAGTTGGTGAATATTTTGTGTCCGTTTGGAGACAATCGGACATCTGCCTGTGGCTTTTTAAAGGCGCGGTGATGTGGCGTTGGGCATAGTGGCAAGAGGGCGGAAGGCTGACAAAAAAGTGTCCGGAAACACACAAGGTATTGATTAATAATTCGCACCTGTCAAATCTTTTCTCACTCTATTTTGGAAATGTCCTACTAGCTGGCGAAATGTAATTATGCGCATAAAATTCCAGATTGTTTGAAATAGGGTAACGTTATTAAAGATGTGAAAAAGTACATATTAATTTGATGTGACTACGGCTACGTTGCGACGTACACTGGGATCAGAAAGAGGGTTAGCCTTCTTTGGTCTTAGATCACAGTGATGACCGAAAACCAAAAGTGGTGCAGAGAGTAAAAAGCACCAAGCGAGGCAAACCCTTGAGTACTTGGGAACCTATATGCCTATCTGGAAAGGAGGTCACGCTAAGTGACCACCGCAACACCATCCCTCAAATTTGATGCCTGGAACGGTTTTGAGCCGGGCAACTGGTCGGAAGTCATCGATGTTCGTGACTTCATCCAGCGCAACTACACGCCATATGACGGCGACGCATCCTTCCTCGCAGGTCCAACCGAGAAGACCTTGCGCACCTGGAATCACCTTGACTCCACCTACCTCGCTGTCGAGCGCGAGCGTCGCGTCTACGACGTCGATACGCACACCCCATCTGACATCGACGCTTTCCCAGCTGGTTACATCAGCGAAGATGACGATGTCATCGTTGGTCTGCAGACCGACGTCCCAACCAAGCGTGCAATGATGCCGTTCGGTGGCTGGCGCATGGTTGCTCAGGCAATCCGTGAGGCTGGTAAGGAGCCAGAGCCTGAGGTGGAGAAGATCTTCACCCGCTACCGCAAGACCCACAACGACGGCGTGTTTGATATCTACACCCCACGCATTCGTGCGGCTCGCTCCTCTCACATCATCACTGGTCTGCCAGACGCATACGGCCGTGGCCGCATCATCGGCGACTACCGTCGTGTTGCTCTCTACGGTGTTGACTTCCTCATCGAAGAGAAGATCAAGGCTCGCGACGCTGTTGCTGACCTGCCATTCACTGAGGATTGGGCACGCTACCGCGAAGAGCACTCCGAGCAGATCAAGGCTCTGAAGAAGCTCAAGAAGATGGCTGAGTCCTACGGCTTCGACATCTCCGGCCCTGCGAAGACCGCCAAGGAAGCTGTTCAGTGGACCTACTTCGGCTACCTCGGCTCCATCAAGTCTCAGGACGGCGCCGCAATGTCCATCGGTCGCCTCTCTGCATTCTTCGACTGCTACTTCGAGCGTGACCTCGCTGCCGGCATCATCACCGAAGAAGACGCTCAGGAAATCATCGACGCACTCGTCATGAAGCTGCGCATCGTCCGCTTCCTCCGTACCGAAGACTATGACCAGATCTTCTCCGGCGACCCATACTGGGCAACCTGGTCCGACGCAGGTTTCGGCGAAGACGGCCGCCACCTGGTCACCAAGACGGCATTCCGTCTCCTGCAGACCCTGATCAACCTGGGCCCATCACCAGAGCCAAACATCACCATCTTCTGGGATCCAGCACTCCCAGAGGGCTACAAGAAGTTCTGCGCCCACATCTCTATCGAGACGTCCTCCATCCAGTACGAATCTGACAAGCAGATCCGTAATAAGTGGGGCGACGACGCTGCCATCGCATGTTGTGTTTCGCCAATGCGCGTCGGCAAGCAAATGCAGTTCTTCGGCGCCCGCGTGAACGCCGCAAAGTCCCTGCTCTACGCCATGAACGGTGGCCGTGACGAGGTGACCGGCAAGCAGATCGTCGAAGGCTACGAGCCAATCAAGGGCGACGGTCCACTGGACTTCGATGAGGTCTGGGCAAAGTACGAGGACATGCTCGACTGGGTCATCGGCACCTACGTGGAAGCTCTCAACATCATCCACTACTGCCACGACAAGTACGCATACGAGTCCATCGAGATGGCGCTGCACGATTCCAACATCCTGCGCTCCATGGGCTGTGGCATCGCTGGCCTGTCCATCGTGGCTGACTCCCTGTCCGCCATCAAGTACGCCAAGGTCACCCCAGTTCGTGACGAGACCGGCCTCATCGTCGACTACGTCACCGAAGGCGAATTCCCTGTCTACGGCAACGACGACGACCGTGCCGACGACATCGCCGCAACCGTGGTCCACACCGTGATGGAAAAGATCAAGGCCATCCCGATGTACCGCAACGCGCTGCCAACCCAGTCCGTCCTCACCATCACCTCCAACGTGGTCTACGGCAAGGCAACGGGTTCGTTCCCATCCGGCCACAAGGCAGGCACCCCATTCGCTCCAGGTGCAAACCCAGAGAACGGTGCAGACAACCACGGCATGGTCGCCTCGATGCTGTCCGTCGGCAAGCTCGACTACAACGACGCACTTGACGGCATCTCCCTGACCAACACCATCACCCCATCTGGTCTGGGACGCACTCCAGAAGAGCGCATCACCAACTTGGTCGGCGTCCTCGACGCTGGCTTCATCATGAACCCAGAAACCATCACTGAAGGAGAATAAGCACAATGGCTACCCACACTTTCGACGAGCGCCTCGAAAACATGAAGAAGAACCGCGCCGAGAACAACATGGAGGCAGGTCTCTACCACGCCAACATCAACGTTCTGGACAAGGCAACCCTCGAGGATGCTGTTGAGCACCCAGAGAAGTACCCAAACCTGACCGTTCGTGTCTCCGGATACGCAGTGAACTTCGTCAAGCTCACCAAGGAGCAGCAGCTCGACGTCATCTCCCGTACCTTCCACCAGGGCTCCTAAAGATCCATGGCTGACGGCATCACTGGAGTAGTCACCCTCAAACCCGAGCTGGGGGAGAAGGTGCGTGGCGTCGCTGCCGGTCTCGGCGCCACGACAGGACTCAACGACATCACTAGGCCCGAGCTGTTCGAGGCGCGCCGCAACGGCGACATCGCGCTCGTCCACTCCTGGGAACTTGTGACGGCTGTTGACGGTCCAGGCACCCGCATGACAATGTTCATGTCCGGATGCCCGCTGCGCTGCCAGTACTGTCACAACCCGGACACCATGGAAATGAAGACCGGCACCCTGGAACGCGTTGAAGATGTGGTGAAGCGAATCACTCGCTACAAGTCCATCTTCGCAGCGTCCGGAGGCGGGCTCACCATCTCCGGTGGCGAGCCACTGTTCCAAATTGCCTTCACACGGCGAGTTCTTAAAGCGGTTCACGATGCCGGCATTCACACCGCCATCGACACCTCCGGGTACCTCGGCTCGCGTCTCACCGACGACGACCTCGAGAACATCGACCTCTTTTTGCTTGACGTGAAATCCGGCATCCCGGATACCTACAAATCTGTCACTGGGCGCGAGCTGCAACCGACGATCGACTTCGGGGATCGGCTCGCCACCAAGGGCAAGAAAGTATGGATCCGATTCGTGGTCGTGCCAGGGCTTACCGACGCCCCTGAAAATGTCTCTGCCGTCGTTGACATCGTCTCCAGGTGGAAAGACAACGTGGAAAGGGTA
Organism: Corynebacterium sp. H130; assembly: GCF_037572395.1. Taxonomy (NCBI): domain Bacteria; kingdom Bacillati; phylum Actinomycetota; class Actinomycetes; order Mycobacteriales; family Corynebacteriaceae; genus Corynebacterium; species Corynebacterium sp. H130. Next base: position 24,727 of record NZ_JBBHLA010000002.1, on the reverse strand, counting down.
GAAGTCCTGCCATTCCACAACATGGGCGCAGATAAGTGGCACGAGCTCGACTTGCATTACACCCTGGCTGACGTGAAACCACCAAGCCTAGAAAGCATGACAGAAATCAGGGAGAAATTCCGCGCCGCGGGATTTGTCACCTACTAATTGCACAAAGTTTGAAACCCGTAGCTCGGCGCGCGGTGGTCCCAATTGGGTGGGGTTCACGTCGATCTACGGGTTTCACACGTATCGAAATCGGGCTAATCAATCAAAGATTGATTTTCGCCATAGTTTTGTTCTTTTATTCCAAAAATGCTCTTGCTTGCATAGGTAAATTACTGCTAAGGTTAGCCTTACCAAGACCAACATAGGTTGCCCTAAAAGTAAAAGGTAGACGCACATGTTTAAGCGTTCGCAAGGTGCACAGTGCACCCGCAAGGACTGCATCTCAGCAGACCAGGCCCCGGTAGGTTGCCTGGCGAGCTTGCCAGATTGCTGCCTTGAACGAGCGACGTCATGCAACCCAGCGCTGGCAATGCGCTTGCAGGAACTCGGCATTCGTCCGGGAAGCACCCTCAAGTTGGGCCAAAAGGTCTCCGGCGGAGGTCGAATCGTCACTGTAGGTACCGCACGTTACGCGATTGATCGCGACACGCTGCGCCAACTAGACGTTTCGCTGTGAGTCGGGGAGTAGCCAGCGCACCAAGTTGTCACGCAGCGTCATCGACGGTCGTAGCTCCGAAGGGTTCTCCGATCGTCGCGCTCGTTGGTGCGCCAAACTCAGGAAAATCCACCACCTTCAATGCGTTGACTGGCGCAAAGGTCAAGACTGGCAACTGGCCAGGCACCTCCGTCGAAGTCAGCCGCGGCGTATGGCACACCCACTGCGGATGTACCTTCGACCTCATCGATTTCCCAGGAACCTACTCGCTTGACCCGCTCAGCCCGGATGAGGAACTAACTCGGGAGATGCTCATCGAACGTCCCGAGGATGAGCGTCCGGACCTCGCAGTCGTCGTCATTGACGCAACCGCGCCTGCGCGAGGCCTCAACCTGGCCTACCAGATCGCCGAGCATCCCTACCGGGTGGTGCTCGCGGTCACCAAGCTTGATGTGGCGGAAGCACAAGGCACCTACGTTGATATCGCCAAGCTTGCCGAAGTAACTGGCATGCCAGCTGTCCCGTTCAACGGCCGACGCCACGAGGGCATCGACGCCCTTGGCGATGTTGTGCGTGATGAATTGGCCCGCCCAAGGCGTCAAATTCGACAAGATACGGGCGTCGACAAGCGCTTTGCCGACCTTGACGCCGCCACCAAAGCTGCGGTGACTGAGGGCGAACAAGAAAATACGCTGACGCAACGTATTGACGCCTTTGCCCTGCATCCGATCCTTGGGCCCATCCTGTTCCTTGCTGTCATGTGGCTCGTGTTCACCATCACCACCAAGGTGGCGGCGCCACTGCAAGATGGCCTGGAAACGCTCATCACCGGCTGGTTCGGTGGACTTGTGGAAACGGGACTCACCAAGCTGGGGCTCGATCACCCGCTGGTTACAGGGTTGATCGTTGATGGCCTTATCGGTGGTGTCGGCATGGTGCTCACCTTCGCGCCACTGCTTGCGCTGATGTTCCTGTGTCTCGCGGTGCTGGAAGACTCCGGATACATGGCCCGCGCGGCTGTGGTGACCGATCGCGTCATGCGTGCAATCGGTTTGCCGGGTAAAGCATTCATTCCGCTGGTGGTGGGTTTCGGCTGTAATGTGCCGGCGATTTCCGCAACGCGAGTGCTGGGAAGCGCCCGACACCGACTGCTGACCTCGCTGCTCATCCCATTTACCTCATGTTCGGCACGCCTCATCGTATTCCTGATGCTGTCCACGATCTTCTTCCCGGATCACGCCGCCACCGCCGTATTCACGATGTACGTGCTGTCTATCGTGCTGGTTGTTGCGGTCGGCCTGGTGCTGAAGACGACCCTTTGGCGGGCGATCCCGAACGAGGCGCTCGTCATTGATCTTCCTACCTATCAGCTTCCCACCGCGCGGATGGCTGCGTCGGTGACCTGGCTGAGGTTGCAGGGATTCCTCAAGACTGCAGGTGGCATCATCGTCACCACCGTTATCGTGGTGTGGCTGCTCATGTCCATTCCGGTCCAGGGCGACCACGAATTGGCAGACGTGCCACCTCAGGATTCGGCCTACGGGGCAGTCTCGCAGGTCATCGCTCCGGTGTTTGAACCAGCCGGATTCGGTTCTTGGACTCTCACAGGGCCACTGATTACCGGATTCGTGGCGAAGGAAGCCGTCATTTCCACGTGGGCGCAAGTCTATGCCGTCGATGACGTCACCGACGCCGCCCCAGAAGAGCAGGCCGAAAGTGCACTTTCGCAGCACATTCGCCACGACTTCAACGAAGCCTCGGGCGGGCATGCGCTCGCTGCGGTGTGGGCCTTCATGATCTTCATGCTGTCCTACACGCCATGCGTGGCGACGATCGCTGCGCAGCGCCGAGAAATCGGTGCCAAGTGGACCTTCTTTGGCTTTGTTACTCAGTTTGTTGGGGCGTGGATCCTTGCCGTGTTGGCATTCCAGATTTTGAAGGTGTTCCTGTGACCCCAAGCGAACTTGTTCGGGCGGCGATCCTCGACGGCAAAACGTCGGCTGAGGCAATCGCCACGAGCACCGGGTTGGGGAGGGGAACTGTCCAACTGATCTTGGAGCATTTCGAAAGAACTGGCAGCTTGGTGCGGGAAACCATGTCTTCCTGCCCGTCGTCTGGTTGTGGCTCCTGCGGGCAATCTTCGGGCTGCAGCGGAGCTTCGGGCTCCCGTGGGCCGGTGTTGCTAAAACTCACAAAACCGGGCAGATTGTGACCGTTTCTGGTCCGAAAGCCACTAAAACAGACTCGGTATGGCTAAGCTCACTGTGAAGTAGAGCACGTCTTTCGGGTTCATAAATGCAGCTCACACAATGAATTTAAGCGGTTGACCTGCGCTCAGTGGTCTTAGCCCCTGCGACCGGCCGAAAGCTCACCTAACCTTAAGGTCATGAGCCCACGAAAAATTGGTGTTACTGAAGTTGCCCTCCGTGATGCCCACCAGTCCCTGATGGCCACCCGCATGGCCATGGAAGACATGGTTGGGATCTGTGAAGAAATTGACCAGGCTGGTTTCTGGTCCGTCGAGTGCTGGGGCGGTGCCACGTTTGACTCGTGCATCCGCTTCCTCAATGAAGATCCTTGGGAGCGTCTGCGCACCTTCCGCAAGTTGATGCCGAACTCCCGCCTCCAGATGCTGCTGCGTGGCCAGAACCTGCTCGGCTACCGCCACTACGAGGACATGGTCGTCGACAAGTTCGTCGAAAAGTCCGCAGAAAACGGCATGGACGTATTCCGTGTCTTTGACGCCCTCAATGACCCACGCAACCTCGAGCGCGCAATGAACGCTGTGACTAAGGTCGGCAAGCACGCTCAGGGCACTATCTGCTACACCGTCTCCCCACTGCACACCGTTGAAGGCTACATCGAGCAGGCCGGTCGCCTTCTGGACATGGGCGCCGAGTCCATCTGCATCAAGGACATGGCCGCGCTGCTCAAGCCGCAGCCTGCCTACGACATCGTTAAGGGCATCAAGGACAAGTACGGCGAGGACACCCAGATCAACGTCCACTGCCACTCCACCACGGGCGTGACCCTCGTGACCCTGATGAAGGCGATTGAAGCCGGTGCCGATGTCGTCGACACCGCAATTTCCTCTATGTCCCTCGGCCCTGGCCACAACCCAACCGAGTCCCTCGTTGAAATGCTCGAAGGCACCGAGTACGACACTGACCTGGACATGGACAAGCTGATCAAGATCCGCGATCACTTCAAGGCTATCCGCCCGAAGTACAAGGAATTCGAGTCCAAGACCCTGGTCGACACCAACATCTTCCTATCCCAGATTCCAGGTGGCATGCTCTCCAACATGGAGTCTCAGCTGCGCGCCCAGGGTGCTGGCGACCGCATCGACGAAGTGATGCGCGAGGTTCCAGTGGTCCGCAAGGACGCCGGCTACCCACCTCTGGTGACGCCTTCCTCCCAGATCGTTGGCACCCAGGCCGTGTTCAACGTGCTCATGGGTCGCTACAAGGTCATGACCGCGGAGTTCGCTGATCTCATGCTCGGCTACTACGGCGAGTGCATCGGCGAGCGCAACCCTGAGCTGATCAAGCAGGCCGCCGAGCAGACCAAGAAGGAAGCAATCACTTGCCGCCCAGCAGATCGCCTGGAGCCAGAGTGGGACAAGCTGGTTGAGGAAGCAAAGGCCCTCGAAGGCTTCGACGGCACTGACGAAGACGTCCTTACTAACGCACTGTTCCCAGGCGTGGCACCGGGCTTCTTCAAGACCCGCCCAGAGGGCCCGAAGAACGTCGGCAAGACGCAAGAGCAGATTGAAAAGGAAGCCGCAGCTGCTTCCGGCGCTTCCAACGCCGTACGCGAGCCAATCCAGTACAAGGTCACCGTCGGTGGCCGCAGCCAGACCGTCAAGGTCGAGCCAGCCTAAAGGACAAGACATGACGATTCAAGAACCAACCATGCAAGAGCGCCTCGAAAAGCTAGCCGAGGCCAAGCACAAGGTCTCCCTCGGCGGTGGCGAAGCGAAGCTGGAGAAGCAGCACGAGCGCGGCAAGCTCACCGCCCGCGAGCGCATCGACCTGCTTATCGACGAAGACACCTTCCGCGAGACCGGAATGTTCGCCAAGCACCGCACTGTGGAGTTTGGCATGGACAAGGCAGAAGCACCGGCCGACGGTGTTGTCACCGGCGTTGGCGCAGTTTTCGGACGCCCCGTGCACGTCGCTTCCCAGGACTTCACCGTCATGGGTGGCTCCGCTGGTGAGACCCAGTCCAACAAGGTCGCAGCCATGATGGAAGCCTCCGCGACCACCGGCACCCCATTCGTGTTCATCAACGACTCCGGCGGAGCCCGCGTTCAGGAGGGCATTGACTCCCTCTCCGGCTACGGCAAGGTTTTCTACCAAAACGTGCTGCTCTCTGGCCTCGTACCACAGATCTCCATCATCGCTGGCCCTTGTGCTGGCGGTGCAGCGTACTCCCCAGCATTGACTGACTTCATCATCCAGACCCGCAAGGCCAACATGTTCATCACCGGCCCGGGCGTGATCAAGTCTGTCACCGGCGAGGTCGTCACCGCCGAGCAGCTCGGTGGCCCAGACGCTCACATGGCTAAGGCTGGCAACATCCACTTCATCGCAGAGGACGACGAGCAGGCCATCCTGATCGCGCAGAAGCTCTTAAGCTTCCTGCCACAGAACAACACTGAAGAGCCACCAGTGGTGGATCCGGATTACATCGTCGAGCCTGACGAGTCTCTGCGCGACATCGTTCCAGTGGAGGGCAAGAAGGGCTACGACGTCCGTGAGGTCATCACCCGCATCGTCGACCGTGGCGACTTCCTCGAGTCCCAGGCAGGTTTCGCACCGAACATGGTCGTCGGCTTCGGCCGCATCGTCGGCCGCACGGTAGGCATTATCGCCAACCAGCCAAACGTCATGTCCGGCGTCTTGGACATCGACTCCTCCGACAAAGGCTCCCAGTTCATCCGCTTCTGCAACGCCTTCAACATCCCACTGCTCACCTTCGTGGACGTCCCTGGCTTCATGCCGGGCGTTGCTCAGGAGCACGGCGGCATCATCCGCCACGGCGCCAAGATGCTCTACGCTTATTCCTCCGCGACGGTTCCAAAGATCACCGTGGTCATGCGCAAGTCCTACGGCGGCGCACACCTGGCCATGTGCTCCAAGGACCTCGGCGCCGACCGCGTCTTCGCATGGCCAACCGCAGAGATCGCCGTGATGGGTGCCGACGGCGCCGTCAACGTCGTCTTCCGCAAGGAAATCGAGAACGCTGAGGACCCAGAGGCCAAGCGCGCCGAGCTGGTCCAGCTGTACAAGGACACCTTCTCCACGCCATTCATGGCCGCTTCCCGCGGGCTTGTCGACGACATCATCGACCCAGCCGACACCCGAGCAGAAGTTGCCATGGCACTGGAAGTTCTTGCAAACAAGCGCACGACTCGCCCAGCCAAGAAGCACGGCCTCGGACCTGCCTAAAGGATTGCCATGACTAATGAAGAACTCCAGGAGCTCGTAGCTTCGCTAGCCACGCGACTCGACGCCGTCGAGTCCGAGCTTGCTGAGCTGAAGAAGCGCTCCGATCAGGAAATCCCAGAGGACGTCCTCATGGCGATCAGCGCAGCGGTCTCCGCCTACCTGGGCAACCGCGGCAAGATCAAGGCCGTGAAGTTCTCGCGCCACCGCACCTGGGCTGCCCAGGGCCGCCAAGCCGTCCAGACCCGAGCACAGCAACTCTAAGGAAGATCATGAAACTCAAAGTGACCGTCAACGGAGTCGCTTACAGCGTCGACGTCGAGGTAGAAGAAGAGCAGCGCACCCTCGCTCCGATCGTGTTCGGTGGCGTAGGCGCACAACACTCCGAGCCAGCAAACGCCAAGGTCTCCGGCACGTCCCTCAACGCCGTGACCGCGCCACTGGCGGGCTCCGTATTCAAGGTTCTCGTTGAAGAAGGCGACGCCATCGAAGCCGGACAGGTCGTTCTCGTCCTCGAAGCCATGAAGATGGAAACCGAAATCACCGCGCCAAACGCGGGCACCGTGACCGCAATTCACGTGCAGCCTGGCGATCCTGTCCAGGGGGGCCAGCCACTTCTCGAAATCCAGTAGAAATCTTTCCCCCATTTGGACTGCTTGCCTGGTGTTTTCCCAGGTGGGATTGTCTGAATGGGGGATCTTTTTGTCCAGAAGGGAAATCTTTCCCCCATTTGGGCAGATTATCCTGGGCTTTTCCGGAAAATCTGGTCCAAATACGGGATGTTTTTCCACGAACGGGGGTAACTGGCCCCGCAGGGCATCGAACCATGACAGGATTGCTGGAAGCGTCGCATCATCAAATCACACCTGTCACATCTGTAACAGATCTTGTAGGGTGGTGCAGGTAGTAATTGTCCATTGGGAAAGTTCGTGAGTTATGACTTCGAAGCGTTCTGTTCGTGCACTTGTAGGTTCGTCTCTTGCAGCGGTTACGCTGCTGTTAGGTGCAGGCCAGGCTCAAGCGTATGAAGCAGCTCCAGCGACGTTTGAAGGCCTGGTTGATGGCCCTAATTACCACTGGCGTACCGACCCGCAAGCTCAAGTGATGGCCCAGCATCTCGGTCCAGTGCTGCACCGAGTTCCTGGTAGCTGGTTCAATGCTCCAGATATTCCTAACGAGTCTCGTGCTCACGAGGGGGCGGGGCAGGCCCTCTTTGGTCCAGGTACCCCGATTTTTATCGGCGGGGACAAGATGTGCACCCTTGCGGTTTCGGGTTTTGATCAGCAGGGAAACAAGGTTGGTATCACTGCGGGACACTGTGGTTCGGTGGGCGCGCCGGTGTTTTCCGCTGATGCTCGGAATGCTGGAGTGGCAGGCCACATTGTGCAGGTTGTTCCTGAAAAGGACTTTGCGCTGATTCAGTTCAATGAAAAGGCCCAGGTGACCCGTTCGTATGGTGGCGTGACCATCAATGCCATCGGCGGGCAGGCTGCTCCGATGCAGAATCTGTGCAAGAAAGGTGTTGCCACGGGCTTTACGTGTGGTCCAGCGTGGGATGCGTACAACTCCCAGGTGTGCGCAATGCAGGGTGATTCTGGCGCACCGATGATGCTTGGCGATCGTTTGATCGGAGTCGTTTCCGGTGGCAACCCTGTCGTTCCTGCCGGTGCATGCACGACCCCTTGGCAGGGGCCGTTGCATATGCCAACTCTGTCCACCCCGATTGATGTCATTCTCGCGCACCTGAATGCGCAGGGTGGAACCGGAGCTGGGTTCTACCTAGCGTAGGTAGTTGCGGGTGGCGTCGTGAAGCAGCCCGTTGGTGGCAATCGCGTCGCCGCCGTGCGGTCCATCCTCGCCGGCGAGCGAGGTGAAGCGGCCACCGGCTTCGGTGACCAGCACGGATAGGGGAGCGAGGTCCCAGAGCGAGACCTCCGGTTCGGCCGCGATGTCGACGGCGCCTTCGGCTACGAGGCAGTAGGAGAAGAAGTCGCCGAAGCCACGGAGTCGCCAGGTGTCGTCGGCGAGTTTGATGAAGCCTTCGCGCAGGTCTCGATCGCGCCAGCCGTCCAGGGAAGAGAAGGAGACGGAAGCGTCAGCGATCTCGGAGACCGCAGAAACAGCGAGTTTCTTGGGGGAGCCACCGTTAAAGCTCCGCCATGCGCCGGAGCCTTCGGATGCCCACCATCGGCGCGCAAGGGCCGGTGCGGAGATGACGCCGACGACGGGTTGGCCGTCGACAAGCAAGGCGATCAGGGTGGCGAACACGGGGACGCCGCGCACGAAGTTCTTGGTGCCGTCGATGGGGTCGATCACCCATTGGCGCCCCTCAAGCACCGCGTTCCCGCCGAATTCTTCGCCGAGAATCGCATCGGTTGGGCGGTCGGTGGCGAGCCGCTCGCGGAGAGCTTCCTCTACAGCCAGGTCCGCGTCGGACACGGGGGTCAGGTCCGGCTTGGAATTAACCTGCAGGTCAGAGGCCTCGAAACGCTCGAGGGTGATCTTGTCAGCAATGTTTGCCAGTTCTAGCGCAAGGGCGAGGTCTTCTGCATACATGCATCCAGCTTAGAACAGGGCAAGGGCCTCATTCACGGCTTTTTCATTACCGGCCAGGCACCACGTGACTCCGCCAGCATCAAATTTGACGGCCTTACCGCCAGCGCCTTCCACGAGCGCACGACCTGGCAGCCAGTCCCAACTGTGCACAGTGTGCTGCAACCACAAGCCCAAAGAACCATCGGCCACGCTACCCAAATCCACCGACCCGGCACCGAGCATGCGCAGCGCAGCGACCTTTTCGGCAATCGTCTGCCACGCCGCCCGAACAGGCTCCTGAACGAGGTAAGTGGGGTGCAGGTACGTGCCGAGTCCCACCTCAGCTAGCGCTTTCTCGCCTAGCTTCTCGACGGCCTTGCCATCCCTCGTGGTCGCAATGTTTGGACCCCCAAACCAGGTGTACCCCATGGCTGGTCGGTGCACCGCCCCGAAATGGAGCTCAGATGGGTTTTCAGGATCGCCAGTAACGAGCGCAAGTGCGGAGCACCAGTAGTCAGAGCCCTGGGAGAAGTTGTAGGTGCCGTCCACCGGATCGATGACCCAGGTGCGACCGGAGGTGCCGGGGCGGGACGCTCCCTCTTCGCCGAGGATGCCATCTTCCGGGCGCAATGCCTCGAGAGCGCCGGAGACGAAACGTTCGGCAGCCTTGTCAGCCTCCGTCACAACATCGGACACGCTGGTCTTTTGTTCGGTGGTCACGCCGGTTTCGCGCATACGCCACGCGAGGCGGCCAGCATTGAAGACGAGGGCCTGGGCGAGATGTTCGTCGGAATCCTGATCGTGAGCGATGACGAAAGTCTTGGTCAGTGCGTCGATCATGTCATTGAGATTCTGTGGGACAGTCATGGCATTCATTCTATGATGGGGGCGGAGGAACCATGATCTTTCCAGCTGCGTTGTTAACTGTCGGCGTCACGGCTGCCGTTGTCATGCTGCAAAACAGTGAGAAGTCGCCTCCGAGCGCGAAGCGGAATCTGTTGCTGATCTGTTGTGCGCTGCTCACAGGGGTGGCGGCGGCTGGCCTCGCGATTGCCTTTGATATGTCAGGAAGGTGGGGGAACTGGGAAGACAACATGCCCTGGATGCTTGGGATAGGCAGCTTCGCGTTACTTATGTGGGCGCTCAAGGGGCGTGGCAGTGAAATCATTATCTTGTGGTGGGCGGAATCCCTGAGCTTCCTCACTACCTATGGCACGTGGGAAAATGGGCCCGGAGATAAAGGAATGGGGGCGCTCCTCACAGTCATAATGTCTTTCGGCGCCACTGCTTTTATGGTGGTCCTGATCGGGGTGATCGTGGTCGACCACTTTGCTTCCAAGTAATATAGGTGCCTATGCGCCCGGAGATTTCTGCAGAACTTGACCAGCTTGAAGCGACCCTCACCAGTATTGAAAAGGTGATGGATCCAGCGGAAATGTCTGACAGGGTGCGCGAGCTCGAACAAAAGGCCTCCGACCCTTCACTGTGGGACGACCCGGACGTCGCCCAGCAGGTCACCTCCTCGCTGTCATCAGTGCAGGCGTCCCTGCGCAAGCTGAAGTCCCTGCGTCAGCGCCTGGAAGACATGCCTGTGATGTACGAGCTTGCCGAAGAAGAGGGCGAGGGCACCGAGCTTGCCGACGAAGAGTTGGCCTCCTTGCGCGATGACATCGCTGCTCTCGAAGTGAAAACCATGCTTTCCGGCGAGTACGACGCCCGCGAAGCTGTGATCAACATCCGTTCCGGCGCTGGTGGCGTGGATGCTGCAGACTGGGCAGAAATGTTGATGCGCATGTACGTGCGTTGGGCCGAGAAGAACGACCATAAGGTCGACATTTACGACATCTCCTATGCAGAAGAAGCCGGTATCAAGTCTGCGACCTTCGTGGTTCACGGTGAGTACATGTACGGCACGCTTTCCGTGGAGCAAGGCGCGCACCGCCTCGTCCGAATTTCTCCTTTTGATAATCAGGGCCGCCGTCAGACCTCCTTTGCTGAGGTCGAGGTGCTGCCGGTGGTGGAACAGACGGACTCCATCGACGTGCCTGATTCCGACATCCGTGTGGACGTCTACCGTTCTTCCGGTCCAGGTGGCCAGTCGGTGAACACCACGGACTCCGCAGTACGCATCACCCACATCCCAACTGGAATCGTGGTCACCTGTCAGAACGAGAAGTCGCAGATTCAGAACAAGGCGTCGGCAATGCGCGTGCTGCAGGCAAAGCTCCTGGAACGCAAGCGTCAGGAAGAGCGCGCTGAGATGGATGCTTTGGGTGCTGGTGGCAACGCATCCTGGGGCAACCAGATGCGATCCTACGTGCTGCACCCATACCAAATGGTGAAGGACCTTCGGATGGGGTACGAGGTCAACGACCCATCGAAGGTACTTGATGGCGACATCGACGGTTTCCTCGAGGCGGGAATCCGGTGGCGGATGTCTGAACAGTAGGCCGTTGTAGCGCTGCTGTGGTGTTTGCGTCGAGTCCGCGCTAAAGACCCCGCTTTTCGGAGGTCGCGACATTGTGGGGTTGGGGAGTTGGTGGAGCTGGACCAGCTTAAAGCGGGATTCATGGCGCGGGATTGTGCGTTGCTGCAGGCTGGGGTGGGACCGGGCGTCGTAAAGCTGCTGGGCCGTGTATTCAAATCGCGCACCCCGCGGTATGGAACCCGCTTGTCGCAGGTCGCGACGAGTGGGGTTCGGATACTCGGCCTCGAGTGACCTCGGTAAAGCGGGTTCGATAGCGCGGAGGGAATGAGAGGGCGGGCATTTCGAGTGGCGCCTCCTAATCGTCCGGGGCACACTATTGATATGCACGTCTGGGGGGACGAAATCGAGATCATCGATGCTCGCACGCAGCCTGCGAGCAATCAAGAGTTTTGGACAGCGAAAGCGAAAGGGGAATATTCCCAGGTCCACGGGCACTTCTATGCGCGTCGGCAAGATTGGGAGCAACTGCCGGCATGGCGACGCGACCGATTGCGCACCATCGCAGTGGGCGTGTCCCTGCGCACGAGTGTGTTGATTGCGAAGTCGTCGTGTCGGCTGTGGGACATTCCGCTGATTGAACATGAAGCACCGGCGATGGCTGCGGTCACAGGAGGAGCGAAGTTGCGGGGCCGTAAGTATTGGCCGAAGGGGGTGGTGATGAAGCAGATCCATATTCCCGAGGCTGACATCATAGAAAGTAATGGGCTGCGCTACACCTGGCTGCGGCGAACTGTAATAGATCAGTGTCGGTTTGGTACGTTCGCAGACGGACTTGTAGCCGTCGAGGGTTATTTGCGACGACCAGAGAACACCAGCCTCCACTCGCTTCGACTCAAAATGGAATCGATGGGGCGCGTCGCCGGAATACGCAAAGTGCAGCGGGTGCTGAAATGTGCGAGTCCGCTGTCGGAAAGTGTCGCGGAGTCGTTCGCCAAGGCGGTGATTGTGCAGTCTGGTCTGGTGAAGAGGCTGGAGCAGCAGGTAGAAGTGTGTACGCCGGAGGGCGAATACCGGCTCGATTTCGTGGCAGACAACTGGCTCAACATTGAGGTCGACGGCCAATCGAAGTATGAGGGAGACGATGAAGAGACACGCGACGTGCTGCTGCGTGAGCGGGCGCGGGAAAAAGCAATCCTTAACGCCGGTTTTACGATGATTCGTGCATCGTGGCGTGGAATTGCCAGCGGTGAATTGCTCGTCGACATCAAAAATGCGTACAAGCGTCGGGAGGCCCTGCTACGAGTAGCACAATCAGGCTAGAGCTCTGGGTTCTTGGATGTGCACAGATATCCGCGTCCAAATGAATGAGTGCATAACCCGTAATCCCGCGTTGCCGAACCCGCTTTTCGCAGGTCGTCGCTTCCGGATGAGACCGTCGACTCGAACACTGACCTCGGTTAAGCGGGTTCCGGACCGCGGGTTTGACGCGAATACAACCGCAATCCCAACCCACAAGAATCACAACAAAAGTTTCCAACGGTAGAAAAGTCAACTACTGTTGCTGGTGTGATTAGATTCGACCACGTGACAAAGTCGTACAAAACGTCGACCCGCCCGGCGCTCGATGACATCTCGGTAGAGATCGAGAAGGGGGAGTTTGTCTTCCTCATCGGCCCATCCGGCTCGGGTAAGTCGACGTTTCTACAGCTGATGCTGAAGGAGGAAGTACCCACCTCGGGCAATGTGTACGTGTCGGACTTCCACGTCAACAAGTTGCGTGGCGGTCAGGTGAACAAGCTTCGCCAGCACATCGGTTATGTGTTCCAGGACTTCCGCCTGCTGCAGAAGAAGAACGTTTACCAAAATGTGGCGTTCGCCTTGGAGGTTATCGGCCGTCCAAAGCGCACGATCGAAAAGTCCGTGATGGAGACCCTGGAAATGGTTGGCCTGGACGCCAAGGCTAACCGTATGCCGAGTGAGCTGTCCGGCGGCGAGCAACAGCGCGTGGCTATCGCGCGTGCCTTCGTCAACCGACCGCTCGTGCTGCTTGCCGACGAACCAACAGGCAACCTCGACCCGGACACCTCGCAGGACATCATGGTGCTGCTCAACCGCATCAACAAGTTGGGCACCACTGTTGTGATGTCCACTCACAATGCGCAGGCCGTGAACAACATGCGTCGCCGTGTGATCGAGCTGCACATGGGCAAGCTTGTCCGCGACGAAGCACACGGCGTGTACGGAGAGGGGCGTTAAAATGCGACTAGGAATTGTATTCCGCGAAGCTTTCCAAGGTCTGGGACGCAACCTCACCATGACCATCGCCTTGGTCATCACCACCGCCATTTCGCTGGCGCTGCTCGCTACCGGTTTCCTGGTGACGGGGATGACGGAGCGAACCAAGGAGATCTACCTCGACCGCGTTGAGGTAATCGTGCAGTTTGATGAGCAAATCTCCGCGGGAGATAAGGACTGCTCGTCGGCAAGCTGCAAAGAGGTGAAGGAAAAGCTGGAGAAGCACGAGGGTGTGGAGTCGGTGACGTTCCGCAACCGCCAGGAGTCCTACGAGCGCTTTGTGAAGCTGTTCCAGGAAACCGATCCCGTGCTGGTCCAGGAGACCTCTCCTGATGCGCTGCCGGCCGCGCTGCACGTGCGTCTGAAGGATCCGCTGAAGAACGAGGCCATCGACGAGGTTCGCGACCTGAAGCAGGTTGACGGCGTGCTTGACCAGATCGATGACCTGCGTGGCGCCACCGACAACCTCAATGCGATCCGTAACGCGACCTTCCTCGTCGCCGCCATCCAAGCGATCGCCGCGATCTTCCTGATCGCGAACATGGTCCAGATTGCTGCCTTTAGCCGTCGCGAAGAAATGACCATCATGCGCATGGTCGGCGCATCCCGCTGGTTCACGCAGGCGCCGTTCGTGCTCGAGGCAGTAGTTGCCACCTTCCTTGGCTCAATCGCTTCGGTGCTCGGCCTGTACCTTGGCAAGCGGTTCGTGCTCGATCCGGCACTGCACGGGCTTTACGACGCCCAGCTGATCGCCCCAGTGACCAACTCGGACATCTGGGTCGTGGCGCCAGTGGTTGCGCTGATCGGCCTGGTCTTCGCAGCGCTCACGGCGCAAATCACCTTGAGACTGTACGTCCGCAAGTAAATTTCCTAGAGCCTACCGCTTCCCGGTAGGCTCTATTTTTGTTATGGCAAAGAAGAAAAAGGCGACTAATAATCCAGTCATCGCCACGAACCGCAAGGCTCGGCATGACTACACGATCCTCGAGACCTACGAAGCAGGCATCCAGCTCGTCGGAACCGAGGTCAAGTCGCTGCGCGAAGGCAAAGCCTCTCTCGTGGACGCCTTCGCAACCATCGACGATGGGGAAGTGTGGCTCCGCGCGCTCTACATCCCGGAATACTCCCAAGGGCACTGGACCAACCACACCCCGCGACGCAACCGCAAGCTACTGCTGCACCGACACGAAATTGACTCCCTCATGGGCAAGGTTCGCGACGGCAAGAAAACCCTCGTTCCGCTGTCTCTTTACTTCAAAGATGGCAAACTCAAAGTAGAGCTCGGCCTTGCGCAGGGTAAACAAGACTACGACAAGCGCCAAGACATCAAACGACGCACCGAGGAACGCGAAATCACCCGCGAACTCGGGCGCAAGATCAAGGGGATCAACGCCTAAGGAGTCTTCAAGTGGGAACGCGCCAACTTTTTGTTCTCCTCAACACTTTGGCCGCAGTTTTTACGCCTCCGCTGATTTTCCTGGGCAGGATGCTGGGGCAAAACGGCGGATGGATTCTGTTCCTTTTGATGCTCGGTGGATTCCTCATCTACCACGTCGCATACCTGATTTTGCTAGTCTTCTCGATCGGTCTCCCTAAAACGAAGTCGCCGAACCACGAGTGGCTAGTTGTCACTTGGGTCCTTGGATTCCTTGGGACCTACACATCCATCCTGACCATGCCCGACGCCGGCGACACTGTCGAATCGAAAACATTTTTCGGCCCACTCAATGACATTCCGGTGGAGCAAGCAGAAGCCATCAGCTCAGTTCTGTACAACGCGACCGGCATCATTGGTTTGGCTGCCTTTGCAGCGTGGCTTGTCCTGGTGATCAAAGAAATTCTGAGGGTGCAGCGTGCGCGTAGAGAAAATTCATGACATCCTCCCACTCGGGGAAGGGACCTTTGTCCTCGTTGACCGCCTGTGGCCGCGCGGAATCGCGAAACAAGACTTCGCGCCAGCGCTGTGGGCAAAAGGGGCGGCGCCGTCGTCAAGCTTGCGCCAGTGGGTGCACGCTGGCGGAGACTGGGACGAATTTGCCCGCCGATACCGCGACGAGCTCGACGCTTCGCTTGACGACGCCGATGTCCAAGCACTCATCGAGCTAGCGAGATCGAAGGAACTCACCCTGGTTTACGCCTCAAAAGACCGTCAACGTAACCATGCGCATGTGCTTGCTAAATGGCTCGCTGACCGTGTAAAGTAGGAAAATCCTACCGCTGCTTCTCGCGGTAGGGATATGGGGTCGATTTTGGTTTCGACTGCGTATATTGAGCCAGGGGAAGCGTGCCGGTGCAGGCTAGAGACCACCGTAAGCGTCGTAGCAATAAATAAGCGCAGAGAATACTCAGCGCGACTACGCCCTCGCTGCCTAATCAGCGACTTGCGTGTCTGCCGAACCAGGTAGGTTCCTGACCTGGACCTCGGCATCGACTTAGAGGAACTTGCTTGTTCGTTGCGTTGACAGGGCGAACAAGGACACTTACTGACAACTGGGCTCATCATCCGGACGTGTTCGACCGATCCGGAGGGCCGAGTAGAGATTCCGCGCGAACTGCGCACGGAGAAGCCCTGGCGAGGTGACGTAGGACCCGGGTTCAATTCCCGGCGGCTCCACAGCTAAAGCCCCTGACCTGGTAAAACAGGTTGGGGGCTTTGTGCGTTCAATCGCAAATCGTTTTCCGGAGGCCTATCGAAAACGCCTCAATGGTGATTACTTCGTCGTGAATGAGTGCGAGAATGCGGTATGCGCCCACGCGGTATCGCCACTCGCCGGATCGGTTGGCAGGCAGTGCCTTTCCCCATGCGCGGAGATCCGTGCACCCCTCCAGATTGTTTTTGATCCAGGCAGCAAATATTTTGGCGTCGAAGCGGTTCATCTTGCGAAGCTGCTTACAGGCATGCGCGGTAAGTTCGACCCTGAACCGATGCGAGCTCATGAAAGTTCGTCGAGTATCTGATCGATTCTGAACCGTTCTCCAGTGTCTGCCGCAACAGCGGTTCGCAGCTCCTCGCGATCGCAGACATCTTCGATCTTTTCCATAATTGCTGTGCGCGCAAAATCAGAAATGGTCATGCCTTCAAAGGCTGCAAACTTCCTGACCAGCTCGGCATCGGCCTCGTTCATTCGTACTGTCATTGTTGCCATATGCTCGGCCTCCCAGTTGTCAAAGGTTGAATACATTGCATTCAACTCTCAGGGATCAGCACAAGGGGCAATGTGCAATACAGGGCGTTCTTCGCCACTGAAAAGAACCCTTAGAATTGGTATCGGACAACTCCACCCAATACGCTGGTGGGGACTAGTTAAAGCCGATCACAATGGAGGCACGATGGTTCAGCGCGTGTACGTCGAAAATCGCGAAGGTGGGCACGCAGCGGCCCTGTCGAAGGAGTATGGCGTCAAGGTGCGCCTGCTTAATCGCTACGACGTCGAAGGCACGACCGATGCGGAGTTCGACACCGCCGTTAAGCTGGTACTTTCCGAGCCTCAGGTCGACAACACCTACGCCTCCCTCGAAGAAGCTGGCATCTCCGGCAATGTCCTAGCCGTCGAGCCACTTCCAGGCCAGTTCGACCAGCGCGCTGACTCCGCCGCGCAGTGCATCCAGTTCCTCTTTGAAAAGGAACGCCCAGTTGTGCGCACCGCGGTTCTCTACGCCGTCGACGGCGAGATCCCAGAGGCAATGCGCAAGGGCCTAATCAACCCGGTCGAGTGCCGCGAAGCATCCCTTGACCTGCCGGAAACCCTCACGATGACCGTCGAGTCGCCTGCGGACGTCGAGAAGCTCACCGGCTTTACCAAGCTCTCTGATCAAGACCTGCCCGCCTTCGTGGCCGGCCACGGTCTTGCCATGGACGCCGACGACGCGATGCTGATCCGCGACTACTTTGCCTCCGAGGACCGCGACCCAACAATTACTGAACTCAAGGTCATCGATACCTACTGGTCGGATCACTGCCGTCACACCACCTTCGAGACGGTGCTGGACAACATCACCTTTGGCGAGCCTGCAGTTGAGGCTGCGTACCAGGACTACCTCGCAGCTCGCGAATCCATTGGCCGCACCAAGCCAGTCACCCTCATGGACATGGGCACTATCGCTGGCAAGGTCCTGCGCGCGACCGGCAAGCTCGATGCGCTGGACGAATCCGAGGAAATTAACGCCTGCACCGTACACGTGAACATCACCGTAGACGGCAAGGAAGAGCCTTGGCTGCTGCTGTTCAAGAACGAAACGCACAACCACCCAACCGAGATTGAGCCATTTGGTGGCGCTGCTACCTGCATCGGTGGCGCGATTCGTGACCCACTCTCCGGTCGAGGCTACGTCTTCGGCGCGATGCGTCTTTCCGGCTCCGGCAACCCGCTGGAGACAACCACCCGCGCAGGCAAGCTGCCACAGAAGACCATCGCGCGCGTGGCACAGGCTGGCAACTCCTCCTACGGCAACCAGATTGGTCTGGCCACCGGCATCGTGGATGAGCTGTACCACCCAGGTTATGTGGCCAAGCACTTCGAAATGGGTGCAGTAGTCGCAGGTGTTCCGGCGGCCAATGTGCGTCGTGAAGTGCCTGCTGCTGGCGACCTCGTGGTGATGGTCGGCGGTGCAACCGGTCGCGACGGCATCGGTGGCGCAACCGGTTCCTCCAAGAAGCACACCGTCGAATCCCTCTCTACCGCGGGTGCCGAGGTGCAGAAGGGTAACGCTCCAGAGGAGCGCAAGCTGCAGCGTCTGTTCCGCAACGGCGACTTCTCCCGCCTGATCAAGCGCTGCAACGACTTCGGCGCAGGTGGCGTTTCAGTTGCCGTTGGTGAGCTTGCCGATTCCCTCGAGATCAACCTCGACGCCGTGCCAAAGAAGTACGAAGGCCTCGACGGCACCGAGCTCGCGCTGTCCGAGTCCCAGGAACGCATGGCCATCGTGGTCGAAGCGAAGGACGCCGACAAGCTGATCGAGCTGGCCAACGAAGAAAACCTCAATGCCGTGGTCGTTGCAGAGGTGACGGACTCCGGCCGCATGCGCATGAACTGGCGCGGCACCACCATCGTGGACCTGTCTCGCGAGTTCCTGAACACCAACGGCGCGAAGAAGCACGTCGTGGCAGAAGTTGCCCCGGCTGGTGACTGGCATGGCGCTGCCCGTGAGTGGGCAACCTCTGAGGACTTTAAGGAGTCCTTCCTCAGCATGGCCGCCGACCTGAACGTGGCCTCCAAGCAGGGCCTTTCCGAGCGCTTCGACTCCACCGTCGGCGCCGGCACCGTCCTCATGCCATTCGGCGGTTCCCGCCAGGCCACCCCGATCCAGGCAATGGCTAACACCATGCCGGTGCTGGGGGAGACCACCAACTGCTCCGTCATGTCCTGGGGCTACAACCCATACATCACCGAGGCCAGCCCATACCACGGCGCGTACCTCGCGGTGGTCGAGTCCGTGGCCAAGCTGATCGCCACCGGCGCCTCCTTCGAGGAGACCTACCTGTCCTTCCAGGAATACTTCGAGCGCATGAGCTCCGCTGAGGCATGGGGCAAGCCAACTGCCGCGCTGCTCGGCACGATCAAGGCGCAGCTCGGTTTGGGCGTCGCCGCCATCGGTGGCAAGGACTCCATGTCCGGCACCTTCGAAGAGCTGCATGTTCCGCCGACGATGGTCTCCGTCGCCGTCAGCCATGATGACGCCCGCAACATGGTCCCGAACCACTTCAAGTCTGCTGGCCACAAGGTGACGCTGCTGTCTCCTGAGCTTGGCACGGATGTTGCACTTGCAGGCCTGCCAACCGCTGAATCCCTGCTGGCCAACTTTAAGACCGTCACCGAGCTGCTGCGCTCCGGCAAGGTTGTCTCCGCGTACACCCCAGGCTTCGGCGGCGTGGCGGAAGCCGTGCTGAAGATGGGCCTCGGCGAAGCAATCGGCTTCACCTTCGAAGACGAAGTCGCCATGGGCGACTTGTACCAATACGAGTACGGTTCCTTCGTCCTGGAGTGGGCAGGGGAACCGACCGTCGGCAAGCTTCTCGGCACCACCGCTGAGGGTGGCTTCACCTACCGTGGCACCACCATCTCCTTCGCGGATGCTGAGGCTGCGCACATGGGCACCCTCGAGCCGATCTACCCAACTTCTGTGCCACAGTCCGGTGCAGTAGAGGTCACCGGTGCCACTACCGTTGCCGCTGCCAAGCCGACCTTCGGCGGTGCGCGTCCAACCGCGCTGATCCCTGTCTTCCCGGGCACCAACTGCGAATATGACTCCGCCCGCGCTCTCCAGCGCGCCGAGATCGACGCCAACATCCTCGTGGTCCGCAACCGTACCCCAGAAGACATCGCCGAGTCTGTCGACCGCATGGCCGCAGCCCTCGCCGAGTCCCAGATGCTGTTCATCCCAGGCGGCTTCTCCGGTGGCGACGAGCCAGATGGCTCCGCGAAGTTCATCACCTCCTTCCTGCGCAACCCAGCCCTCACCGCCGGTGTACAAGGGCTTCTCGACGACCGCGGCGGCCTCATCCTCGGCATCTGCAACGGTTTCCAGGCGCTGATCAAGCTGGGCCTGGTGCCATTTGGCCAGATTTCCGAGCCGGGAACCGAGACCCCGACCCTGACCTTCAACCACATCGGCCGCCACCAGTCCCGCATCTCCCGGGTGCGCGTGGTGAATAACAACTCGCCATGGCTGTCCAAGGTTAATGTCGGTGACGTTTTTGCCGTGCCGATTTCCCACGGTGAAGGCCGCATCACCGCAGGAGAGTCTCAGTGGGCACGTCTGCAGGCTGCTGCCGCGACCCAGTACGTCGACGCTGCTGGCAACCCATCCATGGACATCGCTCACAACCCGAACGGCGCACTGTTCGCGCTGGAGGGCATCATGTCCGAGGACGGCCGCGTGCTGGGCAAGATGGGCCACTCCGAGCGTATCTCCGCCTCTACGTACAAGAACGTGCCAGGCGAATACGACATGAAGCTGTTCGAGTCCGCAGCGGAGTTCTTCCGTAAGTAAACGCACAGCGCAAGAGAGGGTATCCGGGAAACGGATACCCTCTTTCTTTTTTCACACCCGCCGGTTCCCAATTAGATCACACCCGTTTTGCGTAATTATCGCGGCATTATGTTACCCTAACCTTACTTAGGCAAGGCTTACATTTGTTAACGGGACAATAGTCCACGAACCATAAGGAACCGTCACTTGTTTTCATCTCGATTCCGTACGGTAGCCGTCGTCACGGCTGCAGCTTTCGCTCTGACCGCGTGTGGCGGGGGATCCGCTGATCAGGCTAAGGGGGAGCAAGCCTCCAAGACTGTTCAAATTGAGGACAACCTTGGCACCCACGATGTGCCGTCGCCACCAAAATCGGTTGTGTCCCTGGCAAACCGCAACATGGAAACCCTGCAGGACTGGGGGATTGAGGTCAAGGCTGCGCCGAAGCCGATCATTCCGGCAACGATCTCCTACAGCAAGGATGACAAGGCGCTCGACCTTGGCTCCCACCGCGAACCAAACCTGGAGAACCTGGTTGCCGCCCAGCCTGATTTGGTCCTTGGCGGCCAGCGCTTCCTGAATCACGAAGAGGAAGTGAAGAAGCTGACCCCAGATGCTGCGTACCTGAACTTCGACGTGCGTCCTGACAAGCCGATCGATGAGGAACTTAAGCGTGAAACCACGGCTTTGGGCAAGATCTTCGGCAAGGAAAAGGACGCCGAAGCCCTGAACAAGGAGCTCGACGAGTCGATCAAGGCTGTCAAGGATTCCTACAAGCCAGGTGACAAGGTCATGGCAGTCAACGTCTCCGGTGGCGCATTCGGCTACATCGCCCCAACCAAGGGACGCACCGTGGGCCCAATGTTTGACCTGTTCGGCTGGGATCCAGCACTCGAAATTGAAAACGGCTCGAACAACCACATGGGCGACGAAGTTTCTGTGGAAGCAATCGCACAGTCTAACCCTGACTGGATCATCGTGCTGGACCGCGACGCGGGTACGTCAGCAAGCAAGAAGGAAGGCTTCCGCCCTGCAGAAACTGTGCTCAAGGAAAACCAAGTTTTGCAGAACGTTGAGGCTGTGAAGCAGGGCAAGGTTATCTTCCTGCCAGCGGATACCTACACCAATGACGGCATCCAGACCCACATCGAGATTTTCAACTCGATCGCTAAGGCGTTCAAGGGCTAACTTCCCATAACACGCAGGCCACGCTACTTCAGGAGAAGGCGTGGCCACTTTGCATGTACACCGCCGAAAGGACCTTCATGACGGCAACCCGCATCCATGCCACTAGAGGCAAGCTCCTCGATTGGCGCCTTCTCATTGGCATCGCCAGCATCGGGGCACTTCTTGTCCTCTCCTTGTTCGTCGGCGCCTACGACATTTTGGGAAACGACCGGGGAATGGAAATCTTCGCGATTACGCGCGTCCCACGCACCCTTGCTCTCGTATTGGCGGGAGCTGCGATGGCGATGTGTGGCCTGGTGATGCAGCTGCTGACACAAAACCGATTTGTGGAACCAACAACCACCGGCACCACGGAATGGGCAGGACTCGGGTTGCTTTTCGCCATGATCTTCTTCCCACAAGCAGGTCTTATGCCTCGCATGATCATTTCGATCACTTTCGCGTTCATCGGAACGATGGTGTTTTTCATGTTCCTTCGGCGCGTGACGCTGAGGTCTTCGCTCATCGTGCCGATCGTAGGCATCATGTTGGGCGCGGTGGTCAGCTCGGTGTCCACTTTCATCGCGCTTGAACTGGACAAACTGCAAACGTTGGGCACCTGGTTCGCTGGTTCCTTCACCAGTGTGCTTCGTGGCCAATACGAAGTGTTGTGGATTGTCGCACTCGTGGTTGTTGCGGTGTTCTTCTTTGCCGATCGCCTCACCGTTGCCGGGCTGGGAGAAGACATTGCCACCAACGTTGGCCTCGACTACAACAAAATCATTCTGCTCGGCACGGGCCTTGTCGCGGTAGCGACGGGAGTGGTGACTGTGGTCGTCGGAAATTTGCCCTTCCTTGGGCTGATCGTGCCGAATGTCGTGTCCATGTTTCGGGGTGATGATCTGCGCAGCAACCTGCCGTGGGTGTGTCTGCTGGGAATCGGCGTCGTCACGCTTTGCGACATCCTCGGCCGCACCATCATCGCCCCTTTCGAGGTGCCTGTTTCCCTGGTGCTTGGGGTGCTGGGCGCTGCCGTGTTCATCGTCTTGATTGTGAGGCAACAACGCCGTGGCTAACCTTCCGCTCCGCTTTAAAGTCCGTCGCACCCCGCCCATTGATGTGGCCGTCGAGGTCCCACCCATCGAACCCTTTGACCCCTGCCGCACGTGTGTCGGCGAGTGCATGCACCAACGTTGTTCGGGCTGCTTTGCGACGAACAAGCTTCGCACCAGGTACTGGATCATCCTGGGCAGCATGCTTGCCATGTGCGCACTGTTCGCCTTTGGCCTGTTGGCTTGGAATAACCCGATGCCAATCGGGTCGCCCGGGTTCTGGCTGATTGCCGAACGACGGGCGACTGCGGTGATCGTGATGGCTGTGGTGGCTGTCGCGCAGGCGATTGCCACGGTGACTTTTCAAACCGTCACTAACAACAGGATCGTGACGCCGTCCATCATGGGGTTCGAGGCGCTGTACATGGTGATCCAAACTTCGGTGGTGTTCTTCCTCGGCATTTCCGGGTTGGCAGCGTTCTCTGGCACCTGGCAGTTTGTCGTTCAAGTACTGCTGATGGTGGCTCTTAGCGTTGTGCTTTATGGTTGGCTCCTCACTGGGCGATTCGCCAACATTCAGGTCATGCTGCTAGTTGGCATCATTATCGGAGGTGGATTGGGCTCGCTCTCGGCTTTTATGCGTCGCTTACTCACCCCAAGCGAATTCGATGTGTTGACGGCCAGAATGTTCGGCTCGATTTCAAATGCCAAGACTGAATACCTCTGGCTGGCGATTGGCTTGGTCGCAGTGGCCTCGATTGCCATTCTGGTGCGAGCAAAGGTGCTCAACGTTGTGTCGCTGGGTGCGGATCTGGCCAACAACCTGGGGATTAATCACCGTCATGCTTCGATCTATTTCCTCACGGCGGTGTCGGTCCTCATGGCGGTGTCTACCGCGCTCGTCGGCCCGATGACCTTCCTTGGGTTCCTCGTGGCAACGCTTGCTTATCAGCTCGCTGATACCTACGACCACCGAGCGGTCTTGCCGATGGCAGTAGCTTGCGGGTTCCTGGTTCTCACGGGGGCTTACTTCATCATGAACCACATCTTTTACGCCCAGGGCGTGGTGTCCATCATCATCGAACTCGTCGGTGGTTCGGTGTTCCTCTTTGTCTTGCTCCGAAAGGGTCGACTGTGATTGAACTCGTAGACGTCAAAAAGAAGTACTCGGCTTCCGTAGAGATCGGCCCTGTGTCACTCGAGATCCCGGCCGGGGGAGTGACCGCCCTGGTCGGCCCGAATGGTGCCGGAAAGTCAACACTACTCACCATGATCGGCCGTCTGCTGGACCTCGACGAAGGTGCCATTCGTATCGGCCAGATGGACGTCTCCTCGGCGAAATCCAGGGATTTGGCACGCGTCGTCTCAATCCTGCGGCAGGAAAACCACTTCATCACCCGCCTCACCGTCCGCCAGCTCGTCGGTTTCGGCCGCTTCCCGCACTCCGGTGGACGTCTCACACGCGACGACGAACAAATCATCTCCCGGTACATCGACTTCCTTGGCCTCACTGACCTGGAGGGACGCTACCTCGATCAGCTTTCCGGTGGCCAACGACAGCGCGCGTACGTCGCGATGGTCCTAGCCCAAGAAACCCACTACGTGCTTCTCGACGAGCCTCTGAACAATCTCGACATGGCACACAGCGTCCAGATGATGAAGCATCTACGAAACGCTGCAGAACAGTTTGGGAAGACCGTTGTCGTAGTTCTGCATGACATCAACTTCGCGGCCAAATACGCGGACTACATCTGTGCAGCGAAGCACGGGAAAGTGGTGGAATTCGGCACGCCTGCCGAGATCATGCAGGACGAGCTGCTCACCGAAATATTCAACACTCCAGTCCGCGTGATTGACGGGCCCGATGGGCCCCTCGCTTGCTACCACTGACCAGGGAATTTGCCTTTTAGTCAAATGGTGCGTAACTTAATCCGGGTCAGCGCGACAAGGTAACCAAAAAGTTACCAAGTTGGAACGGATTTTGACTCTAAAGGAGTTATCCGCTAAAGTCTGACAAGCCGCTTCAAAGAGAGTTAACTTCAGGTTAAATCTTAGAGATGCGTGCGTGTGTTGTTTGAGAACTCAATAGTGTGCCAAGTACTTTTTTATTTTTTGTTTTTGGTTGTGTGTTGGTGCCGGCAGGCCAGGAGTGGTCTGTGAAAGAGCATTAATACTCAATTGTTTTTTG